>CASFYI010000024.1 GCA_949298875.1 uncultured Methanomassiliicoccales archaeon | reverse complement strand
GTGTCGATCAAGACGAAGATGTCCGGCATCCTCATCCCCTCTGAGGAGGACGGGATGGAGCTCCACCCCATGGATTTCGAGGAGTTCCTCTGGGCCATGGGCGAGGACCAGCTGGTGGAATACCTCAGAGGATGCTTCGATAACCTGAGGCCCGTGGGCGAGAGCATCCATCACAAGGCGATGAGACTATTCCGCCAGTACATGCTGGTCGGAGGCATGCCCCAGGCCGTCCAGAAGTACGTGGAGACGAAGGATTTCGAGTCGGCGGACACCGTAAAGCGCAGAATCCTCAAGCTGTACCGCGAAGATATCGCGAACTGGGGTGACAAGAACACGGCGCACATTCTCCAGATCTTCGATAGGATCCCGGCCGAGCTCGGCAAGGAGTCCAAGACGTTCACCCTCGCCTCCATCGGCAAGAACGCCCGGATGAGGGAATACGAGGACTCGTTCCTCTGGCTGGTGGACGGCAAGATCGTCGACATCTGCCAGAACTCCACCGACCCCAGCGTCGGTCTCTCGGCGTACTCCGACATGTCCGGCATCAAATGCTACATGGCGGACACCGGCCTGCTCATAACCCACACCTACAACGAACGCGGATATCTGGACAACGAGCTGTACAAGGCCATCCTGCTCGGCAACCTGGGGATCAACGAGGGGATGCTGACCGAGAACGTCGTCGCGCAGCTTCTGGTCTCCAACGGATGCAGGCTGTTCTACTACCGCAGGGGAAGGAACGACCCGAAGGGTCAGATGGAGGTCGACTTCCTGATCAGGAGGGGATTGAAGATCAGTCCCGTGGAGGTCAAATCGTCCGATGATTCGACGCATCATCCGTCCCTCGACAGCTTCCGCAGGATCTTCAGAAAGGGCATGGGCCCATCATATGTCCTGCATCCGAAGGACGTGTCCCAGAAGGACGGCATCATCTATCTGCCGCTCTATATGACCCAGTTCCTCTGAGAGGGATGGGGCCTCCGCCTCATGCGGAGACCCCTAGAAGGATTTCAGGCCTCCTCCTCGTCGGCGGGCTTGAGCACCTTCCAGACGAGGGCGGCGATGATCGCTCCGATGACCGGGGCGACGATGAAGACCCAGACCTGCTCGATGGCGAGGGTGGAGCCCTCGGCGAGCATCATGAGGGCGGGTCCGAAGGACCTGGCGGGGTTGACCGAGGTACCGGTCAGACCGATGGCCATCAGGTGGACGAGCACCAGGGTCAGACCGATGACGAGTCCGGCCTGGGCGGAGGTCGCCTTGGTGGAGGTGACCCCGAGGGCGGCCAGGACGAAGATGAAGGTCATGACGACCTCGACCACGAGGGCTCCGGCGAGGGTGATGTCGCTGGCGGAGGCCTCGCCGTATCCGTTGGTTCCGAGCCCGGTGACCCCGGCCCCGGTCTGGCTGAGCACGAACCACAGGATGGCGGCTCCGATGATGGCTCCGATGAACTGGAACACGATGTATCCGACCGCGTCCTTGGCATCCATCCTCTTGTCGAGGTACATGCCGACGGTGATCGCGGGGTTGATGAGGCATCCGGACACGCGTCCGATGCAGTATGCCATGGCGACGACCGAGAGACCGAACGCCAGGGCGGTCGCGACGACCCCTCCCGACGTGTCGCATCCCACGACGACCGCCACGCCGCAGCCGACCAGGGTCAGGACCATGGTCCCGATGAGCTCGGCGACGTATTTGCTGATGGAAGCGGATTCCATGATAGAAACCTCTGGATGCACCACTCCTCACTGATATAAACAATGAACGGACCCGAACGATATCGAAAAACCCTAAATACAGCGACCATGTGGGGTCATCCAAGCCGAGATAGCCAAGCCCGGTATGGCGGCGGTCTCGAAAACCGCTGGGGTAACCCTCGGGAGTTCGAATCTCTCTCTCGGCGCCATTCTTCAATCCCCTCATACCATACGGATGGTAGGTCCCCCCCCCCTCTTAATATCTTGATGCGATGATCCATCCATGGAGGACGGAGCGAAGATCTGGGCCGGCATCGCCGCATCACTCGTCATCATATTCTCTGGCGTGGGGCTCGTCATGGCCACAGACCTTCCGATGGCCTGGTTCTGGACCGTATTCGTCATCGGGCTTGCGGTCATGTTCCTGCCATTCCTCACCCTGAAGGGCGACTGGGTCACCCTGCAGGCCGACCACATCGAAATCAGGGCCCCCATGGCCAAGCTTGACATCCCGTACTCTTCGATCACCACGGTGGACTGCGTCCAGGACTTCGACGTAGGCCTGCGCGTCATGGGCTACGGGGGACTGAAGCGCGGATCGGGCGACTTCTCCAACAAGACCCTTGGCGGATACACCCTGGCCGGCGACACCCGCATCAGGAACATGGTGGTCGTCCGCTACTCCGTGAAGGGGAGGGACCGCTACGCCGCGTTCAACCTCGTGGACGAAGCCACCACTCTGTCCGCATACCAGAGCATCAGGGTGGCCTCGGAGGCGGGGTCCCTGGAGGTCGACCCGTCCCGCAGGGAGGCGGCCGAGAGGTCCCACCGCTCGCACAAGAGGATGATCGCCGCCGTCGTGGGGATAGCTATCGTCGCTACCGTCATCGTGCTGGCGATCTCCATGACCGCCGGCCATGTGGACGTCTCCGCGGACGATGACTCCGTCACCATAGACGCCACCATGCTCCACGAGGACATTCCCTACGACTCCATCACATCCGTCGAACTGAGGGAGGATATGGACTACGGCTTCCGCGTGGGCGGCCTGGGCAACTCGAAATTTCTCTCCGGGAACTTCGAGAACGACGAGTTCGGAAGGTACCACCTCGCCGTCCACAGGGACGTGGGCACGTGCATAGTGGTGCACCATTCCGGCGGCGTCACCGTGTTCAACCTCGGGGACGAGGGATCCACGGAGTCCCTCTACCTGGAGATCTCCGAGCGCGTCCCGACGGTCACATCAGCATGGATGTGACGCCCCAGTACATGGAGGCCCATTCGTTGGCCCCCTGGAACATGTACTCCACTCCCAGTGCGGCGAGCAGGAGTCCGACGATCTTCGACGTGATGCTCAGGGCGTTCTCGCCGACGAGACGAACTATCGACGGGGACAATCTCAACAGGGCCCACGTGGCGATCAGCGCGAGCAGGCCTGCCAGCACCACCTCCAGATATCCGTACTCCTGGGTGAACAGGATCGCGGCGGTTATGACTCCGGGACCTGTCATGATCGGCGTGGCCACGATGATCCACGGCGCGTCCTTCTTATCGTCCATCTTCCCGAGGTGGAGGCCGAACACCAGCTCTGCCCCCATCAGCACGAGGATCACACCTCCGGCCACCCTGAAGCTCTCCATGGTGACGCCGAACAGGGACATCAGCGGCTCACCGATGAATATGAACGCGAACAGGAGGACCCCCGCCACGACCACCGCGCGGTTGGCGTAGCTCCTCAGCGTGTCGTGGTCCACCCCGTCCGTGATCGACAGGAACGTGGGGATACTGGAGAACGGGTTCATCACCAGGAAAATCGAGAGCGCCACCGAAACGAACGACATGATGTCCATGGTAAGACCGACGGACGTCATCCGCGGGGACGGATATACGCGTTCCCGAACTACGCGGCATCCGTCGTAGGATTGCGTTGTCTTTACAACATATCTGCCTTATAGGCAGCATGCACGTGTTGAATGCATGCAGCCCAACATGCAGAAGTACCCCCTGAGCGAGGAGCAGATGGACGCCCTCATGGAGAGGGCGCGCTACGGCGTGATCTCCACCATCGGAGAGGACGGATACCCCTACGGGACGCCGGTGAACTTCGTGGTCCTGGACGGGAGGATCTTCTTCCACGGGAGGAAGGTCGGCGAGAAGGTCTCGAACCTCAAGAGGGACCCCAGATGCTGCTTCACCGTCGTGGAGGAGCAGGGATTCGAGAGGTGCGACGACGGCGCCTGCAACACCACGTCGCTCTACGAATGCGTCATCATCCGCGGAAAGGTGAGGATGATCGAGGACGATGCGGAGAAGATGAGGATCCTCAGGGCCACCGTCGATAAGCTGACCCCCGAGAGGAAGGCGGACGAGATCGACGCGAAGAAGGTCCCTCCCACCGGCATCTTCGAGATCGTGCCCGAGTCCAGGACCGGCAAGTACCACTCCGCCGAGCCGGGACACAAGGTATATCAGTGAACCTGCGAAACACGCAGGATGCGAAGGACATCCGGGGCCGCGGAGGATCGTCCCGCGGCCCCGAAAACTGTTTTCTTTATCCTCAGTTCGTCAGGTCCTCGATCGTGTCCTGGATCTTGTCCCTGAGCTTGGACTTGCCCTTCCTGGCCTTGGAGCCGGCGGTGGAGTCCAGTTTGGTGAGGAGCTCCCTCTGCTCGGCGGTGACCCTCTTGGGTATGTCCACGGCCACGCGGACCAGGAGGTCGCCCCTGGACGAGGAGTTCATCCTCGGCAGGCCCTTGCCGGGTATGCGAAGCACGGTGCCCACGTCGGTCCCGGCGGGGATCTTCAGGGCGACGGTCTCGCCCTCCAGGGTCTTCACCTTCTCCTCCCCTCCGAGCACGAGCTTGGGGTAGGAGACGGTCACGCCGGTCCAGAGGTTCGGGCCGTCGCGGTCGAAGACCCTGTCCTCCTTCACGTGGATCATCACGAAGAGGTCTCCTGCGGGCCCGCCGTTGTATCCGGCGTTGCCCTCCCCGGTGACCCTCAGCCTGACGCCGTCGTCGACGCCCTTGGGGATGTTGAGGGAGATCTTGGCCTCCTTCGTGATGCGGCCGGTGCCGCGGCAGTTGGGGCAGCGCTCCTCGAAGGTGGTCCCGCGGCCCCTGCAGTCGGGGCAGTCGGAGATGGAGACCATGTTGCCGAATGGGCCCCTCATGACCTTCTGGACCTGGCCCTGCCCACCGCAGGTCTTGCAGGTGGTGACCTTGCCGCCCTTGCCGCCGGTGCCCTTGCACTCGTCGCAGACGATCGAGTGGGGGACGTCGATGTTGACCTTCTTGCCGTTGAGCACGTCCTCCAGGGTGACCTCCAGGTCGTACCTGAGGGACTCGCCCTGCTGGGGCGCGTTGCGGGAGCGCCTCGAACCGCGGCCCCCGAATCCGCCCCCGAACATGCTGCCGAAGATGTCCCCGAAGATGTCCGAGATGTCGTCCGCCCTGGTGAAGTCGTCCCACGTGAACCCGTCCTGGCCGAAGGAGTTCTTGACCCCCTCGTGCCCGTACTGGTCGTAGAGCTTCCTCTTCTCGGGATCGGACAGCACCTCGTAGGCCTCGGAGATCTCCTTGAACTTGGCCTCGGCGACCTCCTTCGGCTCGGTGGACACGTCCGGGTGGTACTTCTTGGCGAGGGTGCGGTACGCCTTCTTGATCTCGTCCGGCGAGGAGTCCTTGGCGACCCCAAGCACCTCGTAGTAGTCCCTCGGCATACCGCTCGGCCCCCTCACTCGTCGTCGACGATCTTGTAGTCCGCGTCGACGTAGCCGTCGTCGGACTTCCTCTCCTGCGACTGCTGCCCGGCTCCGGACTGCGCGCCCTGCTGGGCTCCCTGCTGGGCCCCGGCCTGCTGCTGCGCGTCCTGGTAGATCCTCTGGCTGATCGGCGCCATGGCCTTCATCAGGGCGTCCATCTTGGACTTGATCTCGTCCACGTTGTCGCCCTTGTTGGCCGCCTCCAGGTCGGAGATGGCCTGGTCGATGGTCATGCGCTCCTGCTGGGTGACCTTGTCTCCCAGCTCGTCCAGGGACTTGCGGACGCTGTAGATGGATGTCTCGGCCTGGTTGTGCATGTCGACGAGCTCCATCTTCTTCTTGTCCGCGTCGGCGAACTTCTCGGCCTGCTTGACCAGCTCGTCGATCTCCTCCTTGCTGAGCTTGTTGGAGGAGGCGATGGTGATCTTCTGCTCCTTGCCGGTGCCCTTGTCCTTGGCGGAGACGTTGATGATGCCGTTCGCGTCGATGTCGAAGGTGACCTCGATCTGCGGGATGCCGCGGGGTGCGGGCGGTATGCCGTCGAGCACGAACCTGCCGAGGGACGTGTTGTCGGCGGCCATGGGCCTCTCTCCCTGCACGACGTTGATCTCGACGGAGGGCTGGTTGTCCACGGCGGTGGAGAACACCTGCGACTTCTTGGTCGGGATGGTGGTGTTCCTGTCGATCAGCTTGGTGGCGACGCCTCCGAGGGTCTCGATACCGAGGCTCAGGGGGGTGACGTCCAGCAGGAGGACATCCTTGACCTCTCCGGACAGGACGGCTCCCTGGATGGCGGCTCCCATGGACACGCACTCCATGGGGTCGATCCCGCGCTGGATCTTGGGTCCGACCACGGACTCGACGAAGTTCTGGACGATGGGCATCCTGGTGGGTCCGCCGACCATGATGATCTTGTCGATCCTGTCGGAGGAGAGCTTGGCATCGCTCATGGCCTGCTCCATCGGTCCCCTACAGCGGCTGACGATGGGCTCCACGAGCTCCTCCAGCTTGGCGCGGGTGATGGTCTGGATCAGGTGCTTCGGGCCGGACGCGTCGGATGCGATGAACGGGAGGTTGATCTCGGTCTGCATCGTGGTGGACAGTTCAATCTTGGCCTTCTCGCAGGCCTCGCGCACCCTCCAGAAGGCCATGTTGTCCTTCGCG
Source organism: uncultured Methanomassiliicoccales archaeon (assembly GCA_949298875.1). GTDB lineage: Archaea > Thermoplasmatota > Thermoplasmata > Methanomassiliicoccales > Methanomethylophilaceae > Methanoprimaticola. The sequence continues at coordinate 47,863 of CASFYI010000024.1, read as the reverse complement.
AGGTCGATGCCGGTCTCCTTCTGGAACTCGCCGATGACGTACCTGGTGAGGGCCTCGTCCATGTCGGATCCTCCCAGCTGGGTGTCTCCGGAGGTGGACAGAACCTCGAACACTCCGTCGCTGAAGTCCATGATGGTGACATCGAGGGTTCCGCCTCCGAGGTCGAAAACCATGATCTTCTGCTCCACGTCGGATTTGTCGAGACCGTAGGCCAGGGCGGCCGCGGTCGGCTCGTTGATGATACGGACGACGTCGAGGCCGGCGATGGCTCCGGCGTCCTTGGTGGCCTGCCTCTGGTTGTCGTTGAAGTAGGCGGGCACGGTGATGACGGCCTTGTCGATCGTCTCGCCGAGGTAGGACTCGGCGTCCTTCTTGATCTTCTGCAGGATGAAGGCGGAGATCTGCTGAGGGGTGTACTCTTTTCCGAGAGCGGTCACCTTCTCGCTGGACCCCATCTTCCTCTTGACGTTCTTGATGGTCCCGTCCGGGTTGGTGACGGCCTGCCTCCTGGCGGGCTCCCCGACCAGAAGCTGTCCGTCCTTGGTGAACGCGACGTACGAGGGGAACGATTTCCCTCCCACGCTGGTACCCTCGGCGCTGGGGATCATTGTCGGCCTGCCGCCCTCCATGACGGAGGCGGCGGAGTTGCTTGTTCCGAGATCTATTCCGATTATCCTTGACATTTCAATCACTCCTTGCGATCCTCTACTTCCGGGGCCTCCGGCGCCTGCTCGGGCGCCTGCGGCTCCGCCTTCCTCGTTACCTTCACCTTGGCGTAACGCACTACCTTCCCGTTCAGGGTGTAGCCCTTCTGGAACACCTCGGCGATCATGCCGTCCTCGTCCCCGTCCACGGCGCAGAGCGCCTCGTGGTAGTCGGGGTCGAACCTCCCCTCGGCGGGGACCTCCTTCAGGCCGTTGGCCTCCAGGACCTTCATCAGGTTGGACCTGACGCCGCGGACACCCTGCACGAAGACCGTGTCCTCGCCGGCGTTCGCCAGCGCCCTGTCCAGGTCGTCGACCACCGTGAGCAGGTCCTGCACGATGGACGAGCAGGCGTACTTCCTGTACTCCTCGTTCTCGCGCTGGGTCCTCTTGCGGTAGTTGTCGAAGTCGGCCTGCAGGCGACGGGCCATGTCCAGGTACTGGTCGGCCTTCTCCTGCGCCTGCCTCAGCTCCGCCTCCAGGTCCCTGGGGGTCTCGGTCTCGGCCTGGCTCTCCTCGGACTTGTCCTTCCTTCCGGTCATGGGTATCGCCTTTGAGTGTGTTCACAACGGGTTAATGGGGGGCTGGGCCCCCCGGTTTGTTCGATCGTTTGTTCGGTTTTCACTCCATTCCGGGGGGCATTCCGCCCTCTCCGACCTGGGGCATGGGGCTGGCCTTGGACGCGATGACGTCGTCGATCCTGAGGATCATGACGGCGGCGTCGGTGGCCGAGTTGATGGCCTGCTTGCCGATCCTGTAGGGCTCGATGACGTTCAGGGCCTTCATGTCCTCCACCTTGCCGGTGTAGGGGTTGAGGCCGGCGTAGATGTTGCCGCCCTTGTGCTGCTTCCTCATCTCGATGAGGATGTCGATCGGGTCCAGTCCGGCGTTCTCGGCCAGGGTCCTGGGGATGCTCTCCATGGCGGAGGCGTAGGCCTCGATGGCGATCTGCTCGCGTCCTCCGACGGATGCGGCGTAGTCGCGGAGCTGCATGGCGATCTCCATGGCGGTGGATCCTCCGCCGGTGACCATCATGCCGTCCTCGATGGCGACCCTGACGACGGACCAGGCGTCGACCAGGGACCTCTCGACCTCGTCGGCGACGTGCTTGGTTCCTCCGCGGACGAGCACGGACACGGTCTTGGGCTCCTTGACGCCGGTGATGAAGGTCATGTCCTCGTCCTCGACCTTCTTGAGCTCGACGGTCTCGGCGTATCCGAGGTCGTCGGCGGTGATCTCGCTGATCTTGTTGACGATGTTGGCGCCGGTGGACCTTCCGAGCCTCTCCATGTCGGACTTCTTGACGCGCCTGCAGGCGTAGATGCCCTCCTTGGCAAGGAAGTGCTGGGCGAGGTCGTCGATTCCCTTCTGGCAGAACACGACGTTGGCTCCGGAGGCCTTGACCTTGGCCACCATCTCCCTGAGCATGTTCTCCTCCTCGGCGACGAACTGGCTGAGCATGTTGGGGTCGCTGATCTGGATCTTGGCGTCGATCTCGGTCTTCTTGACCTCGAAGGCGGCGTCGATCAGGGCGATCTTGGCGTCCTTGACGAACTTGGGCATGCTGGTCTGGACGGGCTCCTTGTCGATGATGAGACCCTTGACGATGTAGGAGTTCTCCATGCTGGCGCCCTCCTTCTTCACGGTCTGGATGTTCTTCAGGTCGACGGTGTAGTTGCCGTCCTTGTCCTTGTCGACGACGGTCCTGACGGCGTCCACGACCAGGTCGGAGAACTCCTCTTTGCAGGAGTTGACCTGTTTGGAGATCATGGCGGTCTGGGCGATCAGCTTCAGGGTCTCGGTGTCCTCGAGGGCGACCTTCATGGATTTGGCCTTGAGGACCTCCTGGGCCTTCTCGTTGGCCATCCTGTATCCCTTGGCGATGATCGTGGGGTGGACGTTGGCGTCGATCAGGTCCCTGGCCTTCTTCAGGAACTCACCGGCGAGGATGACGCTGGTGGTGGTTCCGTCCCCGACCTCGGCGTCCTGGGTCTTGGCGACCTCGACGAGCATCTTGGCGGCGGGGTGCTGGACGTCCATCTCCTTCAGGATGGTCACACCGTCGTTGGTGATGACGACGTCGCCGACGGAGTCGACGAGCATCTTGTCCATGCCGCGGGGTCCCAGACTGGACCTGACGGCGTCGGAGATCGCCATGGCGGCGGCGATGTTGTTGAACTGAGCGTCTTTGCCCTTCTCTCTCTTGGTTCCTTCCCTGAGGATGATGACGGGTGCGTTGCCCATTCCCATATTAGTTCCTCCGAATGATCCGATAGTACGGACTTCTAAACCCGCTTATGTTAGAACTTCTATATAAGCTTGATTGGTTCCCCTTCTAAGGGGGCGCGGGAAGAGGAAGCGGTTTGGAGACACGGGGCCGGACGGGATCCGGACCCCGCGGGGGTCACTCCGAGGACTGCTCCAGGAGGAGCTTGTAGCCCACGGGGATGACCTTGAGGAACCTCGGCAGCTCCTCGCCCCAGTGCTCGAGGATGCGCCCCGCCACGGGGGATCCCGTCAGGCGACGGTGGTCCTCTATCATGGACCTCAGCTCGGCGACGTCCTGCTCGGACTCCACCAGGCTGAGCTCGACCAGGTCCATGTTGCAGTGCCTGTCGAAGTCGCCGTCCTCGTCGTAGACGTAGGCTATGCCCGCGGACATGCCCGCGGCGAAGTTCCTGCCGCATCTGCCGAGGACCACGACCCTGCCGCCGGTCATGTACTCGCAGCAGTGGTCGCCCGCGCCCTCGCAGACGGCGACGGCCCCGCTGTTCCTGACGCAGAACCTCTCGCCGACGGATCCGGCGACGTAGAGCTCGCCGGAGGTGGCGCCGTACATCAGCGTGTTCCCGGCGATGACGTTGCCCTCCGGGGCGTCGCCGTCCGGCGTGACGATGATGCGGCCTCCGGACAGCCCCTTGCCGACGTAGTCGTTGGCGATGCCCCTGAGGCGGAACTCGATGCCCGGCACCAGGAACGCGCCGAAGCTCTGCCCGGCGGCCCCGGTGAAGGTCACACGGATCGAGCCGTCGGACAGCTCCGCCCCCCTCCTGACGGCCTCGCCGGCGAGCATGGCACCCACCGAGCGGTCGGTGTTCGCTATGGGGTAGGAGAGCTCCACCGGCCCTCCGCCGGAGAGCGCGTCCCCGGCGTATCCTATGATCATCTGATCAATAGGTCCGAGGTCCTCCCCAGACTGGCCTGCGCCGAGACGGGCGGGCCCCTCCGGGCGGACGAGCATCGGGCCCAGGTCGAGCGAGTCGGACCTTCCGCCGGCGAGCCTCCTGCCCAGGAGGTCCGTCCTCCCGATGACGTCGCCGAGGGAGGTGAATCCCATCGCGGCGAGCCTCCTGCGGACGTCCTCGGCCAGGAGCCTCCAGTAGTTTCTGACGTCGTCGGCCGTGCCTGCGAACCTCGCCCTCCTGGCGGGGTCCTGCGTGGCGATGCCGACGGGGCAGGTGTTGGTCTGACACCTCCTGCACATCACGCAGCCCATCGCGATCATCGGCGCGGTGGCAAAGCCGAACTCCTCGGCACCCATGAGCGCCGCCACGACCACGTCGCGGCCGGTCCTGAGCTGGCCGTCCACCTGCACGGCGACCCTGTCCCTCAGCCCGTTGGCGACGAGCGCCTGCTGGACCTCGGATAGCCCGGTCTCCCAGGGGGCCCCGGCGTAGCGCATCGAGGAGAGCGGGCTGGCGCCCGTCCCGCCGTCCGCGCCGCAGACCACTATCGCGTCCGCGCCGGCCTTCGCCACTCCCGCGGCGACGGTGCCGACCCCGGTCTCGGATACGAGCTTGACGCTTATCCTGGCGCGGGGGTTGACGCACTTCAGGTCGTGGATCAGCTGCTTCAGGTCCTCGATGGAGTAGATGTCGTGATGGGGCGGCGGGGAGATCAGCGTGACCCCTGGGATCGTGTGCCTGACGGCGGCGATCTCCGCGTCTACCTTGAACCCCATGAGCTGGCCGCCCTCCCCGGGCTTGGCGCCCTGGGCGACCTTGATCTGTATGTCGTCGGCGTCCACGAGGTACGCGGCGGTGACGCCGAACCTCCCGGACGCAACCTGCTTCACGGCGGAGCGGCGGCTCCTGCCGTCGGGGAGCGACCTGAACCTGGCCTCGTCCTCCCCTCCCTCGCCGGTGTTGCTCCTGCAGCCCAGCGAGTTCATGGCCTCTGCGAGCGTCTCGTGGGCCTCCCTGCTGATGGCTCCGAACGAGATGGCGGCGGCCTCGAACCTGTGCATGATCGACTCGGCCGGTTCGACCGACTCGAGTGGCACCGGGGCCCCCTCCCTGATCTCCAGGAGGTCGCGGATGTGGAACAGGCCCCCGTCTGCCGCCTCGGCGAACTTGGCGTAGTCGCCGGGGTCGCCGCTCCTCGCGGCCTCGCGCAGGGTCCTGACGACCTCGGGGGACCAGCCGTGGCGCTCCCCGCCCTTCTTATAGGAGTAGACTCCGGCGTCCTCCAGCTCCCCGCCGGCGGATGCGTGCATCCTCAGGTAGTCCGCGGCGATGCCCTCGAGGCCCACCCCGGACACCTCCGAGGGTGCTCCCCCGAAGTACCTGTCGGCGACCTCGCGGGATATCCCCACGGCCTCGAACAGACCCGATCCCCTGTAGGAGCGGATGGTGGCGACGCCCATCTTGGACATCACCTTCAGCAGGCCCTTCTCCACCGCCCTGATGTACGATGCCTCGGCGGCGTCGGCGTCCATCCTGACGCGGCCCGAATCGGACAGGTCCTCCACGGCGGCGAACGCCAGGTACGGGTTGACCGCGTTGGCCCCGTAGCCGATCAGGAGCGCGAAGTGCATGACCTCGCGCGGCTCCCCGGACTCCACGACGAGCGCGGTCTGCATCCTCTTGCCCTTGGACAGCAGGTGCTGGTGGACGGCTGACAGCGCGAGGAGCGAGGGCATCGGCGCCCTCTCCGCGGAGACCGCGCGGTCCGACAGGATCACGAACGCGTTCCCGTCGTCGACCGCCCTCTCCGCCTCCCGGCAGACGCGGTCGATCTCGGGGCCGAGCGCCCCGGGGCCGCCAGCCGCGGGGAACGTGGTGTCGATGGTGACGGCGTCGAAGCCCCTGTAGCGGAGGTTGCGGAGCAGGTCCAGCTCCCTGTTGGTTATGACGGGGTGGCGGACCTTCACCACCTTGCAGTTCCTCGGCGTCGGGTCGAGGATGCTCTGGCCCACCGAGCCGACGTAGCCGGTGAGGGACATCACCAGCTCCTCCCTGATCGGGTCGATCGGGGGGTTGGTGACCTGCGCGAAGAGCTGCCTGAAGTACGAGAACAGGGACTGCGGCCTGTCGGAGAGCACGGCCAGGGGCGCGTCGTACGCCGCCGAGCCGACCGGCTCCTTCCCTCCGGACACCATGGGCGCGATGACCATGTCGATGTCCTCCGCGGTGTACCCGAAGCGGGACTCCGTGCCGACGAGGTCGTCCACGGCGCGTCCGACCTGCCTCCCGGAGGAGAGCCCGTCCAGGTCGAGGCGGTTCCTCTCGAGCCAGTCCCTGTACGGGTAGGCGGAGGCGAGGACCTCCTTTATCTCCGCGTCGCGGAGGATGCGGCCCTCGGACGTGTCCACGAGGATCATCTTCCCGGGCCTGATGCGGCCGGTCTCGATGGTCTCCCCGGGCATCCTGCGGATTATTCCCGCCTCGGAGGCGAGGATGAACTCGCCGTCGGCGGTCACGGCGTACCTGGCGGGGCGCAGGCCGTTGCGGTCGAGCATCCCTCCGGCGAGCACGCCGTCGGTGAACATCACCGCGGCGGGGCCGTCCCAGGGCTCCATCATGATGGAATGGTACTCGTAGTAGGCCTTGAGGCTGTCCGGGATCGGGTTCCTGTCGTTCCAGGACTCCGGGATCATGATGGACAGCGCGTTGGGCATGGACTTCCCGGTCATGGTCAGGAACTCGAAGGCGTTGTCCAGCGACGCGGAGTCGCTCATGCCCGCCTGCACCACGGGGAAGATCCCGTCGGAACGCGGGAGCGCCGGCGCGGACAGGGAGCCCTCCCTGGCGCCCATCCACGCGCGGTTGGCGCGGATGGTGTTGATCTCGCCGTTGTGGCACAGCATCCTGAACGGCTGCGCCAGCTTCCATGCGGGCAGCGTGTTGGTGCTGAACCTGGAGTGGACCATCGCGATGGCCGACTCGAACAGCGGATCCGACAGGTCGGGGTAGTACGCGCGGAGCTGCTCCGGCGTGAGCATCCCCTTGTACACCATGGTGCGGGTGGAGAGCGAGCAAATGTAGAACCCGTCCCTCCCGGGCATGTCCGACGCCGCGATCCTGTTGCCCGCGGTCTTCCTGATGACGAACAGCTTCCTCTCGAGGGTCTCCTGCGAGTCGTAGGACGATGCGAACACCTGCACGATGCGCGGCTCCCCCTCCAGAGCCATGGGCCCCGGGACCGAATGGTCGACAGGCACCTCGCGGACGGCGATCACGCTGACCGCCTGCTCCGCGCAGACCCCCTCCAGGACCGCGAGCAGGGCGTCGCCCTGGTCCCTGTCCTTCGGGAGGAACACCAGCCCCGTGCCGTACCTGCCCGCCTCGGGGACCGGGACCCCGAGGGACGAGATGAACCCGTGGGGGATCTGCACGAGTATCCCCGCGCCGTCCCCGCTCCTGCCGTCCCCGTTCTCCGCGCCCCTGTGGGCCATGCCCTCGATGAGGCGGAGGCCCTTCTCCACGACGGAGTGGGACCTCCTCCCGCCGATGTCGACGACCAGGCCGACGCCGCAATTGTCGCGAGCGTCCTCTGGGTCGTACAGCATTCCGTAGTCCAGTCCCGACATCTGAACCAGGCTCTCAGCGGATGAACAGCAGCTCACGGTACTTGGGCAGGGGCCACATCTCGTCGTCGACGATCATCTCGAGGGCGTCGACGTGCTCCCTGATCCTGTCGAGGTACCCAGTGATCCTGTCGTGGAAGGCGACCGCCTTCTCCCTCTCCGAATCGCCCTGGAGGATGGCGTCGCACTCGTCCTCCATCTCCACGGCCAGGGACCTGGCCGCGCTGCAGTGGGTGGCGATGTCCTTGATGATCTGGATCTCGGCGGCGGCGACCTGCTCGAACTCGTCCCTGTCGGTGAAGATGTCCTTCATCTTCGAGACGTTGTCCAGCAGGACGGACTCGTACCTGGTGGCAACCGGCAGTATGTGGTTGGCCGTGAGGTCGGCGAGCACGCGGGCCTCGATCTCGACCTTCTTGGAGTAGATCTCCCAGCAGATCTCCGCCCTGGCGCGCAGCTCGGTCTCGGACATCACGCCGACGTCCCTGTAGACGCCGACGGACCTCTCGGTCAGGTAGGCGTCGTAGCAGACGGGGGCGGAGGTCTCGCAGTCCAGTCCGCGCCTGGCGGCCTCGGCCTTCCACTCCTCGGAGTAGCCGTTGCCGTCGAAGCAGATCTTCTGGCAGCTACGGTAGGTCTCCTTGGTCTCCTCGAGCAGCGCCTGGGTGACGGACGCTCCGGACTCGATCCTCCTGTCAACGGCGGCCTTGAACTGCTTGAGCTGGTGGGCCACGATGGTGTTCAGCACGGTGACGGCGCTGGAGCAGTTAGCCGACGATCCGACCGCCCTGAACTCGAACCTGTTCCCGGTGAACGCGAACGGGGAGGTCCTGTTCCTGTCGGTGTTGTCGATCAGGAGCTCGGGGACCTGGGGGATGCCCAGGCTGTACTTGCTCTTGCCCTCGATCCTGACGGAGTCCTTGCTGAGCAGCTCCTCGAAGGCCTTGGACACCTGGGTGCCAAGGAAGCAGGAGATGATCGCAGGCGGGGCCTCGTTGGCTCCGAGCCTGTGGGCGTTGCTCGCCGACATGACGGACGCCTTCAGCAGGGCGTTGTTGTCGTAGACGGCCTTGAGCACGTTCGCCATGAAGACGAGGAACCTGAGGTTCTCCACGTCGGTCTTCCCGGGGGACATCAGGCCGATGCCGGACGCGGTGCCCAGGGACCAGTTGCAGTGCTTCCCGGACCCGTTGATGCCGGCGAATGGCTTCTCGTGGAGGATGACCTTGAAACCGTGCTTCTCGGCGGTGGTCTTCATCAGGGCCATGAGCTCCAGATTGTGGTCGATGGCGAGGTTCGCCTGCTCGTACACGGGTGCGATCTCGAACTGGTTGGGGGCGACCTCGTTGTGCCTGGTCTTGATCGGGATGCCGAGCTTGTAGGCGGAGAACTCGAGGTCCCTCATGAACTCCAGGACCCTGGAGGGGATGCATCCGAAGTAGTGGTCCTCCAGCTGCTGGTTCCTGGCGGAGTTGTGGCCGACGAGGGTCCTCTCGGCCATGATGATGTCGGGGCGCAGGGCGTAGAGCGACGCGTCCACGAGAAAGTACTCCTGCTCCCAGCCGAGGTAGGAGAACACGGCGTCATTCTCGATACCGAAGTACTTCAGGACATCCTCGGTGGCCTTGGCGACGGCGGTCTCGGACCTCAGGAGCGGGGTCTTGTAGTCCAGGGCCTCGCCGGTGTAGGATATGAAGACGGTGGGGATGCAGAGCGTGTCCCCGAGGACGAACGCGGGGGACGAGGGGTCCCAGGCGGTATACCCGCGGGCCTCGAAGGTGTTCCTCAGCCCTCCGGAGGGGAACGAGGACGCGTCCGGCTCCTGCTGGCACAGCAGCTTCCCGGTGAACTCCTCCAGGCTCTCGCCCTTGCCGTAGGGCTCGGCGAAGGAGTCGTGCTTCTCGGCGGTCCCGCCGGTGAGGGGCTGGAACCAGTGGGTGTAGTGGGTGGCCCCCATGTCCATCGCCCAGCGCTTCATGCCGGCGGCGACCTGCTCGGCCACGTCCCTCTGGAGGGTGATGCCCTGCTCGATCGACTCGTAGACCTTCTGCCTGGTGTCGGCCGAGAGGTACTTCCTCATGTTCTTCCTGTTGAAGACGTTGCAACCGTAGTAGTCCGAGGTGGCAGGTGCGGGCGGGACGGCCTTGATGGGAGGGTGGGTGAAGGCCTCCTCCACGGCGTCGAACCTGGTGTATGTCATGAACCCGGATTGGGGCTATCTTTGATTTATACGTTGTGATAATCTGAAAAGATTAGACATTCATCCAATACCATTCAATTGTATAGACCAAACGTCTAATCAGATTCGGCCATACGGAGATGTTGTCGGAACCGATGCATCGCGGGCGGGGGCCACGCCCCCCGGAACGCACGGGCCACGCATTTAATCATGCGACGCGCATACGCATACAGGGAGATGGGACATGGCTTTCAAGCTATTCAAGAACGGCGACGAGCTCTACGACGACAGCCAGGAGCTGATCAAGAGAGGGGAGTTCGACAAGGCCCGCGATTACCTCATCAAATCCATAGACAAGGAGGGCGGCACGGACGACGTCGCGGCTGTGCAGGTCGCCCTGATCGACCTCTCGGACAGGCTGAACAGCGCCCAGGCGTACCAGAACCTCCTGACGGCCCTGGACAGGCTGACCTCCGCCACCATCGTCCAGTTCGGACTGGAGACCATCGACGTGGCGGAGATGAAGACGGAATGCGAGCTCACCATCAGGAAGATGACCCTGCTGTCATCCGGCGACGGGACGCCCGGCATGGAGCGCGGACAGCAGCTCATAGCCCTCGCCCAGGACTTCCAGTCCAGGATAGGCGACCGCAGCCTGATCGCGCTCTCGCTCTTCAGGAAGGACACCTCCGTCACCGGGACCACCGAGTTCTACAACCTCATGGCCCTGGCCTACGAGATCATGGCGGACGCCACCGTCGGGGACAACCCGTCCCAGGCCGCGGAGTACCAGCAAATCGCGGCCGGGTACAGGCAGCAGAACGGGCAGTCCGCCGAGGAGAACCTGCGCAGGGTGAGGGAGTACTCCGCCACCTGCACCTGCTGGATATGCGGCAGGATCGCCACCGGGGAGGGCATCAACTTCTACGCCGCCCCCGCGGAGGCGCCCAAGTCCCTGGAGGACAAGGCCTCGGCGGCCGCGGCGTCCAGGGAGAGCTACGACCACATCTACATCTGCAGGGCCTGCTACACCGCGATCTCCAACCGCTCCGACGAGATCGCCAACGAGTACTACCAGCAGTCCATGAGGGAGATGATGGCGATGGAAGCCAGACTGCAGGCCGAGATAGCCGCGCTGCAGAGCCAGATCGCCTTCGCGAGGATGGGAAGATAAGATGGACGACATGGTTGAGCTGCGCTGCAAGTACTGCGGCGCGCCCCTCGACAGGAAGGACATCGAGTCCGACTCCCCCTACATAACCTGCCCCAGCTGCGGCACCACCCAGCAGAGGCTGGACGCCAGGAAGTACATGGAGCAGATGATGGGGCAGATCCAGAGCTGGATCGCCAAGACCATCCCCGGCGGCTTCGCCATGGGGTCGGTCGACAACGTGGACCCCGTCGCCAGGCACAGCATCTACGTCAACAGCGTCAAGCCCAGGGTGGACGTGGAGATCAACGAGTACCGCTTCGCGCTGAACTCCGTGATCGCCTCGCCGCTCATCGTGCTCCCGTTCAGCAAGGGGGAGCCGGTCAGGTCCGACCACACATCCACGCAGGCCTTCGAGTTCCAGGCCAGGCTGAAGAGCGTCGAGCCCATGGCCGTGGACGACGAGAGCAGGAAGTCCATCGTCACCGGCGAGGGCATCGCCAACGCCTACGCGATGATACTGAACAACTCCAAGCTGCTGACCGAGACCGGGTCCCCCGGGCGCTTCGCCATCATGTCGAAGAACTTCCTCGAGTCGGCGGACGCCATGGCCAGATGCGAGGGGTACGAGCCGCTCGCATCCAGGCTCAGGGCCCTGTCGGACGTCTGCGCGGCGTCGGACATGGTGCTCAACGGGGACGCCCTCGGATGCTCCGCCAAGGCGGAGGAGGGGCTCGCCGAGCTGGAGGCCGCGAAGAGGGAGCTGCTCTCCAGCCCCAGGCTGGCCGTGACCCTCAGGGCGGTGGACATGGAGATCTCCCAGACCAGGACGCTGAAGAACGTTGCCGACATGGTCAACAACGGCACGTCCAAGGACCCGCTCAAGACGCTCACTCTGATCAACGGGGTCGCCTCCGCTGAATACCCGGACAACCCCCAGTGGAACAGGCTGCTGACGTCGGAGGCCCGCGACTTCGAGCTCTACGGCTACGTCAACGACGTCGTGGCGGCCAAGAACGGCGGCGCGATACCTATATGCCAGGGCGGCGGCGACTCGCTGATGCCCTTCTGGGACGTGGACCTGCAGTACAGCTTCACCACCGGCTCGTTCCTCTCCAAGAAATCAGTGGTGGTGAAGGAGGACCTGATGGTCCCCGCCGTGTTCACGGTGTTCGAGAGAGCGCTGTCCGACCCCCGCTCGGGATTGACCGACATCTTCGCAGCGGCTCCCGAAAGCTCCATATTGAACCGCCTCAAAGGCGAGGAGCGCAGCATCAGCGGGAGCGCGGGGATCGGCCGCCTCGCCGACTCAGCATCCGAGGGGTCCCCGGGATCCCGCACCGTGTTCATCCCGCTCTGCACCAGGATCGAGGCGTCCAGGCTGGTGGAGATGTACCTGACCCAGTGCTCGCAGACGCACTCCAAGCTGAAGCTGAGCAAACCCAGCGTGAAGGGGCTGGTGTACGTGCCGTGCGACACCGCCGGAGGGAGCTTCGCACTCCCCGACGCATTCGGAGGGCTGGAACCCCTCATTCTCCGGACCGCGAACCCGGACAAACTGCTCAAACTGCGAGGTAACACATGTCAGACAACGGAAGCAACAGGACGTGGAACGCGATAGCCGCCGGCGCGCTCCTCATCGCGATAGCGCTGGGCATCATCCTCTGGTGGTACACCGAGGATGCGATCAACGCGTTCTCGATGATTCTGCTGGTGTTCGGGGCCTACATGGCCGCCACCAGCTTCGCCAGGAAGGGCAGGGAGGACAGCTTCGGCCCCTCCGACGCGGACGCCGCCATGGCCGGAGGGCTCATCGTGGCCGGCGTCGGTGTAACCGGCTTCGTTTGGAGCTTCACCGGGGAGGTCGCGATCACCGTGGCCGTCCTGATAGTCATCGTCGCCGTCGTGGGCATCGCCCTGGCGGTCAAGAACAGGAGCGTGTGAGCATGGGAGTCGAAGAGACCGTCAGGTCGGAGATGAAGAGCGAGCTGTCGCTCGTCGAGAGGATAGCGCTGTACATCCCCGGATACAGGGGATACAGGGAGAAGAACCTCCGCAGGGACGAGGACCGCGCCGTGAGGGCGGAGGTCGCCAAGACGATCAAGGGCACCAAGGCGGACCTGGCGACCATCCAGAGGGAGCTGGTCTCCCAGCCGGACCTGATGCTCGACATGGAGCGCATCAGGACCAAGGTGGACAGGTACGACGTCGCCGTCAGGAAGGCGGTGAACGGTTACTCCGGATTCCATTCCACCGTGAAGATCACCGAGGACGACCTCGAGGCCCTCGTGAGATGGGATGCCAAGCTCGTGGAGGACATCGAACTCCTCAGGCAGGGCACCGCGGAGCTCCTCAGGACCGTCGACCTCGGAGCGGACGCCAGGGACGAGATCCGCAACCTCGAGAGGGGTGTGGACTCCATGATCGAGGACTACAACCAGAGGGACACCATCATGAAGGGATTCGATTCGCAGGAGGCTGATGCCTGATGGGCAAGAGCAACGTAGTGTTCTGGGAGAACCAGGGCCCGGACGACATCATCTACGCTTACGAGCACGACGACCTCAGGACGCTCACGTCCGTCACCGTTCCGGAGCACGCCGTGGCGATCTTCGCCAGAGACGGGCAGCTCTCGGGCATACTCGAGCCCGGGAGGCACATGATCACGTCCGCCAACATCCCCTGGCTGACGAAGCTGTACAACCTCGCCCTGGGGTACAAGGAGACCCCGTTCAAGGTGCAGATCATCTTCGTCTCGCTGAAGATGTTCAACGGGAAGTGGGGCATCCGCGGGATGATCAAGGCCGCGCCGGGATACGAGGTCCCGATCACCCTGATGTCCAACGGGGACTTCCAGTTCCGCATCAGCGACGTGCCGGTGTTCTACACCCAGGTCCTCGGAGGACTGGCGTCCTACTCCACCGGCGACGTCAACGCGTTCATGAAGGGCTTCATCAACGAGCAGATCACCCAGCAGCTGACGAAGCAGTACTACATGGACGTCTACAACAACCTCGAGAAGGCCTCCACCACCACGAAGGTCATGGTGGAGCAGTACTTCCAGCAGAGGGGGATCGAGCTCCTCTCGCTGAAGATCAACGAGGTGCGCACCACCGACGAGGACCAGAAGAAGATCTTCGAGTACCTCCAGTTCAGCAGCGCCAACGGAGAGGCGTTCAAGAGATACGAGGTCATGGACAGGATGGCCGACGCCATAGGCGCCTCCGACGGAGGGGCCGCGATGGGCACCGGCATGCTCCTGTTCCCGCAGATGTACCAGCAGCTCCAGCAGCAGCCGCTCTACGGGGTCCAGGGCCAGCCCCAGGCGGCCCAGCAGGCGCCGAAGGTGCTCTGCCCGTACTGCGGATCCCCCAACGACTTCCCGTACAAGTTCTGCAGCAACTGCGGCAAGCCGTCCCCCCAGATGCAGCCCCAGGGCGCCCCCGCCCAGGCGCAGCAGCCCGCTCAGCCCGCCGCACCCGGCGAGCCCCCGAAGTTCAACAGCTGCCCGTACTGCGGACAGAACATCTCCGGCCTCCCAAAGACGCCGAAGTTCTGCCCGTACTGCTCCGAGCAGCTCTACTAAACCCCTTACCCGGCCCCGGCCGGGGTTTCCCATCGTCTCCGACCAGCGGATGCACTGGATATCAGTAAACATCCATCATGCATCCAACATCTTCGAATATCGTAGAATCACTACGAATAACATTGACTATACTACGATTTCAACGTATTATCCGCATGTTCCTTCGAATCCAGCATACACGAAAGAATAGATTTAAATATCACGAACGACCATATCACTTTCAGGAGGTAAGCAGGCATCGGTAAACGTCAAGTAACCCGGATCTGCGGCGAGGATTGTCACAGTGACTGCACTGAGAAAGCCCGGTCGTTCGACACTTATCTCCAGTGCCTGTCGCGATGGCGATTCGCAAGACTCGACTGATGACCGCGACAAACACCCTTACCCTCTTCGGGGCCTTCTATGATTCTACGAAAGCTTAATTCCGCGTCATTCTTCACGCGTTCATGAAGGAGCTCAGGGACTACGTCACCAGCATCCCGGACTTCCCCAAACCGGGGATCATATTCAGAGACATCACGACCATCATAGGCGACGCCGACGGCCTCAAGCTGGCCATCGACGGCCTCGTCGACATGATGGAGGGGCTCGACTTCGACCTCGTCGTCGGCTCGGAGTCCAGGGGATTCGTCTTCGGCTCCCCCGTGGCCTACTCCATGAACAAGGGGTTTGTCCTCGTCAGGAAGAAGGGCAAGCTCCCGAGGGAGACCATCTCCGAGGACTACGACCTCGAGTACGGCACCGCCACCCTGGAGATGCACAAGGATGCCATCAAGCCCGGACAGCGCGTCGTCATCATCGACGACCTCATCGCCACCGGAGGGACCACTGAGGCCATCGTCAAGATGGTCGAGCGCGAGGGCGGCAAGGTCGTCAAGATCGGATTCGTCATGGAGCTCGCCGGCCTCAAGGGGAGGGACAAGCTCAATGGATACGACGTCGACTCCCTGATCATCTACGAGGGTGCCTGATATGAGGGTCATCTGCGACGCCATCAGGGACGGATGGTTCGGCGACGAGTACGGATGCAAGGGCTCCGCCGACCACAACGGCATGCCCGGGATCTCCCCCGGCTTCAGGATCGAGGACGCCCCCGAGGGCACGAAGAGCTTCGCCGTCATCCTCGACGACTACGACGCCGTCTCCGCGGCCGGGTTCCTCTGGGTCCACTGGCTCATCTGCGATCTGAAATCCGCGGAGGTCGCCGAGGGCGCCACCCGCACCGGCGCGGGATTCACCGAGGGCTCCAATAGCTGGTTCAGCGTCCTCGGGGGACTGACGAGGGAGCAGGCCACTGGATACGGCGGCATGGCCCCGCCCAACGGGATGCACAGGTACACCCTGAAGGTCTACGCCCTCGACACCGAGCTCGGCCTCCCGAGCGGGTTCAGGCTCAACGACCTCATGTTCGCCATGGACGGGCACGTGCTCGCCCACTGCAAGACCGTCGGCAAGTACACTGGCGAATGAAGAAACAGGCGGCCCTGCCGGGAATCGAACCCGGATTGTCAGTGCCGAAATCTGACGGGATATCCGCTACCCCACAGGGCCCGCCGTCTCAATTATCAACCTTGTAATTAACGGATTGGTTCACGCTCCTGGGAAACCAGTATATGCCGTCTCCCGAATCCACCGTCCCATGCCCAAGGTGATTCTCAACCACGGAGCCGGCGGGGAGCTCATGCAGCAGTTCCTCTCCGACCACATCACGAAGCACTTCCCGAAGATGGACGCCGAGGTCCCCCTCGACTCCATGGACGACTCCGCCGTCGTGGACGACATCGTCTTCACCATCGACGGGCACACCGTGAAGCCGCTGTTCTTCCCCGGAGGGGACATCGGCAAGATCTCCGTGGCAGGCACCGTGAACGACATCTCCGTCATGGGGGCCACCCCTCTCGCGCTGGCCTGCTCGGTCATCATGGAGGAGGGCCTGGACGTGGACATCGTCGACAGGGTCATGGACTCCATGGGCAGGACCGCGGCGGGCGCAGGCGTGCCCATAGCGACCGGCGACACCAAGGTCGTGGAGGCCGGCGCCGTGGAGCAGATGGTCATGTCCACCGCCGCCGTCGGGAAAAGGTCAGACCTTCTGGACAGCGACCTGGCCAAGGCCGCGGAGTACAGGAAGGTGGACCACCGCTGGTGCACCGACTCCAACGTCAGACCCGGCGACGCCATCATCGTATCCGGATACGTCGGGGACCACGGAATCGCGCTGCTCTCCTTCCGCGAGGGCTACGGCTTCGACAGCGAGGTCCAGAGCGATGTCGCGCCGCTCAACAAGATGATCGCCAAGGGACTGGCCGCGGGGGGCATCGTGGCCATGAAGGACCCGACCAGGGGAGGTCTGGCGAACACCCTCAACGAGTGGTGCTCCAAGTCCCACGTCGGCATGGAGATCGACTACCCCTCCATCCCGCTGAGGGACGGTGTCGTCAACGCATGCGAGCTGCTCGGGATCGACCCGCTCGCCATCGGGAACGAGGGCAAGTGCGTGATCGGCGTCGTTCCGGAGATGGCGGACGAGGTGCTCAAGGCCATCAGGTCCACCCCCGAGGGCAAGGACGCGGCCATCATCGGCCATGCCGTTGACGGTCCGGAGAGGGTCGTCCTCAGGACCGAGGTCGGAGGCAGGCGCATCCTGGAACCGCCGGCGGGAGACCCCGTCCCCAGGATCTGCTGATAAAATTGATGGGGGCTCAAGCCCCCGTCATTCATTCTTGCTTCTTGTATCGGAGGAATACCTTCGAGCTACACCCCTCTCGACACGTACCATGAGTACGACGTAGAGGATCAACCACAGGACGATGACCGAGAGTATGCACTCGAACAGGATCGTCGAGAAGACCTCGCCGATCTCGCCATCCAAGAACGACAATGCCGCGAAAAGGATCATGAGCGCCACAGCCACCACGGTTATGGCCGCGATGCCGCCCCTCGGCGCATCCCTGATCGTCCCCTTCGGCCTGTACCTGTAAACCAGTATCCCGAACACGCACCACAGTGCGATCATCACAAGTCCCGCAATCAGCAGATAGTCGCTCGAACCCATTCGGCATCACCTCTTCGCATTCCGGCCACCCGTGGCCAGATTCACATCGCGCTTCGGACTATATATAACACCATAGAAACGTAAAATATGTAGCTCCACACCCATCATCCGTCCCGATACCTAGACCGGACATCTCGAACCCATCAAATATGGCGGTGACATCCCCTTCCGCGAGGATCAAGATGGTGGATTTCCTCCCGTTCGAGGGTCTCAGACCCAACCTGAAAGCAGGAGAGCACATCGGCGACCGCATCTCGCCCCCCTATGACGTGATCGGACCCGATTATCTCAAGGAACTGCAGTCCAAGCCGCACAACATCACCAGGCTGACGCTCAACCCCGACGCCGACAAGAGGTACCACGGCTCCAGGGCCGAGCTCGACCAGTGGATCACCGACAACGAGCTCAAGAGGGACGAGCCGTCCTTCTACATCTACGAGCAGACCTTCGACGACCACGGCGAGCAGCGCGTCCGCAGGGGGATCGTCGGGATCCTAAGGACCGAGGACTACGGCGAAGGCAACATCATCCCCCACGAGGAGACCTTCTCCAAGGTCAAGGCCGACCGCCTCAACCTCCTCAGGGACATGGGCTGCCACCTGGAGTCCATCTTCGGCATATTCAACGGACTGACCCCGGAGCTCTCCAGGAGGATCAGGGACAACGAGCGCCTCGTCTGCCGCTACGTCGACTCCGACGGGGTGGAGCACAGATACTACAGGCTCTCCGACCCCGAGATAACCGCCGCCATCACATCCGAGCTCAAGGACCAGAGGATGCTCATCGCGGACGGCCACCACCGCTACGAGACCGCCCTCAACTACGCCCGCGAGAACCCGGACGACGAGAAGCGCCAGTATGTCCTGGCGACCCTCGTGCCGGCGGACGACAAGGGCCTCGTGATCTGGCCGACCCACCGCCTGATCAAGTCGGGGAACATCTCCGAGAAGAACGCCGTCAAGGGCGTCTCCGCCGCGTTCAGGACCGAGGAGGTTCCCGTCGAGGAGCTCCTGGACCGTCTCCCTGGCCACATGATGGGAATCCGCTTCAGGTCCGGCAAGTGCCTGCTCGCCGATCTCGACGATGACGGCGGGAACGAGATGATGAACCTCGACACCTACGCCGTCCAGCAGAGGATCCTGTACGGGGTCTACAAGAGCGACGAGGGCAAGGCCGACATCTCATACGATGCGGAGGCCGACGACGTCATGAGGCGCATGGACGCCGGCGAGTTCGACGCGGCCGTCCTGCTCAACCCCCCGAGCCTCGACACCATCTGGGACCTCTCGATGAAGGGCAAGCGCATGCCCAAGAAGACCACGTTCTTCTTCCCGAAGATCTGGTCCGGATTCGTCATCTACCAGATGGATTGAAACTCCAGAGGGTGTCGGGCCCGCGCCCAGCACCTTCCATCGTTCTGACCCGAGCCTGTCGCGGACGGCGTCCCTGATCATCCTCAGCATGAACTCCAGGAACGGCCCCGAATCCGCCTCCTGAAATCTGACTATATTGCCACATCGATCCGATATTCTGAGTAATGTGAACGAAAACGAAGCCTCTCGGCCACAAGTCGCAGGGTATGAGAATGGATGGAGCCGCCGATGGGAATCGAACCCACGACCTACGCCTTACCAAGGCGTCGCTATACCCCTTAGCCACGGCGGCAGTTGTAAGTCGGCGTAATGAGGACTTACTTATAAACATTTTCATCGAGAAGATGGAGGGCATGGCACCAGCCAGTCGGCTGGGGCACACACCCTCCTGAATGGCGCCTTCAGACGCCCGTTTCCTCAGGATTCCCCGTCCTGCGCGACCGGGTCCCTGCGCCCGGCTAGGAACCTCGGACCCTTCCAGCTCCAGTCGCCCATCAGGTGCATCAGCGCCGGCACCACGTACGGGACGACGAACAGTGCATCCACCAGGATCGCGAATCCCAGCGCGAATCCGACCTCCTGCAGCATGCTGGACCCCGATGTGAGCAGCGTCAGGAACGTGCCTCCCATGACCAGTCCGCACAGCGTTATGACGGATCCAGCCCAGGAGACCGCGTTCTGGATCGCCTCGTCGTTGGACATGCCCTTGAGCTTCCCCTCCCTGATGCGGGTGGTCAGCAGGATGTCGTAGTCCATGCCGAGCCCGAGGCAGATGACGAAGAGCACGATGGGCACGACCCAGATCACATCCACGCCGAGCATCTCCGCGAACACCAGGTGCAGCGCCCCCAGGGTCCAGAGGACGCTCATCAGGATGGTCATGAGCGACCTTATCGGCGTGAAGTACACCCCGAGCACGAACAGCAGCAGGATGTAGATCAGGATCACGACACCCAGCTCTATCCAGTGGAACTCCGAGTCGACGACGTCGGAGATGTCGTAGAGGACCGCGCCGGTCCCGAGCACCCAGGTCCCCGCGACCCAGCCGTTCTCCTCGGCGAACTGGGCCATGACCTCCCTTGCGCTGGCGATGGAGTCCATCGACCTCTGCGACATGGGCTCGTCGCTCACGATGACCATGATGCGCATGTACATGCCGTCGGTGCCCGCGGACGGATCCGCCGAATCGTAGGAGATCAGACCCGTGGATACGTTCAGCTGGTAGTCGATGAGGCTGACGACGGTCACCGGCACGGCCGGGGACAGCATGTCCGAGGGGGCGAGGCCCCAGGCGCCGTATGCGTCGAAGAACCGTGCCAGGGGAGCGGTCACCATGTCCGGGAGACCCGCCTGCTCGATGATCGCATGGTTCACGACCTCGGGCGTGACGAATCCTGCCACGTACCCCTCGGCGATCCCCTTCGCAGCCGCGTCCGCGGCCGTCGCGGCGGAATCCTCGTCCATCCCGGCCCCGACGGCCTGCTTGAATGCAGACTCGTACGCCTGGGAGTAGGCCTGCTGGTACACCTGTTCGGACACGACCGATCCGACGGTCGAGTACAGATAGGCCCAGGGGGTCGGCCCCATGGCAAGCGAGATGTTGTCGTCCGAAGCCTGCAGGGCGCCGGGGCTGCCGCCCGTCAGCGACGATCCTATCAGTCCGGACTGGAGGGCCGAGACGTACTCCAGACCTGCATCGGTCCATGTCAGCGTACGGACGCCGTTGCCCAGGTCGCTTATAGTTGCGACCGGCTCGTCCGTCTCGATCAGGACGTATGTGGGCATCAGATACCCGCCGTCGGTGGCGGATGTCAGCGCGTCCACGCCCTCCTTCGCCTCGGAGTCGGGCATGACGCTGATCATGTCGAAGGAATCCTCGGAGGTGAGCGCCACATATCCGAGGGGAGCGGTGATGAGTATGGCCACGGCCACGATGGACCAGGCATGCTTCGTGGAGAACCTGCCGGCCCAGGAGAAGTACCTCCTGGATGCGGAGACCAGCCTCCCGTAGACGCCGTGGCGCATCCTGCTCTGACCGGTGTAATCCTCGATCCTCCTGGGCCAGAAAATCCTGTCCCCGCAGAGTGCCAGTATGGCGGGGATGAGCGTTAGCGCCGCGAGCATCGCGACCACGATGCCCAGCGCGAGCGAGATGGCCATGGTCGAGACCAGGCTGAAGGAGCACAGGGACATGACCGCGAACCCTATGATCACGGCGAGTCCGGAGGTGAGCACCGACTCTCCGGCCCACTTGATCGCCTCGGTTAGCGCCTCCTCCTTGCTCTTCGAGTGATAGTTGCGCTCCTCCCTGTATCTGGCTATGATGAAGATGGAGTAGTCGACGCCCGCCCCGAGCATCGAGACGAGCACTATGGTCTTCGTTATGTAGAATATATCGAGGAACTGCCCCAGCGCGAAGACCAGCGCGAGGACTGTGCCGTACGCCGTGCCCACCACTATCGGGGGAACGAGCGCCGTGACCAGGGTCCAGAAGAACAGACCCAGGAGCACCAGGATGATCAGGATCGACAGGGGGTCGATCTTCGCGATGTCCGCGTCGGCGCTCTCCAGCGTGTCGTACGCGATCGGTATAGAACCGGTGACGTACGTCCTGACATCCAGCCCAGCCTCGGACACCGCGTCGGCTACCGCCGACCTCACGTTCCCGATCTCGTCCATGGCCGAGACGCCGTCTCCGAACGCGAGGCTGAGGATGAGGACCCCTCTCTCGGAGCCCTCGCGGCCGAACGCACCCATCGTGCCATAGGACACATCGTCGCCAAACCTGTCGTAGAGGGAATCCGACAGGATGCCGGATTCTAGCAGACCCGTCTGTATGCGGACCAGCGCGTCCTGGTCATCGTACGGGATCACCAGCACCGTGTCGGTGCCTATCGAACCTTCGAAGCAACTGTCCACGATCTCCTGGCCCTCCGAGGACTCGGAGTCCAGTCCGCCCATGGACGTCATGTCGTAGGCCAGGACATCCCCGATCTGCGCCGCGAAGGGCAGCGCCACGATCAGAGCGACCACCCAGACGGCGATGATTGCCTTGGGATGCCTCTGGACCTGCTGAGCGTATCTCTCGAACACGAGATTCACCTTTTAACATGCTCAAAACCCATCCTTTATAAATTTGAGCATGCTCATATTTCGAGCGGAGACGAAGCTTCTACCCGGAACGAAGGGCCGACGGTCAAAGTTTAAGAGATGTGCAAGTAGTAGAGATACGAACCCTAAGGGAAGAACGGAACGAGCATGAGCGGAACCCAATCACACCTGGAGATTCGCAGGAAGCGCAGCGAGAAGACGGAGGGGATACGGAAACGCATCCTCGAGGAGTCCGTCAAGCTGTTCCTCGAGCAGGGGTACGAGAAGACCACCACCCGCCAGATCCTTCAGAGGGTGGGCATCCTCAACGGCAGCCTGTACAACATCTACAGGAGCAAGGAGGAGATCTTCTCGGACATCATCATGATCGCCCTCGCCGAGGTCGCCCACCAGGCACCGGAGACCGACCCCGATTACGAATGGTCGGACAGGCTGTCCTACGTCCTCTGCATGGAGCTCTACATCTCCGAGCGCTCCCCCCGCGTCGCCGAGCTGCTCTCCCTGATCAGCCAGAAGCGCGCCATCCGCGACAGGATAAGCGACACCGTCATGACCTGGCACGAGACCAGCGAGTTCAAGGACTCCGACCATCCGCTGATGGTCCTGGACGCCCTCACCGGCGTCACATCCGCGTTCATCCACAGGATGGTGTCCGACCCCGACAAGGTCGACACGAGGAAGGCGATGGAGATCGTCGTGAGGCTCGTGGACTCCCTCTTGGAGCATGAGAGGCGCGACGTCTCCGCGGTGGTTGACAGGATGGAGAGGCACATGTCCGAGCAGAGCGTCTCCATCTGCGGCATCCCCATTATCTAATTACTGAATCGGCATACGCGCGCCCATGAAGAAGGAGATGAGCGCCTTCGACCTGCGCTCGGTCGTCACCGAGCTCTCGAACCTCGAGGGCGCCCACATGGACAAGATCCATCACTGGGGCGGCAACGTCCTTTTCAGATTCAACGTCCAGGGCCAGGGCAAGAGGGAGCTGCTGTTCGCGGACAGGAAGTGGTTGTTCTGCCCCTCGTCCAAGCCCGACACGCCCACCATGCCCACGGCGTTCGCCTCGTTCCTCAGGAAGTACATCGACAACGCCCGCGTCAACGGCGTCAGGCAGGTCGGGTTCGACAGGGTCATGGAGGTCTCCATGTCCAAGTCCGACGGCGACTACACCCTCGTGTTCGAGATGTTCGGCGGAGGGAACGTGCTCCTGGTGAAGGACGGCATCATCCAGAACTGCCTGGTCCAGAAGACCTGGAGGGACAGGAAGACCCGCCCGGGGGAGCCTTACGTCGCCCCCAAGTCCAGGTTCGACCCCACCGAATCCACCGAGGAGGAGTTCGCCGCATCCGTCAGGGGCTCCGACGCAGATGCCGTCAGGACGCTGGCCACCGCCGTGAACCTCGGCGGGCAGTACGCCGAGGAGGTCTGCAGGCGCGCGGGCGTGGACAAATCCGCCCCGGCGGCGGGCCTCCCAGAGGACGACGTGCACAGGATGTACGCGGAGATGAGGGGCATCGTCGAGACGGTCCTCAGCGACCCGAGACCCACCGCCTACCTCAGGGACGGCGCCATCGAGGACTTCGCCCCCGTCTCGCTGGTCTCCCGCTCCGACCTGGAGGCCAAGCCGTTCGGCACCATGTCCGAGGTCATCGAGACGTATCTGAAGGAGACCGGCGAGGCCGCCGAGGAGGCGTACGTCGACCCGGCCGTCGAGAAGATGATGAAGAGGATCTCCAAGCAGGAGGAGACCCTCGACGAGTACTTGGTCCAGGAGCAGGAGCACCGCGCGGACGCCGAGGCGCTGTACACCGACTACCAGAAGGCAACGGAGCTCCTGGCGGTCCTGAAGGACCAGTCCTCGAAGCTGACGTGGGAGAAGCTGTCCGAGGGGGCCGCCAAGATCCCCTTCGTCGAGTCCATCGACCCTGCGAAGCACACGGTCCGCGCCCAGCTCGGCGGCAGATGGATGACCCTCGACTGGGAGAAGGGCGTGGACGCCAACGCGTCCGACCTCTATCAGAAGGGCAAGGACGTGGGCGAGAAGGCCAAGCGCGCCAAGGAGGCCCTCGACCAGAGCCGCGAGGAGCTGGCCAGGATCCAGAAGGGCATAGACCGCGAGAGGGCCCTCGCCGCCGAGCGCGCCCAGCCCACCAAGCAGTTCTGGTTCGAGAGGTACAAGTGGTTCATCACCACCGGCGGAAGGCTCGTCATGGCCGGCAGGGACGCCCACAGTAACGACAACATCGTCAAGAAGCACCTGAAGGAGGGCGACCTCTACGCCCACGCTGACGTCCACGGGGCGCCGTCGGTCGTAATCAAGGACGGCGCCAAGGCGTCCCCAGAGGAGCTCCGCCAGGCGTGCCTGTTCGCCATCACCCAGTCCAAGGCATGGATCGCCGCCCTCTCGGAGGGAGGGGCGTTCTGGGTGTTCCCCGACCAGGTCAGCAAGACCCCCAACCCCGGCGAGTTCGTGCCCAGGGGCGCGTTCATCGTCCGCGGCAAGAGGAACTACGAGTACCACCTCCCGATGGAGCTGGTCATCGGCGAGATCTACCACGAGGGAGCAAGGAAGGTCATGTGCGGCCCCGCCGAGTGCTTCGAGGGCTGCGACAAGTACATGGTCATCCGCCCCGGGAAGCCCAAATCGGGAAGGAAGGCCAACGAGATAGCCAAGAGGTTCGAGGTCCCCGAGGAGGAGATCTCCAGGATCGTCCCCCCTGGCGACATAGAGGTCGTCCGCGAGGTCTGGCCGAAGCCGGACGAGGACGAGTGATCATCCGCCCGAGGCGACCCTCATCGCCCGGACCTCGGAATCCTCCGGAGGGACGGTGTCCATCGGCACCGGGCGTCCGGCGATGAGATAAACATAGGAATCGGGGATGCGGCCCGAAGACCGGACCGCGTCCTCGATCGTCTGATCCTTGATCGCATCCACGGACCCGTCCGAAAAGCATATCCTGGCCGTTCTGAACCCTCCCTTCCCACATTCGCTCCCGTCATATGGGACACGACGGGCACGGTAGCGACCTCCCAGATAATAGATGTCGCTCCCGAGACGGTCGGAATCCGTCAATGAAAGAGCGTCCCGGAGCTGGATGACCCGTATTTCACATGGCATTCCGCATCCATTCGTCATCCGTCGAAGCTTTCCGTGTCATTCTTAAATACGGATGCAGAGGATTGATTGAGCACGGTCAAAGACCGGTGATAACATGGCATCTTCAGGTAATGTCAATTGGATGGGAATCATCGGACTCATCGGCTCCGTGCTGATGATTGCCGGGGTGTTCCTCACCTGGGCCGAGATGAACATCTCCATCCTGGGGTTCAGTTCCAGCGTCACCATGTCCGGAATGGACGTGTTCAGCGGGACTGTGACTATCGAGGGACAGGAGTTCACCGACGTGGAGTTCGACTACGCCTACGCGCCGATCGTCTGTCTCGTCGCGGGAGTCCTCTCGCTCATCACCACGATCATCCCGATCGTCTACAACAAGATCCCCACGATCAACAGGATCCTCGGAGCCGTCTCCCTGATCCTCGCCATCGTGGCCCTCGTCCTCGCCATCATGTTCAACGGACAGATGGACGCTGTCGACTTCGAGGGTCTGGCCAGCGCATCCGTCAGCGCCGGAACCGGCGTGTGGGTGTGCGTCGCGGGCGGTGTGCTCCTCGCCATCGGCGCCATCGTCGACATCGCGAAGAAGTACGTCACCAGCGGCGACAACTGATTCCAAAAGGCGGTCTCCGGACCGCCACCCTTCCTTTTCGATGAAAGCTTCCGCTGAGAGCACCGTGATGAAGAATGATGGTGCCCGCGCCGGGATTCGAACCCGGGTCAAGAGATCCGCAATCTCACAGGATATCCAAGCTACCCCACGCGGGCAGAATTGCCAAGTGTTTGGTTAAGGGGTTTTCACGCCTCAGGGTGGGACAGGTAGCGGGTGATGTATCCGGCGATCCTGTTCCTCATCTTGACGGAGGTGACATCGGTCAGGGTGCTGACCATCTCCTTGTTGGCGTCGAAGTCCTTGCTGAACGCCTGAGGATACTTGTTGATGAGTTCGATGGAGACTCTCTTGATGTAGGTGGGTCTTATTCTTCCCATATCATTCACCGAGTTGAATGAACCGCGCTAAGTGGATGCTGTATTTAAAGAGTTCTATGCCCCTCCGAAGGGGCCGATCCCATCGGAGGGAACCGGGCCTGACCCTGTCCAGCAGCATCCCGTCAATGTCGAACGGTTCCAGCTCCGCGGCCGTCTCCAGCGCATCCTCCAGCTTGTCCTCGCTGTCCGAGTACACCGTCATTAGCACATCGCCCTTCGAGACCTTCCTTCCGCGCTTCCTCGACAGCACGAGCCCGGCGCCCTTGTCCGCCGGGGCACCGGCCGCCTTGGCGACGGCGACCACCGCTTTGTTCGATATGCGGTTGACGAACCCGTCCCTCGGCGAGACGACATCTGCGGAGAAGCGCCCCAGCCGTATGTCCTCGGACGATATCCCGTCCATCCCGCCCTGGGCGCGGACGATTGCCCTGAACCTCTCAAGGGCGCGGCTGGACGCCAAACATTCCCTCGCGCGGGCGGTGCCGTCACACATCCCGGCCATCTCTAGGATCATTCCGGCGCAGATGCACGCCTTCTCGGCCACCTCCTCGTGACCCGGCCTGTTCTCGAGCACCTGGATGCACTCCCTCGCCTCCGGCGCGGGCCCGACGGCGACACCCAGGGGCTGGTCCGCGTACGTGACGGCGCACTCCACCCTCATGCCCAGGAGGTCCCCGAGTTCCATCAGGTCGCGGGCGTAGGCCTTGGCCTCCTCGGGGGACCTGACCTTTGTCTCGGATCCCATCGGGATGTCCATGAGGACGTCGGTCGCACCGGCGGCGACCTTCTTGGCCATGATCGACGCGAGCATCTGCGGCTTCGGGTCTATCCCGAGCGGGCGCTGGACCCTGATGAAGCGGTCCCCGGCCGGGGCCAGATCCGTGGCTCCCGTCCACGAGAACACGCCTCCCTCCGACTCGGTGATCCTGCGGACGTCGTCCGAGCCGTGGGTCACCGGGCAGAACACCTCCACGAAGTCGGCCGTCCCGCAGGCGCTGCTGATGGCCCTCGACGAGAGCTTCGGGATGAGAAGCCCTTCGGACGCGACGATGGACACCACTATGGGCGTGATCTTGTTGCCCGGGACCCCTCCGAAGCTGTGGAAGTCGAACACGCGGCGGTCCCCGAAATCCAGGACCGATCCGGTGGACGCCATGGCGCTGGTGTAGGATGCGGTCTCGCGCAGGGACATGCCGCGTATGTGGAGGGCGGTGAGCCATGCGGAGGTCTCGATCCTGGACAGCCTGTCATGGACCGCGTCGTCGACGATCTGCGAGATCTCCTCCGGGGACAGCTCCTCCCCGTCCATCTTGCCGCGGATGGCCCTCACGGACTCCGGGATCGGAGCGGCGGTGACCTCCACCTCCTCGCCGGGGCGGATGCAGCTTGCCCCGAGCACCCCGCAGGCTATCATGACCGTGCCCCGCCTCACAAGGGTATCCGACATACTGGCTATCGCGGTGACGCATCCATGCCCCTCGATGCGGACGTGGTCTCCCTCGCGGATCCCGATGATCCTGCAGTCGTCCTCGTGCAGCAGCGCCGTCGGCTCGGCGATGCCGATGTCGTAGTTCTCGGCAGTCAGTCTCATGATGCTACACCCCGGATGATCTCATTGCACATAATTGGATGCCGAATATCGGTCGTATCGACAAAACCTGGTGACATCTCCAGTGACTACCGGTGTCACCATGCAGAAATCAGTGTCACCATCAGTGTCATCAGTGTCACCATCAGTGTCAGAATCAGTATCATATCACATGTGACACTGATAATCAGTGCCATCGGACTGCAGACGTCGCATGACCTTCCGCGAGGATGACCTCTCCCACCAGGCGCCTGACCTCGTCCATCCCGTACGTGAGATACACCGCGGCGAGCAGCGCCTCGAAAGAGTCCGCGCGCATGTTCTCCTCGATGAGCTTCGCGCCCGTGGAGCGGTCCACGTGCCCTCCCCCGACCCTCATCATCGAGTCGATCTCCGGCCAGGAGGCCAGCACGCGCTCCGAGATCATGCGGTTGGCCACCTTGTCCTGCTTGAAGTCGGTCATGGCGCCCTCCCTCAGATCGGTGTCCCTGTACACGGCCTCGCACACCACGAACTCCAGGATAGCGTCCCCCAGGAACTCCAGCCTCTCGTAGGACTCGTCCCCGTGCTCGTTGGTGTAGCTGTCATGGGTCAGGGCCCTGCAGAACAGCTCCAGCCCCTCGGCCGGCACGTTCCTGTATCCGAACGGCGGACGGGCCAGCATCCCGCGGACCTCCATCTCGAAGCGCGACTCCATGGTATCGCCCTTGCGAACACCATCGGGGCGATAAACACATCGCGCGAACATCACGAGCCGAACCTTATCTATGGCTAAGATATCCCCGTCCGCATGCCCGGGAAGAAGAGGCTTAGGATGAGGGGCGTCAAGCACACCTCCAAGAGACTTGAGGACGAGCTGCTGGAACGCTCCAGGACGCTCGCCGACGACCCCGGGATCCTGAGGCCCCAGTGCGCCGGGAACTGCAGGAAGTGCGTCTTCGACAAGCCCTTCAAACACATCGACGGCCTCCAGAAGATCAGGAACGACCCCGAGGCCCTCATCAAGGAGGCGTCCAGACTGGGCGGCGACGATATCGTCCGCGCCTACGCCGGGACGATATCCCTGGCGGCGTCCGGCTCCGTGCCCATGCTCGCATCCGGGAAGCTCGGAGGCGAGACCGTCTCCTACGCGGTGCGCGGGACGGTCAACGCGGCGAAGCTGATCGGATGCCAGTACTACGACGACCCGAAGAAGAGGCTGCTCCTGTACTCCGACATCATCAAGAAGAACAAGCTCCACCTCTACTCGTTCGGGGAGGACCTGGTGTGCTCCGACACGCCCAACATGCCGGAGGGGTACCTCTACGACACATTCTGGGAGACGCCCTACGAGTTCCCGGACGACGGGCTCTCCTGTGGACACACCGCCTCCGCGGTGCTGGAGATCCACGTGAAGTCCCTGGACGAGACGGTCTCGATATGCGAGAGCTGCGCCCGCGACGTCTCGACCCTGATGTACATCGTGTCGAGGCTGGCGGCCGTCGACCCCATGGACGACATGGAGGTCCGTGTGAGGCACAAGTACCACTCCGCCGGGGAGAGCGACATCGAGCCCATCACCGGCGACCGCCTCAAGGACTACATGATCGGCAAGGTGAGCGACGCGGCTCTCATATCGTCGGTCAAGAGATCCAAGCTCGGCAGCCTGAAGGACGGCGCCGCGGCCACCTACATCGTGGGGACCGCCAACTACGGCTCGGACCTGGACGCGTTCATCTCCGCGCTGGAGGGCGGCGAGAGGGAGAGGGACACCCTGAGGAGGTTCCTCTCCGAGAACAGCCGCGCCGTGGTCCTGAAGACCCCCAGGGTCAGCGAGGCCCTGTCGGTGCTGTGGGAGTCCGACTGGAAGGACATCATCAGGACCCACACCGACGCCAGGACCGCCGACGCCGTCGGCGACATGTCCCGCTCCCAGCCATTGCAGGCGCTGGACAACGCGTACAGCGTGTTCCTCTCCGCCGATGTCGTCGCATCCCTGCCCGAGATCAAGCGCCCCGGGCCGATGACCCAGGTCATAGACAGGCTGGCCAAGGCCGCCAAGGTCGGAGGCGCCAACATGGTCGCCGAGACCGTCGAGAAGACGTCCCTCAAGGACAGCAAGTCCCGTTCCGTCGCCGCCGCGTTCATCCTCGCCTGCGGAGGGGAGCCCTCCATGAAGCTCTCCCCGGCGGAGAGGGAGCTGGCCGACTATCTGGCACAGTTCGCCGGCAACGTCGTCAAGGCCGGCGGGGACAAGTATCTCGACGCGATGAGGACGCTCCTGGTCGCCTGCGGGGCGAACGAGAAGTTATCCTGACGTCGGCGACGTAGTGGGACACCGATGGGGCGAAGGACTTCACCTCGCGGATCCCCAGGACCTCGTATCCGCAGAGCGGCGAGAAGATCTCGTCGACCCTGCTGTCCTGATCGCCCACCGGGAACGTATCGTGGTAGTGGATGATCCCGCCGATGCGTATCATCCTCAGGGCCGCCGGCAGGAACTCCGACGTGGTCTGGACGTACCCCATCAGGATGCGGTCCGCGAAGTCCCTCCCCGGGATGGAGCGGTTGTCGCCGAGCATCGGCAACACCACATCGCCCACCTCGTTGAGGCGGACGTTCTCCACCAGATAATGATAGGATTCGGGGTTCTTCTCGCAGGCGAACACCCTGCGGGCCCCCGAGAACCTGGCCAGCGGGAGGGTGAAGTACCCTATGCCCGCGAACATGTCGACGACGGTCTCGCCGGTGCAGTCCAGGTTCCTCATGCGCATGCGCTCGTCCGTGTTGCCGGAGGCGAACATCACCTTGGTGACGTCGAAGCGGTAGCGGATGCCGTTCTCGAGACGCACCGACTCGGTCTCGGTGCCGTGGATCACTCTCATGCTCGGCTGGCGGAACTCGCCGGAAACGCCGTGGACGTCCGCGCACACGGTCTTGGCGCCGAGCACCTTCGCATAGGCGTCGCCGATCTCGTCGAGATACGGTTCGCAGGACTGATCCAGCTTCAGGATAACGATGTCTCCGACGAACTCCCAGCGGTCGGGCAGATGATCCCTCAGCTCGGGTATGCCCCCGAGGATCTCCGAGATCCTCTCCTGAGGCGTCCTGCGGTCCAGCGAATGGGCGTCGCCCTCGGTGATGGCGAACCCCATCGCGGAGACGTCGTCCACGTGCTCCGGCAGTATAGGCACCAGACGGCAGCCGTCGCCCTTCGCTATCCTGGCGTGGATGTCCACGTATCCCAGGGACATCAGCCTGTTTATCGTCTCCCCCGCGATCCGCGAGGGCACCTCGGCCATCGGCACGCGCCTCATATCAAACACCTCAGGAGCGTCCAAGCGCCCGATACTGCCATGCCCGGATGCCTCAGGAGCGCCTTCATCACATCGGCGGGAGTGTCCAGGTCTATGCCGTCCAGCACCGCACGGACATCGTCCCTGGAAGCGTAGCGGCCGGCGTGGTCCAGATCGTCATCGTCCATCCTCAGGAGCGCCCTCCGGAGGCGGTACGCCTTCGACAGGTCCCTCCCCATGGCGTCGTCCCAGCGCCTGTCGTACTCCGACAGCCTCCCCGCCGAGAGGTCGTCGGATGCGAGGGCGGAATGCGCCACGTCCGCGAGTATGGGGGCGGCGACCATCGACGGGAGTATGCCGCCGCCTGACACCGGCTTCACCTGCGAGGCGGCGTCTCCGATGAGCATCACCCTCTCGGCCGATATCGGCCCCGACGGGTGCATCGGTATCCTGCCGCTGTGCATCCGTATGACGCGGTCCTCATACCCCAGGTCCGAAAGCAGCCTCCTCAGGTACTGGTACGGCGGACCGACGGACCAGGATGCGCACAGCCCGACGCGGGTGAAGTCCCCACAGGGTATCTCCCATGTGAAGAACCCGGGCGCGTACCTGGAACCCATGCGCATACGGAACACCTCCTGGTCCTCCATCCTCACGGCGACGTCGGCCTGCACCCCGCGTATGCGCTCACCTGGGACGCAGCCAACGGCGGGAGCGACCACGGACCCGTGGCCGTCGGCCCCGATGAGCAGTCTGGCACTGTGGTCCCCGGCGGATGTGGAGATCGAAACGGACGACCCGACGGAGAACGACCTGACCTTCTCCGAGAGCCTGTACTCGGCCCCGGCGGCCATGGCCCTGTCGGCCATCTTCGAATCAAGGTCCGAACGGTCCACGGCCCTCGCCTTGGGACGCTCGGAGCGGACCGCGACCCTGCCCCCTCCCGGGAGAAGGACCTCGGCCCCGTACAATGTGGAGAGGATGTCCGGGGAGACCCCGGACGCCTCTATGGCGCGATCGGTGAGGAGCCCCGCGCACTGCTCCGGGAGCCCTATGCGCGGATGGTCCTCGAACACCGTCACGCCGTGGTCGCGGGCCAGGAGGGCGGCGACCGCGCTTCCCGCGGGTCCGCCTCCCGCCACCGCGACGTCGATCATGCCTTCTTGGACTTCTCGTAGTCCGCGACGAACTTGGCGATGCCCTCGTCCGTCTTGGGGTGCGAGATCATCTTCTTCAGCGTGTCGTAGGGGATGGTCGCGATGTCGCATCCGCACAGCGCCGCGTCGAGGACGTGGTTGGGTCCGCGGATGGAGGCGGCGATGACCTCGGTCCCGATGCCGTAGTTGTTGAAGATCGCCATGATCTGCTCGACGAGGTCGGATCCGTACTGGCCGATGTCGTCCAGGCGTCCGATGAACGGCGAGACGAAGGCGGCTCCGGCCTTGGCGGCCAGGAGGGCCTGCAGCGGGGAGAAGATCAGGGTGACGTTGACCCTGATGCCCTCGGATGCGAGGATCTTGGTGGCTTTGAGGGTCTCGACGCACATGGGCAGCTTGACGTTGATGTTGGGGTGGATGGCGGCGAGCTCCCTGCCCTCCTTCACCATCTCCTCGGCGGTGGTGGACATGGCCTCGGCGGAGATGGGGCCGTCGACGATCTCGGCGATCTCCCTGACACGGGTGCGGACGTCGACGCCCTCCTTGGCGATGAGGCTGGGATTGGTGGTGACCCCGTCGAGGATCCCCCAGCTGTTGATCTCCTTGATCATGTCCAGGTTGGCGGTGTCTATGAAAATCTTCATCGGATTCACTTCCTTGAGATGACTTTACGGGCCGCGTCTGCGATGGCGCCGGCGGTGAGCCCGTATTTGATCATGAGTTCGTCCGGCTTCCCGGACTCGCCGAAGGTGTCCCTGGTTCCGACCCTCTCCAGCGGGGCGGGGCGGGAGTCCGCCAGGACCTCGGCGACGGCGGAGCCCAGTCCGCCTATGATGCTGTGCTCCTCGGCGGTGACGCAGCATCCGGTCTTGGACACCGATGCGACGATGGCCTCGGCGTCGATGGGTTTGATGGTGGAGACGTTGACGACCTCCGCGGAGACGCCCTCGGAAGCCAGCGTCTCGGCGGCCTCCAGGCACATCGCGGTCATCTGGCCGCATCCGAACAGCGTGACGTCGGAGCCCTCGCGCATGACCCTGGCCTTGCCGATCTCGAAGACGTCGTCCTCGGAGGTCACGACCGGGAAGTCGGCGCGGCCCATGCGCATGTAGGCGGGGCCCTCGAAGTCGGCGAGGGCGATGGTGGCCGCGTAGGCCTCGTATGCGTCCGCGGGGCAGATGACGGTCATGTTGGGCAGGGTGCGCATTATCGCCATGTCCTCCAGCGCCTGGTGGGACGCGCCGTCCTCGCCCACGGTGATGCCGCAGTGGGTGGCGCAGACCCTGACGTTCAGCCTGGGGTAGGCGACGGCGAGCCTGATCTGCTCCCAGCACCTGCCGGTGGCGAATATGCCGAAGGTGGACGCGTAGACCACCTTGCCCGAGGCGGCGAGCCCGGAGGCTATGCCGATCATGTTCTGCTCGGCGATGCCGACCTCGACGAACCTCTCGGGGCAGACCTTCTGGAACTCGGAGGTCTTGGTGGATCCGGCCAGGTCCGCGTCCATGACGACGACCCTGGGGTCGGCGGCGAGGGCGGCGAGGGCCTTGCCGTAGTAGTTGCGCTGTGCGATCTTCATTCGGATCCCCCCGTGAGCTCCATGATTGCGATCTCGCGCTCCTCCTCGTTGGCGGCCTTGCCGTGGAACGCGGCGTTGTTCTCCATGAAGGACACCCCCTTGCCCTTGACGGTCTCCATGATGATGGCCGTGGGCCTGTCGGAAGGTTCGGAGGCCCTCTCGATCGCATCGATGATCATCCGGATGTCGTGGCCGTCGATGACGATGACGTTCCATCCGAACGCCTTCCACTTCTCGGGCAGCGGGTTGAGGCCGACGGCCCCCTCGGTGTCCCCGGTGATCTGCAGGTGGTTGCGGTCGACGATGGCGATGAGCCTGGACAGCCCGTACTGGCGGGCGAACATGGCCGCCTCCCAGTTCTGGCCCTCCTGGAGCTCCCCGTCCCCGAGGAGGCAGAAGGTCCTGTAGTCCTTCCCGTCCATCTTCCCGGCCAGCGCGATACCGCAGGCCATGCTGAGACCCTGCCCCAGCGATCCGGTGGACATCTCGACGCCCGGCACCTTGCCGCGGACCGGGTGGCCCTGCAGCCTGGAGCCCAGCTTGCGGAGCGTGAGCAGCTCCTCGGTCGGGAAGTACCCCGACTCGGCGAGGGCGGCGTAGAGGACGGGGGCGACGTGGCCCTTGGACAGGACGAAGCGGTCCCTGTCCTCCCACTGGGGGTTCTCGGGGTCGTGCCTCATGCATCCTCCGAAGTAGAGGACGGCCATGAGGTCCGCCGACGACAGGGATCCTCCGGGGTGGCCGGATCCGGCCTCGGACGTCATCTCGATGACGTCCACCCTGAGCCTGTCCGCGATCTTCTTCAGATGCTCGACGTCTGCTGACATGTTCAATCGCTCTCGATCCTAGGCGCGAGGAGATATCTCACCTTCGCCGCCCCGTCGGCGAGCGCGAACACGAGCTTGACGGGGTAGTCGCTGTCCAGCTCGACGGTGACCGCGGTCCCCGCCGGTATGGCCTTGGTGATGTTCTGGAAGTAGTCCAGGGGGAACATGCTCCTGACCTCCTCGGCGGCCTCGATGCCCAGGAGGGAGCTGCCCTCGAGCCTGAGGCTCACGGAGTCGGTATCGCCCTCGCAGGACAGCTCGAAGAAGTCCGGTCCCGCCCTGAGGGTGATGTGGTCGGAGATGGTGTCGGCCGCGCGGATCCCTTTCTGCAGCTCGTCCACCATGAGGCTGATGCTGGTGGCGAGCGAGAGCTGTGGGACCTTCGGGTCGTTCATGGTGGCTGTGTCCACCAGGTTCATGCGCCTGGTGATGTTGCCGACCTTGAACACGAGCCTCCCGTGGGTGTCGTCCTGCTCCATGCTGACGATGTCGCCGGACGAGGCCAGCTTCAGGACCCCCTTCACCTTGTCGAGGTCGAGTCCGATCTCGCAGGAGTCCGCCTCATAGGATTCGAAGGCGTCCTTGCCGACCTCCATCTCAATCATGGCGACGTGGGCCGCGTCCACGGCCTTCAGGGTCATGCCATCCGGACCGATGGTGAACTTGACCTCATCGATCAGGGTGGAGATGATGTTGACGAGCCCTTTCAGGGTGTCCGACTTGAGATCGGCCTTGAACATCCTCAGTACTCCCTCCAGGTGTGGTTGCACTTGCAGCAGCGGTAGATCCTGGTCTCAGGCTCATCCGCGGCCCTGGTCTGCCTGATCACGAAGAAGGCCTCGGTGTGGCCGCACTCGGGACAGGCGATGCGGGTCTTCGGGAGCGTGGCAGTGTCGCTCTCGATGACGGTGGTCATCCTGTTCTTGGAATCGGTGACGATGATCTCCGGCTTGGAGCCCAGATCCTTCTCGGCACCGCACTTGCTGCAGACGTATCTCCCCTCGCGGGGGAACATCATCGAACCGCATGATGGGCAAAACATTCTTTCAGCCTCTGGTTGGATGGGGCAGTCAGTCGCGATATATTATGACTCCCGTCCGCAGGCGCGCGATAGAAAGGAAGGGGTTTCGGTAAGGGGTTTGGAGGGGGTCCGCCCCCTCACTTCTTGGCCTTCTTCTTCTTGGCCGTAGACTTGGTGTTCTCGCGCACGGCGGTGGCGATCTCGTCGCCCTGCGCCTTGCCGTCGGTGATGTCCTCCGCCCTGTACCTGAGGACGGTCCATCCCTCGGCGCGGAGCTCGTCGTCGCCGGAGGTGTCGGGCTCGCCGTCGTCGACGTAGACGGCGACCTTGCCCTTGACGAAGGCGACGGGGATGTTCCTCTCGCCGTATCCGCGCCTGCACCTCAGACCCTTGTTCCAGGCGGCCCTCCTGACGAGCGCCTCGGGGGAGTTGTCGGTGTAGATGTCCTCCACGGGCTCCTCGGCGGCGGGCGCCTCGGGAGCGGGCTCGGGCTCGGACGTGTCGCGGGCGACGACGTCCCAGTTGGGCTCGGCGGCGGGCTCCTCCGCGGGTTCCGCGGGGGTCTCGACGGGCGCGGAGATCACGGACTCGGTGACCTCGGGGGCCACGTCCACGGCGGGGGTGTCCTCGGACGGGACGGGCTCGGACGGGACCTCGGGAGCGGGCTCATCTGCGGGGGTCTCCTCGGCCTTCGGCTCCTCGACGGGCGCCTCCCCGGTCTCGGGGACGGCCTCGGGAGCGGGGGTCTCCTCGGCCTTCGGCTCCTCGACTGCAGGCTCCTCTGCGGGGGTCTCCTCGGGAGCGGGCTCGGCCTCGCTCTCCTGGGAGGACTTGAGGCGCATGACGGGCTCCTCGGCGACGGAGTCCCTGGCGACGACTCCCCAGTTGGGCTCCTCGGTCTTGAAGAGATCGTTCTTCTCGACGGGCTCGACGGGGGTCTCGATCACGGACCCCTCGGGCATCTCGGGAGCGACGTCCACGACGGGCTTCTCCTCGACGACCTCCTCTGCGGGGGTCTCCTCGGCCTTGGGCTCCTCGACGGGTGCCTCGGGCATCTCGGGAGCGGCCTCCTGCTTGGGCTCCTCCTTGGGGGCCTCGGGCTGCGCCGCAGGCTTCTCCTCGTGGACCTCCTTCCTGACCGCCTTGCTGGCGGCCTCGGAGCTCATGAGCTTCTGCATGAAGTCGCCCATGGCCTTCGCGGGAGGCTTCTGCTCCTGCTTGGGCTCCTCCTTGGGGACCTCGGTCTTCGCGGACTCCTGGCTCTTGTGGATGGCGGCCTGCGCGGCAGCGGTCTTCGGGAGCTCGACGGTCCTGACCTTCTTGGGCTCCTCGGCCTTGGGCTCCTCATTGGGGGCCTCCTCAGCCGGCTTCGCGGGCTCAGCCTTCTTCGCCTTGGGGGTGGCCTTCCTGTTCTTGGCCTGGGGCTTCTCCTTCCTCTGGGCGACGGTGTCCTCGACGACCTCGCGGGTCTTGGTGACGGCCTCCTCGCGGACGAACCCGTACACCCATGCACCGATGACGAGCCAGACGGCGAACGCCAGGAGCATGATGAGAGCGTAGATGTCGCTGTATCCGTTGATGAGGCACATCGCCCCGGTGACGATGCCGATCGCGGCGAGGACCGCCGAGACGTACATCGCGCCGTAGATGCGGGAGACCCACAGGGCGAGCATGTCCGCGACCATCGCGAGACCTGCGACGAGGCCCGCGGCGGCGAGGACGGTCGCGGCGCTCTCGCCGGCGACGGGGGTGGCGATGAACATTATGCCAGACACCAGGACGAGGATGCCTGAGACCTTCCTGACGAAACTGGATCCGTCGAGGAACATGGAGATGGAGTATACGATCGCGAGTATTCCTGCGACCAGCAGTGTGTACAATGCGGTGGAGTTGCCATCTGCCGAGGGCTCCGCCCCGCTCGAGTAGAGCAAGGCGGCTGACACGATGGCCAACAGAGCCGCGACGAACGCGACTCCGCTGAATATTCTCTTGTCGAGCGCTCCCATGCCGCGGAATAGGAATGACTGATTTAAGAGTGTTGGCACATAGTCCCACGGAAAAGAGCCAGCACATTCCGTTGTTCTGATGCATTTCAGACATTCGATTGTCTGAAATGCTTCGTTGCTGACCTCCCCTCTCTTCCTTAAATTAAAATAATAGCGTAGGATAGGGTCCCCCTATCCTTATAATACGGGGTTCACAGCCCTGTGTCACATCACAGTCGAGGGGGGTACGCCCCCTTTCACATACGGTCCCCCGGACCGGAATACGAAAAGGAGTTCGAACAATGAAAATGAAATTCAAGTTTCTGGGCGGCGCTGACATGGTCGGCCGCATGGGAATGACGATGGAAGGGGACGGGATGAGGCTCCTCGTGGAGTACGGCCTCAGCCCCACCAAGCCCCCGGAGTTCCCTCTGGAGGCGCCGAAGATCGACCACATGTTCCTCACCCACTGCCACCTGGACCACTGCGGGATGGTCCCCCAGGTCGTCGGAAGGGACAGATGCGAGGTCTTCACCACCCCCCTGACCGCCGAGGTCGCGGAGCTGATGATGAAGGACACCCTCAAGATCGCCAAGGCGGAGAACTACGTCCAGCCTTACACCGCCGACGACATCGAGAGGACCATGCAGTGCGTCGTGCCCATGACCTACGGCGACGAGATCACCGTCGGCCACGTCGACGTGGCGATGCTCGACGCGGGACACGTCCCCGGGGCGGCCATGTTCGAGTTCGCCCGCGACACCACCACGATCTACTCCGGCGACATCCACACCGAGGCCCAGAGGCTGGTCAAGGGCGCCAAGCCGAAGGACTGCCACAACCTGTTCATCGAGGGCACCTACGCGGACCGCAACCACCCTCCGAGGAAGCAGACCGAGAGGGAGTTCCTCGCCAAGGTGGAGGAGGTCATCGACCGCGGCGGAACCGTCCTCATCCCCTGCTTCGCCGTGGGAAGGACCCAGGAGATCATGATGCTCCTGAAGGACCTGGACTACGAGATGTGGGTGGACGGCATGGGACGCTCCGTCACCCGCCTGTTCCTCGACTACCCCGAGTACCTCAGGGACGAGAGGCAGCTCAAGCAGGCCAAGAAGAGGTTCAACGAGGTCAGGAGGCCCGGCAGCAGGGACATCGCCATGAAGGGCCAGATCATCGTCACCACCGGCGGCATGCTGGACGGCGGCCCCGTCATCCGCTACCTCAACAAGATCAAGAACGACCCGAAGAGCGCCATCCTCCTCGTCGGATATCAGGCCGAGGACACCAACGGAAGGATGCTCATGGAGCAGCGCTGCGTCAACATCGACGGCGAGATCTGCAAGGTCGAGTGCGAGCTGCAGAAGTACGACTTCTCGGCCCACGCCGACCACGACCAGATCATCGAGTTCATCAAGGCCTGCGACCCGGACAACGTCATCTTCATGCACTCCGAGGCCCGCGAGAAGTTCCTCCCCGACCTCACAGACTACAACGTGCTCCTGCCGAAGACCGGCGAGGAGTTCGAGCTGGACGTGTGAGCATGGACGCGGAGAGGTTCCTCAGGGCCGACGTGGGCCGCGGCGACATCACCACCGAGCTGACGGTCCCGGACACGGACGGCACAGCCCGCATCGTCTGCGAGGGAGACTGCACCGTCGCCGGGATCTCGATCGTGGAGGATCTGTTCGAGTCCGCCGGGGTGTCCGTGACGCCCCTCGTGAGGGACGGGGACAGGGTCGCTGCCGGCACGAGGGTCCTCTCCCTCTCCGGACCCATGAGGTCCATGATAACCGTCGAGCGCACGGCCCTGAACATCCTGATGAGGATGTCGGGGGTCGCCACCGCGACCTCCGCGGCCGTCGCCAAGGCCGACGGGAGGATCGTCGTCGCTGCCACCAGGAAGACCACCCCCGGGTTCGGCGACTTCGAGAAGGAGGCCGTGAGGATCGCCGGAGGGGACCCCCACAGGATGGGTCTCGACTCCATGATCATGGTCAAGGACAACCACATCAAGGCGTGCGGAGGCGTCCGCGCCTGCATGGAGAGACTCTCCAAGAGGTCATTCGCCGTGAAGGTGGAGGTCGAGGTGGAGAACGTCGACGACGCCGTCACCGCCGCCCGGATGGGCGCGGACATCGTCATGGCCGACAACTGCGGGCCCCAGCTCACCGGCGAGATCCGCGACGCCGTCAAAGCGGTCAGCGACCGCATCCTCGTCGAGGCGTCCGGAGGGATCGCGATCGACGACATCCCGGAGTACATCGGCAGGGCGGACATCGTCTCCCTGGGATCGATCACCTACGCGGCACCGTCCATCGTGTTCGGCATGGACCTGAACCGATGCGGGTGACCCGTATATCCTACGAAAGCATCGGGTGGGACAATGGCACTGAATCTCGAAGACTACAGGTGCGAGTTCTGCGGGGGACCCTGCAAGAACATCGTCTACGCGTCGTTCGTCTGCGACAGCCCGGAATGCCTCGAGAAGGCCCGCGTCGCACGCGGCGGACCCGGAGGCCACATGGCAAGGAAGGCCGCCGGCAAGCCGATCATCCCCGAGGACCTGGAGAAGGTCGCCGACGAGATCAACGGCAGGGACTGAAACCTCTGAGCCGGGGGCATCCCCGGCCACGATCTTTAACGATAATCATTAATCCTCACCGTCATTCGCACCACCCATGAAGGGTGACCTCGGGACCCTGAGGAAGGTATGCCGCTACGCCGCCACCGTGATGGCGGCCGGGGAGATCGTCCTCGCTGCATGCATCGTGATCACGGTTATACTCGGCATCTCATCGATGGCCTCGGACAGCTTCCGCGAGACCCTGGAGCCGTTCTACGCCGTGTTCGGAGACCTGGAGGGGTTCCGCTTCGCCGAGACCGTCTTCATACTCCTGCTGGGCTCCGTGACGGTCGATTCCATACGCAGGATGATGGTCACCCTCCGCGATTCGCACACCCCCTTCACCGAGGGCATCGCATCCTCGATGAAGGCCGTCTCGATCGTCTACCTGGTGTCGTCGTTCGTGCTGCTGGCACTGGAGATCGCGGCCGGGAGCACCGTGACCGAGGCGCTGTTCATCTTCCTCGGGACGCTGCTCGTGTGCGTCGTGATGTACTGCCTGTCGATCGTCTTCCGCTACGGGGCCGTCCTCCAGGACGAGTCGGACCACACGCTGTGATCCCATGACGATAATACTCCGTCTGGACAGGGTCATGGCCGACCGCAAGATCCAGCTGAACCAGCTGGCCGAGAAGGTCGGTATATCGAACGTCAACCTGTCCAACATCAAGACCGGGAAGATCGCGGCGATAAGGTTCTCGACGCTGAACGGGATCTGCAAGGCCCTCGACTGCCAACCGGGGGACATCCTGGAGTACGTCGAGGACGACGAGGAGCGATCAGGTGTTCCTCATCGTGAGACCGACGGCCTTCGCCCTCGACATGAGGTCCGCGTCGTCGGCCGCGCGACGGGTGCCTCCGGCATCCGAGAACACGATCGTATCCGTGAGATCGAAACCCAGCCGCGGGATTATCGCCGAGAGACGCTCGACCGTCGCGGCCGCCGCAGCATCCTCCGGGCCGCTGCAGGTTACCACCAGGATCGCCCTCTTGCCTGACTCCAGATTGGACTTGCCGTCGGCCCCGATGAACGAGAACATGCGGTCCTCCAGGACCTTGAACTGGGCGGACTCGGCAGCGAAGTACACCGGCGTGGAGAACACCGCGCAGTCCGCCCCGCGGATGGCCTCCAGGACATCGGAGATCTCGTCGTCCTGGGCGCATCTCCCCGACGTCTTGCAGACCCTGCATCCCCTGCACCCGTGGACGAGCCGGAGGCCGTCCAGAGAATAGAGGTCGATGATGTTCGTCGAGAGGCCCATGGCCCCTTCGAGGATGGCGTCCACGATCGCGTTGGAGTTCCCCTCCTCGCGAGGGCTGGCCACCACAGCGACTATCCTGCTCATGCGGGCCTGACCCCCGAGACTCCGGTGTCGGCCGCGCAGGCCTTCCCGCGGACCGCCATGGCGGGCTCCACGAGGCGCCTGGACTCGGTGGCGTAGTCGCCGTCCAGGGGGGTGATGTGCAGGAGCGTGAAGAACGGGTTCTCGTGCTTCGAACCCATGTACCCGTCGATGTCCATGTTCATGTTGTTGCAGACATGGATCAGGGTCTTGCGCATGTGGAGGATGTCCTCGCGGGGGATGTCAGCGAAGTACTGGTTGTTGAGCTCCGTGATGCCGTCCATGAGCCTGGTGGCGAGATCCTTTCCGGATTCTGTCAGGAAGATGGAGTACTTCTTGCTGTTCTCCGACCTCCTGTCGTCGTAGACGAGACCCTTGGCCCTGAGGACCTTGATCACGCGGTTGGTGTTCGCCGTGTCGAGGTCGAGGAAGCGGGACAGGCTGACGAGGGTCTGGCCGTCCTGCAGCTTCAGCGCTATGAGGTAGATCGCATGCGCGCTCGTGAGACCGTAATCCTCGACGATGTGTGTCATGTTCTTCCTCATCAGGACGCTCATCCTGTCGAAGAAGGCAGGCAGGAAAGAGTTCCAGTAAACATCGTCGAAGTTCGGCATGGTCTCTCTGACGCCGCCACTACTTCGTCGTATTTGGAATAATCTGAATAGAGCGCTGAATGATGGCGGAACCGCAATAGTAAGGCCCCTTCCCGGAGGGGAGATCGCATGATGCGCCCCCTCCGGGACGGGGGTTTGGATCGGCCTGTCAGGCCTCCGCGGACGACTCCGCGGCGAGCTCCCTCTCCATCCTGCGGCGGTTGAAGAGCACCGAGTCCATGAAGATGACCCAGCTGATCTCAACGACGATGGAGGTCGCTATCGCCACCATGGCGAAGGCCGCGTCCGGCCCCAGGGTGGCCGCGCACATCGCGATGGCGATGCCCTTGTTCTTGTAGGAGGACATCAGGATGTCCGCGACCCTCTGGCCCCACGGCAGGCCCGCCCTCTTCTCGGCCACCTCGATGAGGTTGCCGAGACCGAAGGACCTGAGCGCCGCGATGACGGCGAACACCACGAGGATTCCGACGGTGGACGTGGAGAAGTTGGTGGAACCGACGGACAGCCACACCAGGAGGAAGATGCAGCAGTTCATGAAGATCGCGAGGAACTCCCTGCTCATCTTGAACCTGGTCAGCAGCCTAGAGACGACCAGCGGGATTCCGATGATCTCGATGACGGCCTCGATGACGGTCATGATGTCGACCGTCTCGCCGAGGGTGACCCACACGATGAACGGGATCCACACGAGCGAGAGGACGTAGACGTAGATGGTCCCCCTCGCGGCGTGCTCCATGTCACCCCTGAGGATGTACGACAGGGGAGCGACGGAGGCGGCGAAAGGCGTGGCGGCGATGAAGATCAGACCGGCGGCCTCCTTCCCGAACTCGGTGTCCTTCAGCAGGTAGTATCCGGCGAGCGGGATAAGGGAGGCGACGATGAGGCCCATCACGATCGCCCTGAGGACGGATTTCCAATGGGCGACGGGGCTGAGGTTGCTGAAGGTGTACCTCGACAGGGCGAGGGTCATCATGATGGCTAGGAAGAGGACCGTCAGGTTCGACCTGAGATCGGCGTCCAGGACCTCGCCGGGAAAGACCCCGCCCAGGTTCGTCAGGAGCGCGACGATCAGAGCCAGCGACATCATGAATGCGCTGCTCGACAGCAGTTCCTTTGCGTTCATGCGGCGTGTGAGATGCGATGCGGATTTATAATTATCGATAATCGATAATAATTTAATTTTAATCGAAGAGTCAAGACATCCTTCCGATCATTTCGGAATCTCCTCGCTGGAGCATCCGCAAGAGGAAGAATCCTGAATCGAACGAGAATGATGGTTCTGATCAGATAGGTCCAAGGGCCAGAGGATAGTGTTGCAGGCTCTCTCCCTGGCCCTTCAGTTTATCAGAACTCTGTTCGAACTGATTAGGTAAACATCTCGAAAACACCTTGCGACCCTCTTGGTGGTCAGCCGTGCTCCGGACGTTCATATTCTATACCGACATTCGAATATTAAAATGCCATGATAGTAGAGAAGGCTCGGAAACCAAATCGGATTACTAACTGTGGCCGGGTCCTTCCAGACCCGGCGCTTGAGGTTTGAGGGATGCCCGAAGGCACCCCGTGTGATCATCCGTGCCTGAAGACGCGGCATCCGGTGAAGACCATCGCCATGCCGTGCTCGTTGGCGGCATCGATGACCTCCTGGTCCCTGATGCTGCCTCCGGGCTGTATGATGGCCGTCACACCGGCCGCAGCGGCCTCGTCCACGCCGTCCCTGAACGGGAAGAACGCGTCCGACGCCATGACGCAGCCCTGG
This sequence comes from uncultured Methanomassiliicoccales archaeon, assembly GCA_949298875.1. Classification (GTDB taxonomy): domain Archaea; phylum Thermoplasmatota; class Thermoplasmata; order Methanomassiliicoccales; family Methanomethylophilaceae; genus Methanoprimaticola. Next base: position 4,018 of record CASFYI010000024.1, on the reverse strand, counting down.
GTGGGCTCGTTGGCCTTCATGGATGCGATCTTCGCGGAATCGACGCGGCTCATCTGGCCGGCGCCGATTCCGACAGCACGCTCGCCCCTGACATAGACGACCGCGTTGGAGGTGACGTGCTTGGCGAGCTTCCAGGCGAAGAGCAGGGAGTGGACCTCCTCCTCGGTGGGGGCGCGCTCGGTGACGACCTTCAGGTTCTTCGGGTCGATGAGGACGTCCTCGTCGGTCTGGACGAGCATCCCGCCCTGGACCTTCTTGACCTTCATCTCCCTGACGCGGTGGTCGGGTCCGATGGGGGAGTTGGTCCTCAGGAGGCGGATGTTCTTCTTGACCTCCATGATCTCCACCGCTCCGGGCTCGTAGTCGGGGCAGATGACGGCCTCGACGAAGTGCTGGGAGATCTCCTTGGCGATCTCGACGGAGCAGGGCCTGTTCAGGCAGATGACGCATCCGAAGGCGGAGAGGGGATCGACGTTGTAGGCGGTGATGAAAGCCTCCTCGATTGTGTCCGCGGACGCGAGACCGCACGGGTTGGTGTGCTTCATGACCGTCGCGGTCGGCCTCTCGAAGTCCATGCAGATGTCCAGGGCCTTGTCCAGGTCCAGGATGTTGTTGTAGGACAGCTGCTTGCCGTGCTGGAGGTGCTCCGCCCTGGCGACGGTGACGCCGGGGGTGAAGGGGTCCTTGTAGAAGGCGGCCTTCTGGTTGGGGTTCTCGCCGTACCTGAGGTCCTCGACCTTCTCGGACGGTATGGGGAACGACTCCGGGAATCCCTCGATGAACCTCTTGGACATCTGGGACGCGATCATGGCGTCGTAGTTGGCGGTGGTGACGAAGGCCTCGGCCATGAGCCTCTCGTGCATCTCGAGGGGGAGCTCGCCGTTCTCCTTGAGCGCGGACACGATGGCGTCGTACTGGGAGGGCTCCGTGACGACCGCCACATCCTTGTAGTTCTTGGCGGCGGCGCGGATCATGCTGGGTCCGCCGATGTCGATGTTCTCGACGATCTCCTCGAAGGTCACACCGTCCTTCAGAACCGTCTGTTTGAACGGGTAGAGGTTGATGACGACCATGTCGATGGGGGCGATGCCCATCTTCTCGATGGAGTCCATGTGCTCCCTGATGTCCCTGCGCGCCAGGATGCCGGCGTGTATCTTGGGATGGAGGGTCTTGACGCGGCCGTCCAGCATCTCGGGGAACCCGGTGACGTCGGAGACCTCGGTGACGGGGACGCCCGCCTCTTTCAGAACCTTGAACGTGCCGCCGGTGGAGATGATCTCCACGCCCATGGAGGAGAGCGCCTTCGCGAAGTCGACGATTCCGGTCTTGTCGGAGACGCTTATGATAGCTCTTCTGATCTTGGCCAAAGTATACCCCCTCTTTCGAGGTGCATACTCACGTATGCGTGCTATCAATCCCCTGCTTATAGTTAAACTATCCCCGAACGGCTACGAAATTCGTTGCTGGATGAACGGAATCCTCAACATCGCTGGGACCGACCGCGGAAGGCAGACGATATATCCGGACCGCCCATTAGCCATGCGATGAGGAAGAGGGAGCTGGAGATCCGCCTGCAGTCGGTCCGCAACTTCGAGGACCCGAGCTCCGCGCTCGAGCAATACATGACGCCCGCCACGATAGCGGCGGACATGCTCTTCGAAGCGTACTCCCGCGGGGACATCCAGGGGCTGAAGGTCGTGGACCTGGGATGCGGGACCGGGATGCTCTCCATCGGATCGGCGCTTCTGGGAGCCGGCATGGTGGTCGGCTTCGATACGGACCCGAAGGCCCTTGACATCGCGAGGTCCAACGCCTCCGATCTCGGAGTGGACGTCGACTTCCGCGAATCCCTGATCGGAGACGTCACGGAGGGGGCGGACACGGTGGTCATGAACCCCCCGTTCGGATGCCAGACCCCGCACGCCGACCGCCCGTTCCTCGAGAGGGCGCTGGCACTGTCGGACTGCGTGTACTCGATCCACATGGCGTCCACCCTTGGATTCGTGGAGGACTTCTGCGGGCGCCGCGGGAGGTCCGTGTTCTGGCGTAGAACCTATAAGTACGATATCCCGCATCAGTTTTCATTCCATTCAAGGGAGAAACAGACCGTCGAGGTCGCGGCGGTCGGCATAAGGTGATTCACATGGATTCCAGGTTCGTCATGCCCGGCGACGAGGTCGCCGTGGAGGAGGAGTACGCCGCGGGAGAGGGGACCTTCGCGGACAACGGTACCGTCTACGCGTCCCAGGTCGGCACCCTCGTTCTGGACGACGACGAGTGCACCGCGTCCGTCGTCTGCCCCAACCCCCCTAACATACTGAAGAAGGGGGACATCGTCTACGCGGTCGTGGCCGACATCAGGAACACCATGGCCACCGCGGACGTCGTGGCCAAGGAGGGCACCAGCAAGAACGTGGGAGGGGAGACCTACGCGACCCTCCACGTGTCCAAGATCTCCCCCAAGTACACCGACGACGTGTCCAAGGAGCTCCGCAAGGGCGACTACATCAGGGCGGTCGTCACCGAGACCAAGCCCTCCCTCCAGCTCGCCACCAAGGACAAGCACCTCGGATGCATCAGGGCCCTCTGCTCCAAGTGCAAGACCGAGATGGTCCGCGACAAGAAGGGCGAGGGTCTGTACTGCCCCGAGTGCAGGTACGCCATGCCCAGGAAGCTGGCGGACGACTACGGCGACGTGGTCCTCCGATGAGGCTCATAGCATTGATGTCCGGCGGGATCGACTCGCCGGTCGCCGTCCACAGGATGTGCTCCGTGGGAGCCGAGGTAGTCCTCCTCCACATGGACAACACCCCCTATTCCGAACCGGCCCAGCTGGACGACGTCAGGGACATCGCCGATGCCCTGAGGAGATCCACCGGACAGGAGCTCCCGCTCTGGGTGGCCCCGCATGCGCCGTCACAGGACGCGATACACGAGGGCTGCCCCCATCCATACCAGTGCGTCATGTGCAAGCGCGCGATGCAGAGGACCGCCAGGGAGCTCGGCAAGAGGCTCGGATGCTCCGGGATCGTCATGGGCGATTCGCTGGGACAGGTGGCCTCCCAGACGCTCCGCAACATACGTGCGGAGAACCAGGGCCTGGACTTCCCCGTGGTCAGGCCGCTGATCGGCCTGGACAAGCTGGAGATAGAGGCCATCGCCAGGGAGATCGGCACCTACGAGATCTCGATCAGACCCGGGCACGGCTGCTCCATCGTCCCCATCCACCCCGTCACGGAGGCGGACCCCGCCAAGGTGGCGGAGATGAGCGCGGCGGTCGACATCGACGCCCTCGCCAGGGCATCGGCCGACGCGGCCAGGCTCGATAGCGGCGCCTGACGTAGAACGCGGGACAGGAGTCGATCTCGTCCTCGCTGTAGACCATGTCCATGGTTATGCGGCGGACGTACGGCGCCTGATAGCGCGAGACGAAGATCGTGTGGTTCCCGACCGGGACCTGGATGTCCGACTCCTTCGGGGGTTTGACGGCCGTGGTGACCAGGGCCGGACCGTAGCATGCGGTGCAGATGCGGAAGTCGCAGTCCTGCTCCGCTATCATCTTCTTGACGTCCTCGTCGACCTGGAATTCCATGGACGGCTGATTGCGGACACCCGTTTCTAAAACTATCGTCGGTGCCTGCCCTCGGAGAGGAACGCGGCCACCGCCGAGGGTATGTCGGAGCAGAGCATCGCGCCCAGATCCATGGAGACGACCCTCCTGTCCAGTATCACCGCCACCCCGCGGTCCGTCTCGGACCTTATCAGACGACCGATGGACTGGCGCATCTTGCGCTCCGCCGGGATCCTCGTCACATATCTCGTCCCGTCCCCGAAGCGGCGGTCGTAGTAGCGCACCATGGCCCTGGACTTGGCAGTGGGCTTCGGATACGGTATCCCGATCAGCACCGCGAGCTCCAGCGCCTTGTCGGGGAAGTCGAGGCCCTCGCTCATCCTGCCGCCCGTCACGCAGAAGAGGACGCTCCCCTCGGAGGTCCTGAACTGGTCGAAGGTCTCCATC
>CASFYI010000023.1 GCA_949298875.1 uncultured Methanomassiliicoccales archaeon | reverse complement strand
CCCGGTGGGGGAGGTCATGTCCGCCCTCGACCTGGACGACGGCCTCACCCTGTACCAGATCCGCTGCCCCATCGGGATGCTCGGCGTGATATTCGAATCCCGTCCCGACGTCGTCCCGCAGATCATGTCGCTCTGCCTGAAGTCGGGCAACGCGGTGGCCTTCAAGGGCGGCCGCGAGGCGACCGAGTCCATCCGCACGCTGTTCAGCATCCTGCGCGACGCAGCGGCCTCCGCAGGCATACCCGGGGAGGCGTTCGTGCTCATGGAGTCCAGGGAGGACATCAACAGCATCCTCGGCCTCCACGACTACATCGACCTCCTGATCCCGCGCGGTTCCAACGAGTTCGTCAGGTACATCCAGTCCAACACGAAGATCCCGGTGCTCGGCCACGCCGCGGGGATCTGCCACCTGTACGTCGACCCGTCCGCCGACCTGGATATGGCGTGCGACGTGGTCCTCGATTCGAAGACCCAGTACCCCGCGGTGTGCAACGCCCTCGAGACGCTCCTCGTCGATGCTTCCGTCGCAGGGGCCTTCCTGCCGAGGATGGCGGAGCTGTTCGCGTCCAAGGGCGTGGAGGTCCGCGGGGACGACCGTACCCGTGCGATCATCGACGCGGTCCCGGCGACGGAGGAGGACTGGGACACCGAGTACGGCGACCTGATCATCTCCGTGCGCATCGTGGACTCCATGGAGGAGGCCATGGCGTTCATTAACTCCCACGGCTCCCACCACACCGACGCCATCGTCACATCCGACATGTCCCGCGCCGCCAGATTCGTCGCCGGAGTGGACTCCGCCGACGTGTTCGTCAACGCCTCCACCCGCTTCGCCGACGGCTACCGCTACGGCAAGGGCGCGGAGGTCGGCATAAGCACCAACAAGATCCACGCCCGCGGGCCGGTCGGCATGGAGGGCCTGATGATCTACAAGTACGTCCTCGTCGGCCACGGCCAGGTCGTGAAGGACTACGTCGGTCCCGACGCGAAGCCCTTCACCCACGTCCCGTCCTCCGACCCCTATCCCTTCGGGGGCGAGTGATTGGAGTCCAGGAAGGACCTACTCGGCGAGGTCGGCCGCGTGGTCATCAAGATAGGGTCCTCGTCGATCATGAGGAACCAGACCTCCATCTCTAGGGATTTTATGGACTCCGTGGCGGAGCAGGTCGCCCGCCTCAGGGAGATGGGCATGGAGGTGCTCATCGTATCCTCCGGTGCGATAGCCATCGGCCTCAAGGCCATGAAGGTCAAGCCGAAGCCCAACGAGATCCCCATAAGGCAGGCCGCGTCGGCGGTCGGCCAGAGCATCCTGATGAAGGAGTGGGGCGAGTGCTTCCAGCGCCACGGCATGCTCGTCGGCCAGGTCCTCATGACCCTGGACAACTACTCCGACCGCACCGAGGCGGTCAACATGAACAACACCATCGAGTCGCTCCTGAAGAACGGCGTGGTGCCGATCTTCAACGAGAACGACGCGGTGTGCATCAGCGAGATCAAGTTCGGAGACAATGACACCCTCTCCGCGATAGTGGCGAGCAGGACCGACGCGGACCTGCTGGTCATCCTATCGGATGTCGCGGGCCTCTACACCGGCGACCCCACCTCCGATCCGAATGCCAGGCTTGTGCCGGTGGTCTGGAACATCGAGGACGTCCGCCACATGGCCGGGGACTCCGTATCCGGTGTCGGGACTGGCGGCATGAAGACCAAGCTCAGCGCCGCACAGGTCTGCCACGATGCGGAGTGCGGCATGATCATCGCCCTCAGCAGGGAGGATCAGGTCATCTACAGGGCGTGCACCGGGGATGACATCGGCACGATCTTCGTGGCCGACAAGGGCATCTCGAAGAAGCGCCGCTGGATAAAGTCGGCCCACCCGTCCGGCCGCATCATCATCGACGAGGGGGCCGGGAGGGCCGTGGCCGCCCACAAATCGCTGCTCCCAGTGGGGATCCGTGATGTGGAGGGCCGTTTCAACAAGGGCGACGTGGTGGACATCGTCTGCAACGGCGTCGTCGTCGCCAAGGGCATCATCGGATACGATTCGACGGACCTGAAGATGATCAAGGGCAAGCACAGCGACGAGATCGAGTTCATCCTCGGCTACAAGGCCCACGACGATGCCGTGATCTCGGAGAACATTGCGCTGATATGAGCCAGCCGCGGCCCATCGGGACCGCGGCCGGTGTTCTCTCTCGAGAATCTCACTCGGGCAGGCGCTCGATCTTGAAGATGACGGGCCTCGTCCCGTCGTTGCAGCAGGCGATCATGACGCCGTCGTTCCTGTTCCACCCGTCCTTGATGGCTCCGCCGTTCATGGCGGCGTAGACGTACTTGCTGATGCAGTTCCACGCCTCCGAGCAGAACCTCCCGTGCATCAGATGACGCCATTCGTCGGGGGTCACGATGAACTCGTCGCCCGGATGGAAGAGCGAGCACGCCCCTATCCCGGGATTCGACAGATACTCCTCCTGGAGGTCCCCGTAGCATCTGCATTCGTGGACGGTGATCCTCACGTTGTGCATCGTCATTCCGGTCCCTCCCCGTCGAGCCTCTCTATCTTGAATATCACCGGTCTCGTCCCGTCGCTGCAGCAGGCGATGAACTGCCTGTCGTCCTTCGACCATCCTGTCATCGGCGAACCTCCGTGCAGCGCCGTGTAGACGTACCTGCTTATGCAGTCCCATGCCTCGGCGCACGGGAAGTTCCCTCCGAGCATGTGCCAGAAGTCCTCCCTGCTGCCGTCGTTCCACGCGAAGACGAACTCCTGCCCCACATCGAAGAACGGGCACGGCCCGGCCTTCGGATCCCTGAGGTATTCCTCCTGCAGCCTCTCGTCGCACTCCTTGCGGAGTACGGTGACCTTGCATCTGTGCTTCATCGGTCGTTTCCCTCCGTACGGAGCAATCCCCTTCCGGGGTTATAATCCTGATAAAAGGGTCCCTCCCCTCGCCGAGGGGAGGTAAGGGGTTTGCGGGAGGGATCACTCCCACTCGGTGATTTTGGCGTTCTTCTCGTCGATGAGGTCCTGGACGACCGAGCGGTGGAACACCGGGTCCTCGATTCCGGCGTCCTCCTGCTCGCGCCAGTCCTTGTAGGCGCGGAAGACGAACTTGCTCAGGTAGAACACGACGATCATGTTCACGGCGCCCATCGCGGCCATGAACGTGTCGCAGATGGTCTCCATCTGCCCGGTGCTGATGACGCAGGACAGGAACGCGACCGCGATGACCAGGATGCGGACCGCGAAGATGAAGCCCTTCTTGTCGGAGATGAACCTGACGTTGGACTCGCTCATGGTGTAGTATCCGATCAGGCTGGTGAACGCGAAGATCAGCATGAAGAACGAGATGATGATCCCGCCGATCTCCCCTCCGAGGGTGGAGTTGACGATCGCCTGCACGAGCTGCGCGTTACCGATGTTGTCGGCCTGGGTCGGGTTGATGGCGGTGATGTCGCCGTAGGATCCGAAGGACAGGATGACGAAGGCGGTGAACGAGCAGACGATGAGGGTGTCGACGATGGTTCCGAAGGACTGGATCATACCCTGCTTGATGGGGTGCTTGACGTCCGCGGTACCGGCGATGTTGGCGATGGAACCGAGACCGGCCTCGTTGGAGAAGACACCGCGCTTGAGACCCATCATCATGACGGCTCCGAGCGCTCCCCCTCCGACGGACTGGATCCCGAAGGCGTTCTTGAAGATCATCTCCACGGCGTGGACGACCCCGTCGATGTTCATGACGATGACCACGATGCAGAAGACGAACCAGAGGAGGGCCATGACGGGCACGACCTTGGTGGAGAACTGGGCGATCCTCTTGACGCCGCCGAAGATGATGACGGCGGCGGCGATGGCGATGATCGCTCCGAAGATCAGCATGTTGTTCTCGAACTCGAACGCTCCGGCGAGGGCGGCCGCGGAGTTGGTGGCCTGGACGCCGACGAATCCGATCCCGAAGGTGACGATGATCAGAAGGGCCAGGAGCACGGCGAGCGGGCGGCTGCCGACGCCCTTGAGGGCGTAGTAGGCGGGACCGCTGTGGTACTGCCCGTCGGACTTCTTCTCCTTGAACAGCTGGGAGAGGGTGGACTCCATGAAGCTGCTCGCGGAGCCGATGATGGCGAAGATCCACATCCAGAAGACCGCTCCCGGTCCTCCGACGATGATGGCGCTGGCGACTCCGGCGATGTTACCGACACCGACACGGGCGCCCAATCCGATACAGAAGGCCTCGAAGGACGAGACCGTGTGGCTGTGCTTGCCCTCTTTCGTCCCGGAGAGCGCAAGACGGGAAGTCTTGTGGATCCTCAGGATCGGAAGGCCCTTCAGCCTGATCATGAAGTATATGCCGAGACCGACGAGGAACACGAACGCGACGTACCACACGTAGGTGTTGGCTGTCCCGATGGCTGCGGCGAAATCAATAGCCATGGTATCAAATCCCCGGGGACCGTCCGAAGGCGGTCTCACCCGATTCAGAAGCCGGTATGACGTGCTCTGTCATGGCATACCACTCGGGGCGCGATGATCCATTACGCGTCGAATCCAGCATGCGCGCGCATGCCTTTGATGTTTATAAAAAAGTTATGGGAATGCCACAGTTGTCTCGAAGATCGATGGATGATTAGACGTTTGTCGAGGGAAACCTCAAACAAACATTTGGTCCAGAAGATGGTGGGCCCGGCCGGAATCGAACCGGCGATCTCCGCCATGTCAAGGCGACGTCATAACCCCTAGACCACGAGCCCAGTGAACCGAGGATATACTTATGATAGATAAACCTTACTGTCGAGTATATAAACTCAAGAATTCGAAGGCATCTCCGAATGCCTCCTCGGACAGAACAACCCTATATCTGGACCCCGTTCCGGTGGCGAAGACCGATGCTGACGCTAGGGATCGAAGGGACCGCCCATACGCTGGGCGTTGGGATTGTTGACTCCGAGTGCAACGTCCTCGCCAACGAGATCGATATGTTCCGCCCCCCTCAGGGCGGGCTGCATCCCCGCGAGGCCGCCAACCATCACGCCGAGGTGGCCGCGAAGACGATCTCCGCCGCGCTGGATCACGCCGGCGTGGAGCCGTCGGACATCGACCTCGTCTCGTTCTCCATGGGCCCCGGACTCGGTCCATGCCTCAGGGTGGCGGCCACCGCCGCCAGGGCGTTCGCCTGCACCCTCGGCGTCCCGATCGTCGGCGTCAACCACTGCATCGCCCACATCGAGATCGGACGCGCGCTCACCGGCTGCACCGATCCCGCCCTTCTCTACGCATCTGGCGGGAACACGCAGGTCATCGCCTACGCCGAGGGCAGGTACAGGATATTCGGGGAGACGCAGGACATAGGCATCGGAAACATGCTGGACAAGCTTGGCAGGGACCTCGGCATGGGGTTCTACGCCGGTCCGATGTTCGAGAAGCTCGCCCGCGAGGGCACGAGGTACCACGAGCTCCCCTATTCGGTCAAGGGGATGGACGTCGCGTTCTCCGGCATGATAACCGCCGCCGTATCCCTCTACAAGAAGGGCGTCCCGCTGGAGGACATCGCGCTCTCCGTCCAGGAGACCGCGTTCGCCATGCTGACAGAGGTCACGGAGCGCGCCATGGCCCACATCGGGAAGAGGGAGGTCCTCCTCGGAGGCGGCGTGGCGCAGAACGGTCGCCTCAGGGACATGGTGGAGGACATGGCCCACGCCCGCGGGGCGGAGATGTTCGTCCCCGACAGGCAGTTCTGCAGGGACAACGGCGCGATGATCGCCTGGCTCGGATGCGAGATGCACTCGTCCGGGGTCAGGATGTCCGTGCCGGATACGGTGGTGCGTCAGAGGTTCAGGACCGACGAGGTCGACGTGACCTGGCGCTGAGAGAACTGTTCAATCCTTCCTTCCCTCGGCGAGCTGCCGTCCGAGGATGTCGTCGAGGTTCCTCAGGAACTGGTCCACCATGTCCTCGGGAACGGACCCTCCGGCCGCGATCCTGTGGCCGCCGCCCTCCCCTCCGACGGACGCGCACGCCTCGCGCATGGCAGCGGCGAGGTCGATGCCCCTCTCCAGCTGGGAGAACATCCCCCTGGAGGAGAGGTTCACCGGGTCGTTGGAGCGGTTCATGCCGATGGTCGGCTTGGTCGGATCGGCGATGGACTGCATCGCGATGCCGCAGAGCATGCCCGTGTATCCGGAGTCGGTGGAGTCGAACCACTGGAAGTTGGTCATCTGGGTCAGGCCGCGCTTATCGAGGTCGACCATCGCGGCCACGAGTCCCCTGGCGGCCTCCTCGTCGGTGTCGGAGGCGATCTTCAAGCATCTCTCGTCGCCCATGCCGGCGGCGATTCCTGCGCCTCCGAGTCCGGAGCGTCCGCAGCTGTTGAGGAGGTTCGACAGATGCTCGGCATCCATCCTCCAGTCCCTCAGCTCGTACCTGTCGCGGGCGACCTCCATCATGGATGACAGCTGGACGCCCTGCTCGGTGAGCCTGATCGCGATCAGAGACGCGAGCCTGCTGCGCTCATCCTCGCTCAGATCCGAATAGGACTTGTCGTTGGGGATGCCGGCCTCATCCAGGAGAGCCGCGACCCCCTCCACGCTGCCGCTGACGCCGCGTATGTACGGGTCGGTGTCGAGGAACAGGCGGGTCATGAGGTTGCCCGACGGGACCAGGGACCCCTGGGTCCTGGTGACGAACCCGCGCTTGGACCCCTCATCGAAGAGGTAGGTGTTCAGGCCGGACAGCCCGTTGATGTGCTGCCTGTCGCCGGCGATGCCCGCGAACGCAACCTGCACGAGGTCCCAGTTGCTCTCGTCCATGGCTACCGCGAACAGGAGACTCATGGTGGCGCCGCATCCGGACGTCATGCCGTCGATGCCGTAGAGGTGGGGGTTCGCGTAGACGATCCTCTTCGCCTCGGAGATGACGGTGTGGTGGTCCAGCACGATGACCGGCGTGTCCATCTCGTCCAGCTGGTCGATGTACGACGCGCCCAGGTCGGAGATGATGATGCAGTCCGCCTTGGTGGCGCGGATGGTCTTCATGTTGTTGTCGTTCAGCGTCGTGAAGAGGGTGACCCTGAACTCCTTCCCCGCGCGGATGAGCGTCTTGGCGATGATCGCAGCGGAAGACACGCCGTCCGCATCATAATGGGAGTAGACCTGGAAGAACCGGTGGCCGCGGACGACGTCCGCGGCTTTGGAAAGTGTGTTAAGAAGTTTTGGCGGAAGTTCGTCCATAGGTGGACTCACTTGAGCATGAGCTCCGCGTTGCTGAGAGAGTACTTCCAGTCTGCGGGGAGGGTTCCGATCCTCTTGTAGTAGCGCTCCAGCCTCCTGATCTTGGCCTCAATCATGTTGAGACCCCTCTTGTTGGAGACGTCTCCCTTGTTGTCCCTGAGGTGGACGTTCAGGTCGATGGCGCGCCTCATGAGGTTGGCGAGGTCCTCGGGCAGGGAGCCCGCGACACCCTTCTCCTCCATGATCTGGGTGATGCTCTTGCCAGTGGCGAGCTTGACGTTGGGAACTCCGTACTGGTCCCTCAGGACGAGTCCGATCCTAGCGGAGATCATTCCGTCCTTAGCGAGTTTCACGACCAGGTCCTCGATCTCGGTGGCGTTGAGAGGAACCCAGGAGGGATTCTCGGAGATCATCGGGCGGGTGGAGCCCGACTTTCCCTTTCTTCTAGTGTGCATTCTTGCCATTTTTGATCCTCCGAATCATATGGCGGCGAGGCTGATGCTCGCGATGCGCGTGTTCTATTTAAAGGGTGGTATGGTCGAACCTATGGTTGCGGGAGCCTTCCGTAAATTCTTGCCATCATGCTTTTTCGAGGGTGCTGGGTCAAGAATCAGCGATGTTGTAAAACCAACGATGTTGTATTAATTCCGAAATCTGAAGAATGTCCGATGACCATAGGAACGGACGGATGCTCGGCGATGGCGCGTATCAGGGGTTCTGTATTCGCCAAGGATGTGGAGTTCCCGAGAGTGGCAATATTCGCCACAGGGGGTTTCGTTGCGCTCTCGATAGTATCGTATCTGGCTCTTTCTCTGGGACAGCCCCTCCTGGTTCCTTCGTTCGGAGCGACGGCCGTGATTCTGTTCTCCATGCCGGACTCGCGTGCCGCTCGTCCAAGGAACGTCTTCTTTGGACAGGTCATCTCCGCACTTGTCTCACTTGTGGTCTCCCATGTACTGGGATGCACCTGGTACGCGGTAGGCCTGGGTGTAATGCTTGCAATGGTGGCCATGGTGGTGACCGATACAGTACACCCTCCAGGCGGGGCGACTGCTATCTCATGCATAACGGCTTCTCAGTCATGGTCTTTTGCCATCGCACCGGTGGCTCTGGGGGCGCTCGTTCTGATCGCCGTCGGCGCCATGACCGCATCGCTGTATCGCAGGCACTCGGCACGTAGGGGTGGACCGGGCTCTTCCTGAGCGGTCCACTTCGCCTTTCGCCCAAGGCACGGTGTCCAGATACTCATCACGGTCGAAGGACAGCTCGTCCGGTAGCTCCGAGAACAGGCGGGACTCCATCTCACAGTCGTCCCTCACCTTTTTCCCGAGGATCGCCGCGCACACGTCGCAGTATCCGATGTCGCGGGTGGCCACAATCTCGATCTCGTACCCGGCCTCCTCCAGGAACTCCCTCGCGGCGGCCTGGGCAGAGGTCTCCCCCTCCTCGACGTGCCCTCCCGGCATCTCCCAGCCCTTCCTGCGACTGTGCCAGACCATCAGGAACCTGTCGCCGTCGAAGGCCACGGCGTAGGCGGTCCTGCCCATGTCGCGCCCTCCTGGCGACGATCATCCTGTGGTCCTTCTCGTAGGGCTCCAGGGATCTGGAGTCGACGATGCGGTAGCCCCTCTCGCGTATGCGGGCCTCCGCCTGCTCGAAGATCCTCTCGGGCGGGGCGGTCACGTCCTCCGACCTGGCCTTCACGGCTACCATTCCCCACTGGGCGTTGAACGCGTCCATGTTGTCGCACAGGATGTCCGCCTGGTGCTTCTGGGCCACGTCCTGGTACACCGTGTCCACCCTCTCGGCGAACATGGCGTACTCCTCCGGCTTCGTGGCGTCCCCCAGCACGGGCATCATCATCGGCCTGCCCTCCGAGTTCCGGACCAGCTCCCTGAACATCCTCGGCGCGAACTCCACGCAGACGACCCTGCCGTCGCGGACGATGTCCGCCACGTGCGACGGGGTGGTGCCGCTGGAAGCGCCGAGATAGAGCACGGTGGACCCCCTGCCGAACGGGACGTCCCTTCCCCCGGCGGTGAGGTACGCGGACAGCTTGCTCCTGCGTGGGTCCCACTCGCGGTACTCCGTCCCTTTGGAGGAGACCAGCCTCTCGCCGTACACCCTGAATCCGGGCCGTGCAGATTCGGTGTACAGCCTGCCGCGGTCCTCGAAGACGCCATCCGGTCCCAAAGGTTGCATGCCGCTTTCCAGGGCAACCACCTATTAAGGGATGGTGCCTACGGCCCCCTCATGATAACGATGCGGGACCTCGTGGCCATCGCCGACGCGGTCCAGGAGGCTGTCGACAGCATACCCAGCTCGGAGGAGCGGGGCAAGAAGGTGTGCATGGGCGCGGACGGGTCCTGCTCGTCCGAGGTGGACAAGGTCGCCGAGAACGCCGCCCTGATGTACATCGAGCGCGAGCACCTGCCGCTGAACGTCCTGAGCGAGGAGATCGGTTACGTGGACAATGGCGGCGAGGAGGTCCTGGTCATGGACCCGGTCGACGGGACGTCCAACGCTATCGCCGGCCTGCCGCTGTACACCGTGTCCCTGGCTGTGGGAGCCTCCCGCCTGTCCGACGTGCGCATGGCGTACGTGAGGAATCTGGCCACCGGCGAAGCCATGTGGGCGGAGAGGGGCAGGGGGGCGTTCAAGAACGGCGAGCCCATCCACGTCAGGCGCGCCGAGCTGGACGACATCTTCCTGATGATCTACGAGGGCAACGGCGCCCATCCGGACGCGTTCACCGTCGCCAAGGCGGTCCGCTCGTCGAGGTCGCTGGGCTGCACCTCCCTCGAGATGTGCATCGTGGCCGAGGGCCAGGCGGACGGCTACTTCATGAAGGCCGAGAAGTACACCCGCTCGGTCCGCGTGGTGGACATCGCCGCCAGCTCCCTCATCCTGAGGGAGGCCGGAGGGGAGGTCTACGACCTGGACAACAACATCCTCGACATGCCCTTCGACCTCGAGCACCGCTCCAACTTCCTCGCCGTGGGCGACAGGAGGATCTACGACATCATCGTCAGGCACAGGGTCAGCCACGTCCACAGGTACGGCGTGTACGCGAACGCGCACATCGGGAACATCCTCGCGCCGGCCCGCAGGGTCATCGACGTGCTCAGGGAGGAGGGTGCCGACTTCTGCGTCGACACGGAGATCGCCGACGCGCTCGGCGTCCCCGGCATACCCCTGTCCAGGATGGGCGCCGACATCGTGATCGTCGTCGGAGGGGACGGCACCATCCTCCGCGCGCTCCAGGCCACCGACGCCATCATCGTCGGTGTCAACGGCGGCAGCGTGGGATTCCTCGCGGAGATCGAGACCGACGGCATTGAGGAGGGCATCAGGAGGCTCCTGGCCGAGGACTACATCGTGGAGTCCAGGTTCAAGATCTCCACGTTCTACAACGGCGAGTACCTGAAGGACTCGGTGAACGAGGCGGTGGTGCACACCGACACGATCGCCAAGATCCGCCACTTCAGGGTCTACGTCGACGATGTGCTCGCATCCGAGCTCAGGTCCGACGGGATCATCGTGTCCACTCCGACCGGCTCCACCTGCTACGCCATGTCCCTGGGGGCCCCGTACATGGACCCGAAGGTCGAGGCCATGATGGTGGTCCCGATGGCCGCCTACAAGTTCAACTCCCGCCCGTTCGTGGTTCCGGCCACCTCCAAGGTGACCGTGGAGAACGTCCTGGACAAGGGATGCATCATCGTGCTGGACGGCCAGGAGGAGATCTACATGGAGGGCGGGTCCAAGGTCGAGTTCATGATGTCCGAGAAGAGGGCGAGGTTCGTCCGCTTCGACACCGACTTCTACTCCAGGGTCAAGGACAAGCTGGTGAACTCCCTATGACGAGGATACGCGGGGTGGATGTGGACTTCATAGACGCCTTCAACGAGGCGGCCCGCTCCACCTACCCCGACGAGTTCCTCTGCATGCACCGCGAGATCGACGGCATCATCAGCGAGATTGTCATGCTGCCGGGGACGGTGTACGGGGACTCGCACAGCTTCCTGAACCAGTGGATGGCCCCGATAGACTACAGCCTGGCGGGATCCGCCCACTCGCATCCGGGATACTCGAACGAGCCCTCGGATGCGGACAAGGACTTCTTCAGGAACACCGGGGGCATCCACTTCATAACGTGCCAGCCCTACGACAGGACCAGCTGGCGCGCCTACGACTCCTACGGGGAGCCGGTGGACATCGAAGTGATCTACCGATCACTCGGCCCTGAGGACGCGCTGGACCAGCTCATCGGCCATCTCCATCAGGCCGATGACGTAGGCCATGTCCTGGGACTCGGCGATGGTCTCGACGACCTGCTCCTCCCCGTCCTGCCTGAGGCGCACGAGGAACCATCCGCCGTCCATGGACACGCGGAACTCGGACCCGTACTGGGAGCTCCTCTCCGCCACCGATCCGAGGTTCTCCTCCACGGCCCTCCTGAAGACGTCGGGTCTCATCTGGCACTCGTAGGTGCGGCTGTCGCGGATGTACGTCGGCAGCCTCTCCGTGACGGAGTGGAGGCTGTTGCCCCCTGCCATCTTGGCGATGGCCGCCGCGGTGCGCACGCCGTCGCCTATGGCGGCTCCGCCTCCGAAGACGATGCTGCCGTGGTAGTATCCGAGGTCCGCACCGGACGCGACCGCTTCGCAGATGGCAGCCGCGCTGTCCTGGGTCATCACGGCGCTCCTCTCGGGCGGCTCCTCGAACGGGGTGCTAATCTCGACGTCGATGCGGCCCATGAGGGCGTCCTCGATCACCGACGGGGCGTCCGCGGTGATGGCGATGGTGGCCGGCCTCATGTAAAGGACCAGGAGGGCGAACACGCGGTCCATTGGGATCACGTCGCCCTGCTCGTCCACGACGTCGACGGCCGTGCCCACGGGGTTGATCCCGATGCCGATGCTCCCCGGGGTCGCCCCGACTAGCCTCTTCAGCCCCTCGAGGGAATCATCGTCCGCGGTCGGGAGCGGGTGGAAGTCCTCGTCCCACTGCGCGTTGACCGCGAGGACGTCGGCGCCGAGGGCGTTGAGGATCTGGGGGACGGAATGGGCCCCGCATCCGCACCTGCAGTCCACGACCACGGTGCATCCGGCGCCCCCCTCGAACATGGACTCGACCTTCGCGTTGTACTCATCGGTGGCCCCGTCGCGGATGGAGTATCCTCCGAGGCCCTCGTGGTCGGGGGCCGGCGGGGGGTTCTGGAGGACGACCTCGAGGTGCCTGATCTGGTCGTCCCTGAACAGGCTGCCGTCGGGATTGACGAGGAAGTACCCGCTGATCATGCCGGGGCGGGCAGCGACGTACACCAGGCAGTCTCCCAGGTCCGAGCGGCTGGCCGCCACAGGGATGCCGACGACTCCCAGATCTATGACGTCCGCCCCCTGGGACAGCAGTCCCGAGATCACGGCGTCCGCCATCATCGAGCTGCTGCGCATCGGGTCGCGGGCGACGACCACCCTGTCGTGGTCAGCGGCAAGGGCCCTTCCGAGCACGATGCCGTCCTCCGGGGACATCTCCCCCGTCTGGGAGGACTTGAGGACTATCCTCCCTCTCTGATTCATGCTGATGCCATCGCCCTGCTATTGAAATGAATTTTGTTTGGATTATACATCCAACTTCATCAATGTGGCCAATCCGCCAGCCCTCTCGGATGCTCGCTCACAATCGTCAGTCGGCCGAACGGATGTGCTGGCTATGCGGGCCCTATGTTTTTATATTTAAATAGGCTTAAAAAGCTCAGACTAGGGGGGATTTGCCATAGTCATGGAGAAGATCGACATCAAGAAGGCCCAGGCCATCGCCAAGAACAAGGGTCTCAAGCCCGGCAAGGTCAAGGGAACCGACGGGGTCCAGTTCACGAAGGGGAAGAACGAGAGGCTCGACGTCATCACGTGGGATGAGTTCGAGGCCATTCTCGCCAAGAGGGGCCTGGCCATCTACGAGTCGGGCGGTTGGATGAAGATAATGAAGGCCTGAATCACGATTTCATCGCTTCACATTCAGACCTGCCCGGATCCGGACGGGCAGGTTCACTTCATCTTTTTATACTATGACAATATCCGCGTCTTAAGGCTCTCCGTGCAAGGGTATCCGAGCCTGGCCAAAGGAGATAGGTTCAGGGCCTATTCTCGTAGGAGTTCGAGGGTTCAAATCCCTTCCCTTGCACCAATTTCTGCATCCTGACAGCTCATCGGAGCGTCACGTCTTCGATTCCCAGATTCCCGAGGCATCCGCTCATCCGTCGTTCCATCGCATCGCCGAGGGGTCCCTCGGCTGCATGTCTGGCACATCGCGTTCACAGCGAGATGAGGATCCCGACGACGGTTATCGCCAGCAGTATGCCGGCGACCATCGCCCAGAACATGTCCCTCTCCTTCAGGAGGCAGGCGAGGCTGACGATTATGCCCGCGAACGGGGAGAGTATGAGCACGAGGATGCCCGCGTAGAGGAGGCCGTCCCCCATGCCGAGGAGCTCCGCGGCTATGCCGGCGACCATCAGGATCATGCCGATCACCACGACCGCGCGGAGCATGAGCGCGGTGGATCTGTTCAGTTCCATCGGAGCACCCCCGCTGCCTGGAGGAGGACGATCGTCGCCATGATGAACACGACGACCGAGAAGTACTTCCTGAGATGCCTGGCGTTGATCCTGCGAGTCACCACAGTCCCGGCCAGGGATCCGAGGAACGCTCCTATCGCGATCCCGGCGGCGTACTCCAGGAGGACCTGCCCTCCGAGGAAGTACGTTATGGCTCCGGAGAAGGCGGTGATGCCGATCATGTAGCTGCTGGTGGCGCTTGCCGTCTTCATCGGTACGTGCATGTACAGGTTCATCAGCGGGACCTTGACCATCCCGCCGCCGACGCCGGTCATGGACGATATCATCCCGGCCACGGTGCAGAGGGCCATCCCGCCCCTGACGTGCTGGAGCTCGTAGGAGACATCCTCGCCGCTCGCCTCGTCCCTGTAGGAGAAGGCGTACCTGCCCCTCGCATCCTCGGAGGGGTGGACTATGGTCTCGGGGCTCCTGATCATGCGGTATCCGCTGAAGTAGACGATGATGGCGAAGATCACCATGAGGACCCACTCCTCGAGGTACGTCGCGACTATCGCCCCGATTATCGCACCAGTGGCCGTGGTTATCTCGAGGAGGAGGCCCAGGCGCACGTTCGAGAGGCCCTTGTCCACGTAGACCGTGGAAGCCCCCACGGATCCGGCGATGATCCCTATGAGGCTGATCGCCACCGCCTCCGTCGGCTCCAGGCCCATGAGGAGGAGGACGGGCACGAAGATGATCCCTCCCCCGAGGCCGAACAGGGCCCCGAGTATGCCGGCTCCGAGACCGATGACTATCAGCAGAACCAGCAGCAGCGGATCCATGCAACCCGCATCGGCGATCCGTTTCTATACCTTACGCGAAAACGCTCTTAACCGCACATCCCGTGACAGCGCTCATGGGCGTCTCCGAGTCGCTTGACAGGTTCTTCGAGATAAGCGGCAGGGGATCCACCATCTCCACCGAGGTCAAGGGCGGTGTCCTGATCTTCCTCTCGATGGTGTACATCATCGCCGTCAACACGGGGATGATGGTGGCCGCCGGGATGGAGGAGTCGGCCTGCTACACAGCGACCATCGTGATGGCGATCATCGGGACGCTGCTGATGGCGCTGTACGCCAAGTTCCCCGTGGCGCAGGCCCCGCTGATGGGCGTCAACGCGTTCTTCGCCTACACGATAGCGGGGACCATGAGATTCTCCTGGCAGGAGGCCCTCGTGGCCGTCCTGATCTCAGGGGTGATATTCTTCGTTATCGCGATCACCGGCGTGAGGAAGCGCGTGCTGGACCAGATCCCTGCGAGCCTCAGGTTCGGGATCACCGCCGGTATCGGATGCTTCATCGTGTTCATCGGTCTGCAGAACGCCGGCCTGATAGTCGATTCCACCACCCTCGTGGGCATCGGGGACTTCTCCGATCCCGCGGTCATCCTGGCGTTCTTCTGCATCATCCTGACCCTGTTCCTCTACGCCATGAGGGTCCCGGGGGCGGTGTTCTTCGGGATGATCGTCACGGCGGTGATCGGCGTGGCGATAGGCGTCATACCCCTGCCAGGGGAGCTTGTGTCCATGCCGGCCATGCCGCCGGTGGGCGATTTCATGGACGGGATATCGTCCAACCTCCTGAGCGTCGACTTCCTCGTGGCCGTGATCTCGCTGGCCTTCGTCCAGTTCTTCGACAGCACCGGCACCCTGATGGCGACCGGGGAGAGGGCTGGCATCCTCGATGAGAACGGCAACGTGAAGTGCGACAGGGCCCTCAACGCGGATTCCGCCACGTCCGTGATCAGCGGACTCGTCGGAGCCACCCCCACGGGGTCCTTCGCGGAGTCCACCGTGGGCATCGAGGCGGGAGCAAGGACGGGCCTGGCGGCATTGACCGTCGCGTGCCTGTTCGCCGTCGCCCTGTTCGTGGGGCCGGCGTTCTCCGTGATCGGATACAGCTGCACGGTCGGAGCCATGGTGATCGTCGGAGCCGCGATGATAACCCAGCTCAAGGGCGTGACATGGGATGACTGGCCGACCGCCGTGGCGGTCATGGCTACGGTCATCATCATGATCCTCACCTACTCGATCACCGACGGCATAGTGTTCGGCATCCTGTTCTACTGCGTGTGCATGCTCGGCGCCCGCAGGTGGAGGGAGGTCAGCCCGATCATCTACGGCCTCGCCGTCCTGTTCGTGCTGTACCTGGTGTTCGTCGTGGGGAGCCTGTGACATCCGTCACTGTTTTATCCGCAGTGCCGATGGTCCGTGCGTGTCCGTAATACTCGCCAGATACGCGGAGATAGGCCTGAAGAGCGCGCCGGTCAGGCGCAGGTTCGAGAACCAGCTCCGCGAGAACGCCGTCAACATGCTCATGGAGGACGGCGTCGAGGCCATCGTCGAGAAGCAGGGTGCCAGGCTCTACGTGGAGGCCGAGGACCCCGAGAGGGCGGTGGCGACCCTGAGGAGGGTGTTCGGCATTGCCTCCGTCTCCGTCACGGAGACAACGTCGTCGAAGATGGAGGACATCTGCGCGCTCGCTGCATCCTATTCTCTGCCCAGGCTGTCGCAGGGGCAGTCCTTCGCCGTCCGCGCCCGCAGGGAGGGCTCCCAGGGCTACACGAGCATGGACGTCGGCCGCGAGGCCGGCTCGGCGATATTCATCGCCAACGAGGACAAGGGCGTCAGGGTCGACCTCACCGATCCCGACGTGGTCTTTAACGTGGAGGTCAGGGACAACAGGGCCTTCGTGTTCGGCGACGTGGTCAGATGCCACGGCGGGTTCCCGGTCGGGAGCCAGGGCAAGGTCCTCGCCAGGATCGACGACGACCGCGGCATCGTGTCCGCCTGGCTCATGATGAAGCGCGGGTGCAGGGTCATCGCATCCGGCTCGGCGGACTGGTCCTGCCTCAGGGCGTACGACCCGATGATCCGCGAGGGCACCGAGCACAGGCAGGCGCTGGGGCTGGTCATGGGCACCGCGCTGGAGGACCTCGACTCCGTGGACGTCTCCCAGTACGAT
>CASFYI010000022.1 GCA_949298875.1 uncultured Methanomassiliicoccales archaeon | reverse complement strand
GTGGACATGGACATGCTATTGGTCATACCAAGGCTTCTGCATGCCTCCATCTGTCCCTTGGGCACCGCGGTGATTCCGGAACGGATGACCTCGGCCACGTAGGCTCCGGAGTTGATTCCGAACGCCACCGACGCTATCAGGATGCCGTTGTCCGAGGACACGAACACCACGTAGTAGATCAGCAGCAGCTGGACCATCACAGGGGTTCCGCGTATGACCGTGATGTACACGTGGCATATCGCGTTGAGGATCTTCAGCTTCCCCGTCATGTCGTGGGTGCTGCGGACCATGGCGACCACGGATCCGATGATCAGACCGATGATGAGCGCGATGACTGTGATGATGAGGGTGTTCTTCAGACCCTCGAAGATGTACAGGTAGCGGTCGTTCTTCAGGAAGTCGTTGTGGAAGCGGTCCTTGAGCTCCTGCCACCATCCGACGTCCTCTTCCTCCTCGTCGTCCTTGTCGGTGTCGTCACCGTCCGTCTCGTCCCTGGCGGCATCGCCGCTGTAGAAGGAGGCGACGTCCTCGCCGATGTGCGACGAGTAGTAGTTGATGATCTTGTCCACGGTGCCGTTCGCGATGAGCTCCTCAAGGGCGTCGTTGACCAGGTTGTAGGTCGCGGTGTCCCCCTTTTGGAAGATGAGTCCATAGTACTCGGTCTCGGCGTCGTCGAGGATGTCGAGGATCTTCAGTCCGTCGTTCGCGGCGACCTGGGCCTCGGCCACGGTGCTGTCGACGACCTCGGCGATGGCTTTGCCGCTGATGACGTCCAGCAGCGCGGTGGTGTAGTCCTTCTGCGCCACCAGGTTGGTGCCCGGAAGATGATCAGTCGCGTATTGGGCTCCACTGGATCCGAGCTGGGATGTGACCGTCTTGCCTTTCAGATCCTCCTTGGATTCGATATTCGTGCCCTCCTTGACGACGAGGACCTGGTGGATCTCGGCGTACGGGGTGGAGAAGTCGACCTGCTCCTTCCTGTCGTCGTCGATGGTGAATCCGGAGGCCCCGACGTCGCACTTGCCCTGCTGGACGGAGAGGACGATGGAGTCGAAGGTGTTCTGCCTGAACTCGATGTTGTAGCCGATCTGGTACCCGATGGCCCTCATGATGTCCATGTCGATGCCTACGTACTCCTGGCCGTGCATGTTGTCGAACGGCGGGAAGTCGGGGCTGGTCTCGACGACGAGGGTGCCCTTGGTGGTGAAGAACGAGGGGGTGTCAGCGGAGTATCCGTTGTCCTCGTAGTACTCCATGATCATGTCGTACAGGCCGTTGTCCATGATGTGCTGGAGGGACTCGTTGAACTCGTCGCGAAGAGCGGTGTTCTCCTTGGAGAAGATGAATCCGTACTGCTCGACGGGGGAGTCGTCCAGGATGTCGAGGACCGTGAGGTTGGGGTTGGCCGCGCACTGGGCGAGGGCGACGGTGCTGTCGACGATCTCCGCATCGGCCTTGCCGGTGTTCAGATCCAGGAGGACGTCCGAGTACGTCTTCTGGAATTTTATGTTGCTAGTAGAGTAGCGTTCCGCCGCGTAGTCGGCGCCGGTGGTGCCGTTCTGGACGGAGATGATCTTCCCCTCGAGATCCTCCTTGGTCTGGATGGTCGTGTCCTTGGGTGCGACGACCACCTGGTTGATCTCCGCATAGGGGAGCGAGAAATCGACCTGCTTCTCCCTGTCGGGGTTGATGCTGAAACCGGATGCGCCGATGTCGCACTTGCCGGACGGCACGGACATGAGGATGGAGTCGAAGGTGTTGGTCCTGAATTCGACCTTGCATCCCATGTCGTTGCACACGGCACGGACTATGTCCATGTCTATGCCGGCATATTCCTTGCCGACCTGGTAGTCGAAGGGAGCGAAGTCTGGACTCGTCTCGACTATCAGGGTCCTTCCGTCGTCAGCCTCCACATCGGATGATATGCACAGGGATGTCCCCAGGAGGCATATCACCGACATGACGGCGACGATCGCTATCAGTTGCCTTTTTTCCATTATACCAACCGGATGTTCTGGTTATCTGGCTATCCCTTGATATGGCATATAATAGGAATCCGACAATGCGTTTGTCTACGACCAGATGTGTTAGGATGTGACATATGTTGTCTATATTGAGACACATATTCTATGGGGATGCGGCAGGGCATGTCCTACTTGCGCAGTCTGGCACTTCGATTCCTCTGTTCTGTCACGGCTAAATGATGGGGCCGGGAATGTCGCGGTGTTTGTCAGAGAGGTTACTTTCGGCGACTACCGTCTGGTCGATCCCAATGAGCTTGATCCAGGAATCTCAATGCACAATGCCGTCCTCGGTTGTACTAAGGTGCGTGTTGCCAGCATTGTGCGTACATGCGTGACGATGAATCCTTGTTCGGAGTGTTAAGGGTTAGAACTCACGCTGATCGCAATATGATGGGATAAATGGCGAACGGGAGGGGATTCGAACCCCCGGCTTGCAGCTTAGGAGGCTGCCGCCATATCCAGACTAGGCCACCCGTCCGTTGAGACGAGCGATAACGATGTTGGATATAAGGATTTGGGTCGGCCGGGAATCTGATGGATGGAGATGCGAAAAGATTCGATCCCCGGCCTGCTTTTCATGAGCCGCTCCTTGGGATGGGGCTACCCTTGGCACCTCGGGGGGAGGTACTGGCACAGTGATTTCTCTCTATATTATTAAACTATCGCAAGTTATCTTCGTAATATGTGATTGATGGATAATGCTCGTTATCCAAGTTCTTCCTGTAATGAGAGTTATTTATATCATTAGTTTCATGCTCAAATCGGGATGTACTTTGCCGTCTGGCCGCAAGAAGAGGATCATGGTAGCATGCGTGACCTTCGAGACCTCGAAGGTCGTGGAGCCAGCTCTCTACTACGAGGTCAACAAGGTCCACATAATCCATTATGTGAAGGATCCGGCCTCTGAGAGCGGAAAGGTCTACGACAGTTTCTGCAATCGCGTCAAGGAGCTGCTCGAGAATGAGTCCCCTCTTCCGATAGAGATTGTAGACCACAACGAGCGCGTCAGCGACTTCTCCACGATGCTCCGCACGGTCCTCTCCATCATCCAGGAAGAGAACTCCTCTGAGGACGGCTGCGAGATCTATGTCAACATCTCCGCCGGTTCGCCGGAATATGCCGCCGCCTCGGCTATCGCGTCCATGATGGTGCCGGGCACGATTCCGTTCTCAGTGGGATCGAAAGAGTACACCGTCCCCACCGAGAGGATACCCGAAGTGTACTATCTGGACGGGAAGCCCGTCGGGCTCACCAAGTCCACATACGATCCTCGCACGCTCCCCAGCTATGTCATAGAGATGCCGGAGGAGCATCTGGTCCGCGGTCTCAGGATCCTCAGCCAGAGGAACGATGCCGGAGACTCGGTCACCAGCGGCAAGATGGTCGCTGCCCTGAAGGAGGCAGGTCTCTGGTACAGGGATACCGAATCCCGCGGAAAGGATATCAAGTCCAACCAGAGGCAGACCGAGGCTGTGTACTATCAGAGGGACTTCATATCCAAATGGATGAAGTTCGGCTGGGCGGAGAAGGACGATCGCCGTTCCCGCTACGTGCTCACTGACGAGGGCCGCAACATCATTGGGACCTTCTACACCGACGAGTGACATTTGGTCCCGGACAGCCTTCTTTCATTCAGATCCCTCTAGCGTGAGCCATGTTCTGTCGATCCATGCGAATTATAGAATTAACTAATATTACAAGTATTACCAAGATTACAGCCAGCAGTTATTATAGTGTCTGGGGAATGTCATATCGCGGCCCTGACGGCCGCAGGAGAACGGAAATGGCATACTACCAGCAGACACTGATCATACCCAAGCCCACCCAGCGTTTCAGCGAGAGGGACTCCCGCAGGCGTCCCGTCGGACGCGGATCCAGGAACGTGAACACCAACAGCGGGATCAACTCAATCCTCGCGTACTTCGACTGAAGCGGTCCGGATGCGGTGCTGCCATGGGAATGAAGATATCGCGGGAAACCATCCACCGGTCATGGACAGTGAACGCTTCGTGCTCGCGGATTTCCCGGGGAAGCCCTGCGATGCGGATCTGAGCACCCTTCGCATACGCAGATGCAGGGGCTGCGTCAAGTGCCTGACTGATCACAAGGGCAGATGCGAGATAGAGGATCAGTTCACGGACGTCATGGATGAGATTCTCCGCTCGGAGTGTCTCGAGATCAGGATGTCGTCGGAGCACGGGACCGTCCCCGACAGGGTCAGGAAGGCCGTTGAGCGGCTGTCAAACATGTTGGATGCGTACACGGACTGTGGGGGCAACGTACCTCTGCCGATGGACTCCGTAAGGTTGCGGAGTATCGAGGTCGTGTACGAGGGCGGATTCGCGGACAGGATGGAATCCGAGATCAACGGGGCCCTGCGCAAGGGTCCCGTCTCGGATGTCAGGTTCACGCAGGAGTGAGCCGTTTTAATTTTTCAGAAATCAAGGTCAAGGTGTTTGGGGTCAGGGGCCCGGAGGCCCCTGGTTGAGAATCACTCGGTCTCGGGCTTCTTGGCGGTTTCCCAGACCTGGACGAACTCGACGCGGTCGACACCGAAGACGTTGCGGTAGTCGCTGACCAGGGAGTACTTGGCGATGGGCCAGGACTCGTGGAACTTGCAGACGTCGGCCTCGGTGATGACGACCTTGTCCTCCATGACGGCGTAGCCGAAGTCGTCGGCGGCGGTGAAGTGGATGCCCATGATGGCCTTGGCCTTCTCGACGGCGTCGGTGATCTCGTCGACGATGGTCACCTTGTAGGTGATGTCGTGGCCGGCGAGGGGGCTGTTGAAGTCGACCTTGACACGGCCGGCTCCGACGGACATGACGACTCCGGTGCGGTTGCCGAGGGAGACGGGCATGCCGGGGTAGGGGTTGATCTCGTTCTTGTAGAAGTCCTTCAGGGCGTGGAGCTCGATGTTCTTGGGGTTCCTGGCTCCGGCGGCCTTCTCGCAGGGGACGGTGATCTCGATCTCCTTTCCGACCTCTCCGTTGGCGATGGCCTCGTCGACCTCGGGGAAGAACATCTTGGAGCCGGTGATGTACGGCATGGGGGCGTAGGTGATCTTCTCGTTGTAGAGGTCGTTCTCTTTGGCAACGGACTCGATGTTGGTGTCGAACATCTTCTCGGTGTCGGCGAAGGAGGCGGTGTAGTTGATGTGGAAGAGCTTCTTGGTGTCTGCCATTTGGATTCACCTTTAATTTAAATTAAACGCGCCCAACGCTTTTTCTGATATAATGGTGTCGGTAACGATTGGACAATCGGAGAATCCAGCGCAAACGGATTTAAACGATGCCGACATGGGCGGTCTCGGTGCCGCCTTGGCTTAGGGGTATAGCGGCTGACTTGTAATCAGCAGGTCGGGGGTTCAAATCCCCTAGGCGGCTCCATCTCACAAAACCATCGATGAGGGATCCGGTTTCCGTTCCGGTTGCCGTTCTGGGACTCATCGGTATAATAAAATGAAACTACTGTGTCTCAACATATATACGGGTATCCCGCGAAGGGGCCCGTAGTGACAGATTCTCCCGTATCTCGTATGATTTTGGTATCGGATCCTGGATGTAACAGGTGAAATTGTTGGATTATACGTCCAATCAATCGGGTATATAACGGGTCTCCCGAACGATGTCAATCCATCGGTGTCCCTATGGACACTGAGGATAGGAGGAAGACACAGATGGCAAGCGAGATGACGCCGACGCGCAGGGCTCTGGCCGCGGTTCTGGGCGGAAGGACGGACTACGTCCCTCCGGCGAACCCCCTGGCCCAGACGACCGTCGACATGATGGAGTTCGCCAAGGCGTCCTGGCCCAAGGCGCACAGGGATGCGAAGATGATGGCGGATCTGGCGGCTGCCCCATGGGAGACCGTGGGCATCGAGGCCGCGAGGCCGCAGTTCGACATATCCCTGGAGGCCGAGGTGCTCGGGTGCAAGCTGGATTGGAACAAGCCGGACAGGCCTCCCGTGACGGGCCCCGCCTACACCGATCCCAAGGACATAACCTGGGACGACAAGTTCTACGAGAAGGACAGGGCGGCCGTGGTCCTCGAGGCCATCAGCATTCTCAGGGAGAGATACTGCGGAGACCTTCCGATCATACCGGTCATCACGGCACCGTTTACGGTGGCGGGCCACATAATGGGCGTGGAGAAGCTCGTGATGATGACGGTGACGGATCCGGAGAAGGCCCACGAGGCCATCAGCGCCGCGACCGACTTCTGCATAGAGTACGGAAGGCAGCAGGTCGCGGCCGGAGCGCACATCCTGTTCCCCGCGGACCCGTCGGCATCGGGAGACCTCATCTCCCCGGAGACCTACCAGGAGTTCGTCCTGCCCTACCACCAGAGGTTCGCCAGGTCCATCAGCGCCCCGAAGATCCTGCACATGTGCGGGCACACGGAGAAGCTGCTGCCCTACATCAGGAAGAGCGGCATGGACTGCTTCTCATTCGACGCACCGCCCGCATGGTATGTCAGGAAGGAGCTCGGGAACGAGATGACCTGCCTGGGAAGCCTCGATGTCATCGACCTCATGCCCAACGGCACGCCGGAGCAGGTCTATGCCAGGACCGTCCAGTGCATCCGCGAGGGTGTGGATGTCGTCGGAACGGCATGCGACGTCTCCAACGGAACGCCCCTGGCGAACCTGAAGGCGTACGTGCAGGCGTGCAGGGAGACGCCCAAGCCGGACTGCTGCGACGTGGACGACTGCGTCCGTGCGCTCGGGAGGGCCAGGGCGAAGAATCTGAAGGCCATGGCCGACTACCAGGTCGAAGGGGGTGCGTTCTGATGCACATGGATATCGTGATGCAGGCCGTCGAGGAGATGCGCTTGAAGGATCCGGTGAGGTTCAACCAGCTGGTCCAGGAGGGCATGGCCCTCGAGCTGGGCATCATCGAGCCGAAGTCCGGGGACGAGCTGACGATAGACAGGATCAAGGCGTCGCTCTTCCCGGAGAACAAGGAGTACGCCGCGGTCTCCCAGTCCGTCCTGGACGGCAAGAGGAAGGTCACGGAGAAGCTGGTCAAGGACCTGCTGGACGCGGGCAAGGACCCGGTCGACGTGGTCACGCACGCGCTGATGCCCGGTATCCAGGTGCAGTGCGAGCTCTACGACATGGGCAAGAGCTACGTGCCGGAGATCCTGATGTCCAACGACGCCATGCAGGGAGGCATAAGGCTGTGCCAGGTTCAGATCGGCGACGTCCCCAGCAAGGGCAACGTGGCCTCCTTCGTGGCCGAGGGTGATCTCCACGACATAGGCAAGAACATCTGCGCCGCCATCCTGAAGGCCAACGGGTTCAACGTCATCGACATCGGGAGGGACGTGCCCAAGGAGAAGGTGCTCCAGATTGTCAAGGAGAACAACATCCAGCTGGCTTGCGGATCCACCCTGATGAGCACGACCAAGCACGGGCTCATCGACACCGCGCTCCTGCTGGAGCTCCAGAAGACCGGCGTGTCCGTCGCCTGCGGCGGCGCTGCAGTCTCGAAGGCGTTCGTATCCACCTTCAACAACGCGATGTACACCAAGTCCCCGCTGGAGACCGTCAAGGTCGCCGACGGCGTGTGCAACGAGGGCAAGAAGTGGGAGGACTACCGCTGAGGGCCCGAGGGGGCGTTCCCGCGCCCCCTCAAGAAACACCTTAGGAAACCCCTTGGGAAACAGGTTCGGAGGGATTCTCATTATGGGCGGACAGGCCATCGCATTGGACATAGGCACCAGCGGGATCAGGGGGCAGCTGATCGATCTCGGCACGGGCAGGGTGCTCCGCACGTGCATCACGGCCAGGAACCCGATCCCGGGGGCGAACGTGATGGACCATCTGTCATTCGCCATAGAGCGCGGCCCCGGCCTGGCGCACAGGATCCTGACAAGATCGGTCCAGGAGCTGATAGGGATGCTCGCGCCGGAGTCCCTGGTGAGGGTGGCGGTCTGCGGCAATCCCATACAGCTGTCCATCCTCGAGGGCGTGGAGATCAGGGACCTGGCGTACGCGGGCAAGAACAAGCTGGAGAGCGAGCACGTCGGGAACGTCGACCGCAGGGGCCATGTGACCTCCGCCGGCGCCATAGGCCTCCCGGAGCATGTGGACCTCGTCGTACCGCCGGCGGTGAGGCACGAGATAGGGGCGGATGCCCTCGCCATGATGCTGAAGTCCGGGTTCCTCGACGACGACATGTGCATGGTCACGGACTACGGGACCAACGCGGAGATGGCCCTGAAGGTCGGGGACGACATCTTCACGGGATCAGCGGCCGCCGGTCCGGCGCTCGAGGGGCAGGAGATATCGTGCGGGATGCTCGCCGCCCCGGGCGCCATGAGCGACCTGGTCCGCACTCCGCAGGGATGGAGGTCCAAGGTGCTCGATGAGGGTCTGGACGCCGTGGACGGCCCCTTGGTGAACCTCCGCAGCGGGTTCTCCCGCGCCGAGGGGAGGATGCCGGACGGGATAACCGGGACCGGCGTGATCGCCCTCGTGTACGCGGCGATGCGCGACGAGCGCATCAGGGGTTGCAGGATCGACGGGGGCTCCATCCGCATATCCAGGAGGGTCTCGTTCACCGATGCTGATCTCGAGGAGGCGGGCAAGGCCATCGGGGCGATCCGCGCCGGGCACATGACGCTCATCGAGGAGGCGGGCATATCGCCGGGCGATGTGCGGACGATGTACATGGCCGGGGCGAGCGGCACCTACGTGGACCCCTTCAAGGCGAGGGATCTGGGCATGGTGGTGCCGATGTGCACCAGGATGGTACAGGTCGGGAACACCTCCCTCGAGCTGGCCAAGGACCTGGCCCGGGACCCGGACGCCGTGGGGCCGCTGAACGAGCTCAGGGAGAGGCTGGTCACCAGGCACACCATGTTCGCATCCTCCGAGACGTTCAGGGACCTCTACGTCTACGAGATCGGGCTCTGGACGGGCGGGATGCCCGTGGAGCGCTACAGGCGCGTGCTGTCGGAGCACGGGCTGGACGGCTATCTCGACGACCGCGCGGATGCCTCCGTGGATCGCGTTTGCGAGAGGGACATCCGCGACGCCGGCTCCGGGGTTGAGATCATAGATCCCGGGGTCAGGATGACCGCCTCGTGGGAGTGTTCGGGATGCATGACGTGCGTGAGGGGATGCCCGGAGAGGGCGCTGGCCTTCGAGGGAGGGACCTTCTCGATAGACGCCAGCAGATGCCTCGGCACCGCGTGCGAGAGGTGCTCGGAGAACTGCCCGGAGCACAGGTTCGACCATTCGCTCTTTGACGTGCGCTGAACTTTCGGAGGATCCGGGTCTAATCAGTACGAGTTCTGCCGGATGAGGAACTATCAGATTTTTGTTTGTATATTATTATGCTATGATGAACATTAATTACAAATACTGTCGAATGATAGTCATCCTCGATATACATGAGCGGCGAGGGCATGTACGGGGAGTTCGGGGGACAGTTCGTACCCGAGACACTGATGAACGCGGTGATCGAGCTGGACCACGCCTATTCCAAGTACAGGAAGGATCCGGAGTTCCTGAGGGAGGTCGACGACCTCAACCACAGGTACACCAACAGGCCCTCCCCGCTCTACTATGCCGACTGCATGACGCGCGATCTGGGCGGCGCCAAGGTATACCTCAAGAGGGAGGACCTCAACCACACGGGCTCCCACAAGATCAACAACGTCATCGGGCAGTGCCTCCTCGCCAAGAAGATGGGCAAGACCCGCGTCATCGCCGAGACCGGCGCAGGACAGCACGGCGTGGCGACCGCAACCCTCGCGGCCTACTTCGGTCTCGAATGCGAGATCTTCATGGGCGCCAAGGACGTGGAGCGCCAGGCCCTGAACGTCTACAGGATGGAGCTCCTCGGGGCCAAGGTGCATCCGGTCACATCCGGCACCGGCGTCCTCAAGGACGCGGTGAACGAGACCCTCCGTGAGTGGACCACCCGCGTGGACGACACGCACTACGTCATCGGCACCGTGATGGGCCCCCATCCCTATCCCACGATGGTGTGCGATTTCCAGTCCGTCATCGGGCGCGAGGTCCGCGCCCAGATGGCCGAGGCCGAGGGGCGCCTGCCGGACTGCCTGGTCGCCTGCGTCGGCGGAGGCAGCAACGCCATCGGCCTGTTCCACGAGTTCATAGACGAGCCCGGGGTCAGGATGATCGGCTGCGAGGCCGGGGGCAAGGGCGTCGACACCGACATGCACGCCGCGACCCTCACCAAGGGCACCGTGGGGATCTTCCACGGCATGAAGTCCCTGTTCTGCCAGGACGCCTACGGGCAGATCGCCCCGGTGTATTCCATATCGGCGGGCCTGGACTATCCCGGCATAGGGCCGGAGCACGCCTACCTCAAATCCATTGACCGCGCGGAGTACGTCGCGGTGACCGACGACCAGGCGGTCTCCGCCTTCGAGTACCTGTCCAGGACCGAGGGCATAATACCAGCCATCGAGAGCTCCCACGCCGTCGCGTACGCCAGAGAGCTCGCGCCCACCATGTCCAAGGACGACCTGATGGTCATCAACCTCTCGGGGAGGGGGGACAAGGATGTGGCGGCCATCGCCCGCTACAGGGGGAGGGATCTCCATGAGTGACCTCGGACGCGTCTTCTCGAGGAAGGCATTCATCGCCTTCGTCACGGCGGGGGATCCCGACATCGAGACCACCGAGAGGATCATCCCGGAGATGGCGGACGCCGGCGCGGACCTCATCGAGATCGGCATCCCGTTCTCAGACCCCATCGCGGAGGGTCCCGTCATACAGGCGGCCGACATCCGCGCGCTCTCCAACGGTGTGACGACCGATGCCATCTTCGACATGGTCGAGCGCATACGCGCCGGGGGATGCGACGTCCCGCTCGCGGTGATGACGTACATGAACCCCGTGTTCGTCTACGGGCCGGACAGGTTCATGGAGCGCTGCGCCAGGGCCGGCATATGTGCCGTCATAGTCCCCGACGTTCCCTACGAGGAGAAGGGCGAGCTCCTTCCCGCATGCAGGGCCCACGGGGTGAGGCTCATCTCCATGATAGCGCCCACATCCGAGGAGAGGATCTCGATGATCGCATCAGAGGCGGAGGGATTCCTCTACGTGGTGTCCTCCATGGGTGTGACGGGTGTGCGCCAGAGATTCAGCAACAATCTGAGGGACATGGTGGCCTCCGTGAAGGCCGTCTCCGACGTACCCTGCGCCGTGGGGTTCGGCGTCTCCACGCCCGAGCAGGCGGCCGAGATCGCATCCTTCGCGGACGGCGTCATCGTCGGTTCTGCGATAGTGGACATCATCGCGGAGCACGGCAGGGATTCCGCACAGCATGTGGCCGAGTACGTGCGCTCCATGAGGGCGGGTATCGATGCCTGCGGAAGGGTGTCCGGCGGATGCCCGGCCCCCGAGGCCGTCCCCGTCAGGTGAGCCAGGTCATCCCATTCTCGCGCTCTCGACGAACGAGAGCACCTTGGCGCGGTCCTTGGCTCCGCCGGACTCGACACCGGAGCTGACGTCGACGCCCGCCGGCGACACTCTGGCTATCGCGGTGCCGACGTTCTCGGGCGTGAGTCCCCCGGACAGTATGAACGGCCTGCGCATCGCCTGTGCCAGATCCCAGTCGAATCCCTTCCCGGACCCCTTCCCGGCGTCCAGCATGACCATGTCCGCCGGCGAGAGGTTGGCCTCCTCCATGTCCTCCGGGCGTCTGGCTATGAATGTCTTGACTATCGGCGCGTGGGTCATGGCGCGGAGGCCGTGGATGTACATCCCGTCCTCCGACCCGTGCAACTGCACCACGGAGATGATGCGGTCCTCCACGAGTCCGGCGATCACGCGGGGGTCCTCGTCCACGAACACGCCGACGGTGGCGATGGAGGGATCCAGGATCCGCCTCAGCTCGATGGCGAGCTCGCGGTCTATGCAGCGTCTGCTCGGCCCGTAGAAGACGAAACCCGCCATGTCCGGGCCGGCCTCGTTGACCGCCTCGGCATCGTCCGCGGTGCGGAGGCCGCACACCTTGACGATCATGGCATAAGGCCCCTGAGCGCGGAGGCCCTGTCGGCGCTGCGCATCAGCGTCTCACCAACGAGGACGGCGTCGAATCCCGCCTCTTGGAGTCTGACGACATCGTCGCGCGAGCGTATCCCGCTCTCGGACACAGCCACGGTCCCGTCGGGGATGAGGTCGGCCAGCCTCAGGCTGTTGCCGATGTCCACGGTGAACGTGCCGAGATCCCTGTTGTTCACGCCGATTATGCGGGCGCCGCAGGATACCGCGCGCTCCACCTCGTCGGCGGTGTGGGTCTCCACCAGCGCGGACATGCCAAGGGACCCGGCCAGCGAGGAGAACCCCTCGAGCTGGGAGTCGCCGAGTATCGAGGCGATTAGGAGCACCGCCGATGCGCCCATCTCCTTGGCGCGGTAGATCTGGTACTCGTCGATGACGAAGTCCTTTCTCAGGATGGGGATGGATACGGCCCTCGAGATGTCTTCCAGGTGCCTGTCGCTCCCTCTGAAGTGGAGCGGTTCGGTGAGCACGGATACGGCTGACGCTCCCGCCGACTCATATCCCCTGGCTATGTCTATGTACGGGTAGTCGGGGGAGATCAGCCCCTTCGAGGGGGAGGCCCTCTTCGCCTCGCAGATGAATGACATGTCCTCGGATCCGAGGGCCTGTTCGAACGGGAATCCGGTCCTCCGAGGGAGCGACCTGCAGCTCTCGATGACCATCGGGAGCGGCCTTATCGTGCGCTCGAAGGCGTTCCTCCTGCGGGTGTCCTCGACTATCCTGTCCAGGATGTTCCCGCCGCCGACCGGGGACGGCCTGTCCATCGCCTCGGATGTCATGCCGCCGCCCTCGTGAGCTCTATGAAGCGCCCCATCGTCTCCAGCGCCTTCCCGGAGTCTATCGCCTGGGCGGCCATCTCGATCCCGTCGGAGATGCTCGACGCCCTTCCGCATGTGAACAGCCCGGCTCCAGCGTTGAGGAGGACGGCGTCGCGTCTGGCCCCGGGCGCCCCGGAGAGCACGGAGCGGGTGATGGCCGCGTTCTCGGCCGGCCCACCGCCCACGAGATCGGAGTGGGGGCTCCTGCGGATGCCGAAGTCCTCAGGCTCGACGGAGTACTCCTCCAGGCTCCCGTGCCTGAGCTCGGCCACGATGGTCCTGTCGGAGACTGAGAGCTCGTCGAGCCCGTCAATACCGTAAACCACGACGGCGTTCCTCACGCCGAGCCTGTCGAGGACCTCAGCCATCGGTCTGACGAGGGATGGCGAGAACACGCCCGAGAGCTGGTTGCCGGCCCCGGCGGGGTTGGTGAGAGGCCCCAGTATGTTGAACACCGTGCGGATGCCGATCTCCCTCCTCACGGGGGCGACGAAGCGCATGGACTGGTGGTACCTCTGGGCGAACATGAACGCGAAGCCGCACTCCCCCAGGATCCTCTCGGAATCCTCCGGGGAGAGGTCGATCCTGGCGCCGAGCGCCTCGAGGACGTCGGCCGCCCCGCAGAGGCTGCTGGCCGCGCGGTTGCCGTGCTTGGCGACCGGCACGCCGCAGGATGCCACCACGAAAGCGGAGGTGGTGGAGATGTTGAAGGAACCGGAGCGGTCCCCTCCGGTGCCGACGATCTCCAGCGCATCCGAGTGGTCGCCGGGGAGCATCAGCCCGTGCTCCCTCATCTCCGCGGCGGATGCCGCGATCTCCTCGACGGTCTCCCCCTTCAGCGCCAGCGCCGTCAGGTACGACGATATCATGACGTCGGAGCATTCGCCGCTCATTATCGAATCCATCACCGAACGGGCCTCGTCGTATCCGAGGTCCTCCCTGCGGGACAGCTTGCACACGGCCTCGCCTATAGTGCTCAAATCCTCACCTCCATGAAGTTGCGGAGAATCCCGGCGCCCTCGGGCGTCAGGACGGATTCGGGGTGGAACTGGAGTCCGAACACCCTCCTCCGGCGGTCCTCCACCGCCATCACCTCGCCCTCGTCCGTGAGGGCGGTAATCCTCAGGTCGGCCGGCAGCGTGGCCGGGTCGACCGCCAGCGAATGGTATCTGCCCACAGTGATGCGGGGTCCCGTGTCTCTGAAAAGCTCCGAGGTGACGTCGACGTCGCACTCAGACGCCTTGCCGTGCATCAGTCTGCCGGCATAGGTGACCGTGGCCCCGTATGCCGTGCAGATCGCCTGATGGCCGAGGCACACCCCGAGGATGGGGACCTTTCCGGCGCATCTCCGGACGATGTCGACGCAGTTACCGGCATCCACCGGGCGTCCGGGCCCGGGCGAGATGACGATCCTGCCGATCCCCATGCCGAGGATGTCGTCGGCGGTCACCGCGTCGTTCCTCACGACGCTGATGTCCGGGTCCGAGGACCCCAGAATCTGGTACAGGTTGTACGAGAAGCTGTCATAGTTGTCGATGAGGAGGGTGCTCATTCCAATCCCTCCGATGCGATCCTGCAGGCCTCGATGACGGCCTTCGCCTTGTTGATGCATTCGCGGTACTCGTTCTCCGGCACGCTGTCGGCCACGATGCCCGCTCCGGAGCGAACGTAGACGCGCCTTCCGCGCCTGTACGCCAGGCGGATGCCTATGCAGACGTCCATGTTCCCGGTGAGGTCTATGTACCCGATCGCGCCGCCGTAGATGCCGCGCTTGCAGTCCTCCAGGTCGTCGATGATCCTGCATGCCATGAGCTTCGGGGCCCCGGACAGGGTCCCCGCGGGGAGGACCGACTCTATCGCGTCCAGGGCGTCCATGTCCCCGCGTATCCTGCCGCGGACGGTGGAGCCGATGTGCATGACGTGCGAGAACCTCTCGATCTCGAGGTAGCGCTCCACCTTGACGGATCCGAACTCGGACACGCGGCCGATATCGTTCCTCCCGAGGTCCACCAGCATGTTGTGCTCCGCGAGCTCCTTCTCGTCCGAGAGTAGCTCCTCCTCCAGCATCCTGTCCTCCTCGTCGGTGCGTCCGCGCGGCCTGGTCCCCGCCAGGGGGAATGTGTGTAGCTCCCCTCCGACCAGCCTGACCAGGGTCTCGGGGGACGCCCCGGCTGCCTCGATGTCGCTGCCGGAGAGGTAGAACATGTAGGGCGAGGGGTTGCTCATGCGGAGCACGCGGTAGACGTCCAGGAGGCTCCCCTCGAACTCCGCACCCAGGCGGTTGGAGAGGACCACCTGGAAGATGTCTCCCTCGCGGATGTGGTCCTTCGCCTTCTTCACCATGTCGCAGTACTGCTCCTCTGAGCAGGACGGCTCGAAATCTGACAGCAGCCTGGCAGGGTCATGCGCCTTCGGCGCTCCTCCGCGGATGATGCCGATGATCCTCTCGACCTGCTCCGTCGCCTTCGGATAGGTGCCGTCGATGTCCCTTCCGTCGGCATGGGCGATGACCGTCACGGTCTGACGGAAGTTGTCGTAGACCACGACCTTGTCGAACAGCATGAGGTCGGCGTTCTTGAACCCCTCCTCGTCCGAGGCGGTGATCCTCAGGGACGGTTCGGCGTATCTGATGTAGTCGTAGGCGAAGTAGCCCACGAGCCCTCCGGTGAAGGGAGGGAGGCCGTCGATGCGGGGGCTCCTGTGATCCGCGAGGATCCCTCTGATGACCTCGGACGGGTCCTCGGTCTCGAACTCCTCCGTCCTCCCGTCCTCTGTGATCCTGACCTTCCCGTCGTCGCATACGAACTCCAGCACGGGTTCGAATCCGAGGATGGTGTACCTGCCCCATCTCTGCTTGTCCTCGACGCTCTCGAGGATGTAGCAGTGGTCATCCTCGTTCATGAGCGCCCTGAGGGTCTCGATCGGGGTCCTGACATCCGCGGGGATAGTGCGCGACACGGGGATCGCGCCGTATCCTTCGGATGCGTACTTCCTGGATTCTTCGAACGTTGGGCTGTACATCTCCGCCTCTCTCTTTCGTTGTGATCGAGAGATGCCTCTTTTGTTATTTAATGTATTTTATTGTGAATGAATGTATATTATTGTGAAAAATTATTCGGAGACGATGATTTAGACAGATATCTTGTAGAAATCAATAGAATTAGACGATTGAATCTACGAAGAAGAATCATAGATTAAAAAGACGTAAGTAGTCTATAGAAATAAGACACGAAGATAAGATGAGGGGCCCGGCCATCGGACGGCCGGTAAATCGTTTGATCAATCCTTCTCGCTGACGGAGTACAGCCCGTAGCCCTGATTCCTGTAGGCCTCCCCCTCGTAGTACACGGTGCCGTCCGCGGTGATGGTGTAGTCGCTGTTGATCCAGCCGATGCCGTAGGTGTTGTAGTCGAGGGTCGTCTCGCATCCGTAATAGGTCTTGCCGCCCATCTCGAGGCTGAACACCGACACCGTCGTGACGGAGGTCTCCGCCGGTGTGAAGCCGTCCAGGGCGACGGCGGCTATAGCGTGGCCGGGGATGATGAACACGCCGGCATCGTATCCCGCTGCCTCGTAGAGTGCGGCGCACAGGATGGACGTGTCCTCGCAGTCCCCTCCCCCGTTGTGTATGGTCTCCAGGGGGAACGCGTAGTACTCCTGCTGTCCGTAGAGGACGCTGTCGTAGGTGTATCCGAAGCAGGTCTGGACGAAGGCCAGGACGAACTCCGCGTATCCCGCATCATCCATCGCGCCGTAGGTCCCCAGGTACAGCTCCGAGAGGCCCTGCTCCATCTCGGTGACGGTCTCGTCGACGGTGATGAAGTCGGTCACGACCGAATAGGTCCCGTTCCCGTACCCCATCCTCTTGGCGAGGCTCGCCCCGTTGGACCCGGACACCTCGATGAAGTCGGAGTAGGTGTAGTCTACCGACAGCTGGTAGGACTCCCCCTGATAGGTCCAGGAGTACTGCTGGACATAGGTCCCGTCTATGGAGACCTCGACCGAGTACTCCGTGCCGCCGGTGGGGAAGAACGACGGGAAGCCGGAGGATTCCCTGCACACCACGCCGACGCTGAAATCGCCGACGGTGTCATCGCCCAGGGTCCAGTAGAGCACGGGTTCCGTCTTCTCGATCTGCTGGTATCCCCACGGCCACTTGCTCTCGTCGTTGACGTACCATGTGAAGCTGCCGTATTGCGATGCGACCGATTCGTCGAGGGTGACGACGAGCTGTCTGGCCCCGTCGCTTTCGGTCAGTTCGAAGTCGAAGAGGTCCGCATCCTCACCGCTGACGTAGTAGACGCCGTCGGTGAAGACAACCGTGGATCCCCCGTCGGGCTGGGTCTGGGGGTTCAGGGTCCTGTCATCGGTCCGGTCGTAGTCCATGGAGGCTACGAACGCCGCCACGATGACAAGAGCCACCACGGCGAATGCTACCGCTATGGCCATCCGCTTCCCGCCGCTCCTCCTGCCGGAGGGGACGAAGGAGGAGGTAGCACCGCACCACGGGCAGTACCTGGACCCGTCCTCGATCTCTCTGCCGCACTCGCCGCAACGCATGGCCAATCGTCTCCTCTCCTCGTTTAAAACCTTCTTGATGGGTTCTTCGGGAAACGTGTAACAAGATTGGATGTATAATCCAATATGGATTTAAATTGGAATCGTCTTTATATTCATTCCAGGATGGTCGGGCGTGGAAGAGGTCACCGTCGATGATGTACTGTCCGTGACCAACGTGTTCTCGGACCTCGTCATGCTTTTCGTCGTACTGGACGTAGTGGCCATCTTCATCATGCTCTTCCTCGAGAAGTACGACCCCCGCGTTTTCGTGACCTGGCTGATCCTTCTGATCTTCCTTCCGCCGGTGGGGTTCATCCTGTACCTCTACATGGGCGCGACGTTCTACAACCGCCACAGGTTCACACCTAAGAACATCACCGACACGCAGATGATGAGGGCGTACCAGTGGCAGAGGGGTCGCATCGAGGAGGACTATGCGGCGCATCCGGACAGGGAGGACATCTTCCACATGGCCAAGTCCCTGGAGAACGCCGGTGCATGGCCGTACTCCGCGAACAACGACATCACCCTGTACACCGAGGGCGAGCCGCTGTTCGATGACATGATGAGGGACATCGCCAACGCGAGGAAGTCCATCCTCATCGAGTACTACATCATACGCAACGACCACGACGGCAACGCGCTCATGGATCTCCTGATATCCAAGGTCCGCGAGGGAGTCGAGGTCCGTCTGCTGACGGACGCCTTCGGCATCGGGAAGGGTCCGAAGGAGGGCATCTTCAGGTTCAGGAACGCAGGGGGGCACTACGCAACCTTCCATTCCTCCCTGAACCTGCTCCTCAGTCCGAAGAAGAACAACCGCAACCACAGGAAGATCGCCATCATCGACGGCTCCATGGCATACTGCGGAGGGTTCAACATCGGGGACGAGTACCGCGGCGAGGGGCCGCTGGGCCATTGGAGGGACGCCACCGTGAAGGTGGTCGGCGAGGGCATACTGCCGATGATGATCCGCTTCTGCGCCGACTGGCAGTACTGCGCCAAGAGGGATCCGCTCCGCCCGGTTGAGCACTACATGGACATCGACTTCGCCGGAGCCGGGGGCAGGGACAGGATGCAGCTCGTCTCCGGCGGTCCGGACACCATGCCGAACAATCCGGTCCAGATGCAGTACCTCTCAATGATCGTCAACGCCCGCAGGCGCCTCTACATCACCACCCCGTACCTGTCCCCGGATGATTCTATGATGGTCGCCCTGGCCAACGCGGCCAGGTCGGGGGTGGACGTCAGGATACTCATACCCGACAAGAAGGACCACATCTTCCTATTCTGGAACAATCTGACCTGCGCGAACGAGCTGATGAAGTCGGGCGTGAGGGTCTTCAGATACAACGACGGCTTCGTCCACGAGAAGATGATCCTGATGGACGACATGTGCGTGTCCGTGGGGTCGGCCAACCTGGACCACAGGTCCCTGACCCTGAACTTCGAGACCAACGTCATGATGTACTCCCGCAGGCTCAACACCCAGGCGGCCGACCAGTTCCTGGCGGACCTGGAGAGGAGCACGGAGTACTCCTGCGAGGAGTACGGCAGGAGCACGCTCATGATGAGGATCAGGATGGCGGTATCATGGCAGATGAAGCTCCTGGCGTGACGTACGACGTCGCGGTGGTCGGGTCCGGTCCCGCCGGGGCGTCCGCGGTCAGGGAGCTGTCCGGGAGGGGGCTCTCCGTCGCGTGCATCGAGCGTCTCCACGACGAGGGCTTCGGCCGCTACCACAGGATTTGCGGGGAGGCGGTCAGCGACAGGACGTTCAGGAAGCTGGGCTGGAGGCCCAGCGGCTGTGTCCGCAGGGTGGACACGATCCGCATAGCGTTCTCCGACGAGATCTCCGTCGACATCCCGGTCGGCGGTATGGTCGTCGACCGCCCGTCGATGCTGTCGGAGCTCATGGAAGGCTGCGATGCCGATCTCATCCGTGGGTCCGTCCGTTCGGTCTCGGAGGACGATGCCGGCTACAGTCTGGAGCTCACCGACGGACGCAGGATCCGCTGCCGCGGCCTGATCGGTGCGGACGGTGCGCATTCGGCGGTGCGGAGGGACGTCTTCGGCACCGGTCCGACGAGGAGGCTGCAGGTGTTCAACTGCATAGCCGAGGGCGAGGAGGATGTGCTCTCGTTCACGGTCGGAGGATACGGGGACGGGTTCTACGGCTGGCGCTTCCCCTCCGGCCCCGGAAGGGTGTCCGTGGGCTTCCCCAGGGGTCACACCGACCCGTCCGAGGTGGAGGGGATCCTGGACTGGGGCGCCAGGGACCTGCCGTTCGGCGTCTAGGAGAGGGTCGTGGACGGGCGCTGCGCAATCGTGGGGGATGCCGCATGCCTCGCCAACCCCCTGTGCTTCGGAGGCATAGGCGCTGCGCTCCTATCCGGGAGGGAGGCCGCCAGGGCGATGGCCGACGGCAGGCTCGAACGGTATCAGCGCTGGGTGTCCCGTAACCCCATGTTCAGTCCCCATTTCATGGGCGCACATGACACGTTCGCGTCCTGGGGGCCGGAGGAGATCGCCGACGCCATGGGGCCTTTCCGCAAGGGATACTCGCTCGCCCGCGGAGCCTACGCGATGATGCGCAGACCCAGATGGGCAGAAGTGTACATGTCTGTCTACATTGCATTCAATCTTGGATGGCGATGTCGCATTTTAAATCGACTAAAGTCGTCAGTCCAATAACGTTTGTTTCATTTTCTAAGTACAAATGTTCATATATCCATAAGGCAGAATATTTATTATGCATCCACAGTTCGCCCCAGAATCCAGGTTGGTGTGTCACAGGTGCTCCTATGAGTGGATGCCCCGCAGGGGACAGCCACCGAAGCGTTGCCCACGCTGCCGTTCGGTCAAATGGAACAATCCGGACCTGAAGGTCACCTGCGTAAGATGCGGCCACACATGGAACTCCCATGACGGCAAGCCCAAGCGCTGCCCGTCCTGCGGATCCCATCAGTGGAACGTCCCCCTGAGGTCGTACAGGTGCCTGAGGTGCGGAGCCTCCTGGGATTCCAAGAGCTCCCATATGCCGAAGCGCTGCCCGTCCTGCGGAACCCGTCTGTGGGATATCGAGCCGGAGGTCGTGATACCCCCGAGGGAGATGTCCATGCTGATGGAGGACGACGTCATGAGGGAGTACCGCAGAGGCCGCGGATGCCTGGACATATCCCTATCCATGGACATCCCGTACAGCGTCGTCCGGG
The DNA here is from genome assembly GCA_949298875.1 of uncultured Methanomassiliicoccales archaeon. GTDB lineage: Archaea > Thermoplasmatota > Thermoplasmata > Methanomassiliicoccales > Methanomethylophilaceae > Methanoprimaticola. Next base: position 11,482 of record CASFYI010000022.1, on the reverse strand, counting down.
GGATAATCCACCGCAGGAGCCCCGGCACCGAGCCCCGGGTGTGATCCCGGATCAAATTCCATGATGCGTCCCGTCGAACGGAGGGGGCGCATCCATTTTTCTAATGCCCGGCATACGGAGGTCCGATGTCGGATGTTCAGTCGGGCCTTCCAGCAATCGCGGAGGCTTCGTGATGAGGGGTACGGCGCGTCTCCTGACCGAGCGCCTCCAGCTGAGGAGGTTCAGGGAGGATGATGCCGAGGCCGCATTCAGGAACTGGATGTCCGACCCCGAGGTCACCAGATTCCTGTCGTGGGAGACCCATCCCGATCAGGAGGTGAGCCGCCGGACGATAGCCGGGTGGGTGTCCGAATATGCGAGCGGCACCATGGACTGGTGCATAACGCTGCGCGGAAGTGACGAACCGATCGGCAGCATAACGGTGGTGAGGGAGCATCCGGAGAAGGGCTACTGCGAAATAGGATACTGTCTCTCCCAGCGTCACTGGGACCGCGGTTACATGACAGAGGCCCTGAGGGCGGTGGTGAACTACGTGTTCGACACCACCGATTACGAGTGGATCCAGGCTCGTCACGATACCGAGAACGAGGCTTCCGGAAGATGCCTGGAGAAATCGAACTTCAGGGAGACCGGAATCCTCGAGCTCCCGGACCCGAAGACCGGGAGGATGCGCGAGTACCGGTTCATGGCGATAAGGCGCGGGGATGTGATGCTGCACCCTCGATCGGGAAGGTTCTCCCTCACGCGCTCTATGCTCCTGACGGCCTGGATGTACCGCGTGTGCTCAGCGTCGGCGCCCCTCTTGCAGTCGAGGTACTGCTCGTGGCACTTCTGCGCCTCCGCCCTCAGCCTGTCCGCCTCGTCGTAGAGCTGATGCATCTTCTCATGGGCGGTGTTGGCGTCCTCGGAGGCCTTGACCGCCTTCTGGTGCCAGCTGTTCGCCTGCGACTTGCACTCGCCGACGTCGCCGAGTCCTCCGGACGCGCGCATCCTGGCCCCGCGGTCGTTCCACTCGTCCCTGCGGGTGCGGCATTCCTTGGCGGTGAGGTTGGCGTCGTCCCTGCGTGCCTTGTAGACGGCAGCCTCCGCGGAGAGGGATTTGGCCTTCTTCTGGAGCTTGTCCCTGCGGTCCGCGAGCTCGGAGGCGCGTCTGTGGAACTCGTCCCTGGACTGCTTGGCGCGGTTCGCCTCCCTGTTGTATTCGGCGATGATCTCGTCGAGACGGCGGGCGTCCTCCTCTATCTGCTCGGCGATCATCGTCTGAGCCTCAGGAGTTCGAACTCCGTCATGTTCCCCTCCATGTCCTCGATGTTCTCGTGGACGAGGTGGAGCCTGAACATCTCCCCGGCGTTGCGGCGGCATACGACCGCGGTATCCTCGGAGAGCCTTCCGTCCGAGAGCATCTCGGCCGCGACGGCCGTGTCGGAGACCTCGACCCTGTCGGAGTCCGGATAGAGGGTGCCGAGGTGCTCCCTCGTCTGCAGGAGGGCCTGGATGTGGGAGGCGACGTGTCTGACACTCACCCCGGGATGCTTCACGAAGACGCAGTGGTGGATGGGCAGCCAGAGGGCCCTGAGGATCTCGATGTCATCCCTCCCCTCGAGGGACCTCTCCGTCTCCTCGACGGGTCCGGCGGTGACGTTGCGGGACGCGACGACGCCGTAGTCCGCCTCCCCGGAATCGAGGGCTGCCACAGTGTTCCTGGAGTCCTCCTTAGGAATGAGTACGAAGACATCCCAGCCCATGGCGCCGGCGAGCTCAGTCGCCGCCTGCTCGGAGTTGGAGCCCGGGATTCCCATGTACGCTACCCTGACGACCATGCACCCCCATTCCCATTCTATATTTAATCGATGAACCGCGGTGCGCACTCGATCTCAATGGACGGAGTCTGGGCGGACGACATCCGCATCACGGGGGACCCAGGTCCTGACGCGGTGCTGTTCTGGATAACCGGGGAGCATGAGGCGGGCATCGCGGACGATGTTATCCGGAAGGTGAGGCTCTCGGCGGCGGATCCGCGCTTCGCGATCGTCGAATGCAGGGTGGGGGACTGGGATTCCGGGCTCACCCCCTGGCCCTCCGAACCGGTCATGGGCGCGAGGGCGTTCTCGGGACGCGGAGGGGAGACCCTCGCGCGTCTGAGGGATGCATGGGTCCCCCGGGCGAGGGACGCTCTGGATGCGGGGGACGACGTCCCGCTCGCCGTATGCGGATACTCGCTGGCTGGACTGTTCTCCCTCTGGGCGTTCCATGAGACCGGCCTGTTCAGAGGGGCGGTGGCATGCTCGCCGTCCGTTTGGTATCCCGGATGGGTGGAGTACGCGGCCGGACGCTGTGCCCCCGAGGGTTCCTACGTGTACCTGAGCCTCGGGACCAAGGAGGAGAAGGCGAGGAACCCTGTGATGGCATCGGTAGGCGATGCGATAAGATCCGTCAGGACGGCGTATGGGGGCGATCCGAACGTGTCCGATGTGGTGCTGGAGATGAATCCCGGCAACCACTTCACCGATCCGGCCGGCAGGATGGCGCGCGGGATGTCATGGATGCTGGACCGTCTCACGGCCGACGGAAACCGATAAGGTCCTTCCGCATATGTCCGTCCATGGACGAGAGCTACGGGAAGTGCCGCACGTGCCGCCTCTGCGCGCATTCGGATGACATATGGGTGTGCATGCCGGAATCCAGGCCGACGGGGCCGGAGGACGGATGCGGGAGATACCGTCCGGGATGCTGTGGCAGTTGCAGGTCGTGGAGCGGAGGCGTGTGCTCCAGGCATTCGGAGCCCAGGGACTCCCTGGACGTGTGCTCGGACTTCGACCCCGCCGGATCGTTCCGATGCCAGCCTGTCCTTCCTGTTCGACAGGATGTTCTTGACGCTGGCCTTGGCCTTCGCATCGCCCATTATGACGCGCTTGGCCGATTCCGGTATCCCGAAGTAGACGATGTTGTCGCAGAGGGAGACGTTCCCGCGCATGGACGGGCGCACCCTGGAGTAGGCGGACTGGAGGGATCCGACCGCTTCGGACACCAGGGATGTGAACCTCATGACATCCCTGTCGACCAAGGTGCGCGCGTTGACGTAGCCGGTCTCGGGGAGCAGAGGGTTGTAGGTACCGTCCATGAAGTCGTCGTCCAGGTCGTCGATCGCATCCATGACGTACACCGCTGCGGTCAGCTGGGTGAACACATCTCCCAGATCCTCCGTGTAGAAGTCGCCGGCGATGCCCTCGAGCGGTCCCGTCAGGCCCCTGCCGAACTCCCTGCCCATCGAGATTGCGTCCCTGCATCCGGCCAGCTCCATGTCGCGCAGGCGCATGAATCCCTCACCGACCATCCTGTCGTACTCAGGGAACTCGGAGACTGCCTTCTGTATGGCGCGGTTCAGCGTCAGGGAGATGAGCTTCGTCTTCATCGACGGCATATCGGTCTCGTCGTCGTAAAGCTCCCATTTCGTGAGTATGAGTGTGTAGGCGGCCATCTCGTGCATGAGTCTGGAGTCCGCCTTGGGGGAGTCGAGCACGCAGATCCTGCGGGTCGTGGGCCCGAAGTCGGGGCAGTCGCAGACCAGCCCCTCGAGGAGGATGGTGTTGAACGTCATGTCGTAGTTCACCGTCCCGGTCCCGGTGAGGCCGTAGCCGTCCCTGAGCTGATGGCATCCCTCGCAGTAGTATCTGCGGTAGGTGCGGTTGTCGGCCGGGGAGAGCCTTCCGTAAGCTGGGGTGGTGTATCCGAACATGTCGTTCGCCCGTATGCGTGTGGTGGACGGATGCCGTGCGTCCCTGCGATCCGTCTCGCTCCTTTGGCGGGATCCGCCGGGCCAGGAGGAACGAGGCGATCAGCGCCACGGCGAAGACCGCGGCGATCAGGATGTATCCGAGCGTCCTGTCGTCCATGCACCGTGAACGTATCGCGCGGATAAGGGTTCCGCTGGGCTGTCGCATCGACGGCCGTTCCGAAAAGTCATAAATACGGAATATAGGTTCGGAACCTCAACCAGCCAGCAGTGGTAGGTGAATGAGCAATGGCTTACGACGCGGAATCCGTAGACAACCTGACAGCAATTTACGAGAGCCAGTCCCCATCGGCTTTCATCGCGTTCGCGATGGAGGGACTCCCCCAGGATCACACCCACGACGAGCGCTTCGACAAGGCGGCCGACGAGGACCACGGCGGAGATTCCAAGTGCGACTACTGCTGCTGCACCGAGAAGGGATACTGCAACAGCATGGGCTGGCACGCCTGCGTCGTCGGTTGCGTCGTGGTCTGCTGCATCTGCTGCTGCTACGCCACCAACGGATTCAACGGCGTCTGGACCTACTGGCCCTTCTGAGCCGGCGGAAGCCGGCCATGAAGCCGTACATATCGGTCGTCATCAAACCGACCCTTTTCTGCAACGAATCTTGCAGCCATTGCTATCATACCCCGGACGAGCGTGTCCGGGGGGAGATGAGCCTGGAGACCCTCGACCGCCTCATGGGCATGGTCGCCTCCGAGTATCAGGCGGTCTGGTTCATATGGCACGGGGGCGAGCCGCTCACCGTCCCGATGTCGTTCTACAAGAAGGCCATCGAGCTGGAGGAGAAGCATTTCGGCAAGTCCTCCTTCCGTGTGGGGAACACCATACAGACCAACGGGACGCTGCTCAACCGCCGTCTCATGGCGTACTGCCGCGAGAAGATGATCAACGTCGGGGTGTCGTGCGAGGGACCCTACAACAGCGTCCTGAGGGAGCTGGATCCAGAGAAAGCCATATCGATGCTCTCCGACAAGGAGAACAAGTATTCCGTCAGCGCCACCATCTCCCGCGAGACGGCGCTGAAGCAGAGGGAGATCTACGAGTACTACCGCGACAGGGGGACCAACATCTCCATGTCCCCGGTGATCCCTGCGGGATGCGCCAGATGCAACGGCACCGTCCCGGATGCGGACGAGTACATCAGGGGCAGCATAGAGGCCTTCGACACCTGGCTCCACGACGCCGACAGCAAGGTCCCCCTGATCCCGCACTACCTCTACGTCCTCAACTATCTGGGCGATCCCACCCCCTCCGACTGCGCCCACACGTCCTGTCTCACCAAATGGATCTGCGTCAATCCCGACGGCTCGATCTACCCGTGCGCCAAGGCCTGCCCGCCCGAGTTCTGCATGGGCAATGTGAACTCCATCTCCAGCCTCGACGAGGCCTTCCACTCGGAGGGATTCCGCAGGATCCTGGCGGGCTCCGTCGCCCGCAGGGAGAAGTGCGCATCCTGCCCGATCTACAGGTACTGCAACGGCGGATGCAGCATGGACGCCTACCACGAGGTCGGTCTCGAGAACACCGACGGGGACTCATGCAGGATCTTCCGCGAGGTTTTCACCCACATAGCCGATGAGATCCAGAGGCTCCTGGATTCGGACGGCGACTACTCGGGCATAAACATGTTCGTCAGGGACGCCCTCGTCGGGAAGCTCGTCAATCCCAGGGTGGTCAGCCAGCGATCCCGGATCCCAGCGCCCTTATCATGATCCCGTGGACATCTCCGCGGAGGTCGGCCGATGCCGGCAGAGAACACACACATCGAAAGGGGACGGCGGCCCGATCCCTCGGACCGCCTGGTTTTCACGATCGGCGTCTGCCGATCTCGTCGATGTCGTACGGGGTCTCCTGGTACACGCAGTAGTTGAGCCAGTTGGTGTAGAAGAGCGTGGCATGAGCCCTCCATCTGACAACTGGGTCCTTGTGCGGGTCGTCGTCCTCGAAGTAGTTGTCCGGCACGTGCGGGTTCTTGCCGGCGTTCAGGTCCCTCTCGTACTCGTACGACAGCGTCGCGGCATCGTATTCCAGATGCCCCGTGATGAACGTCTGGTTCATCTCCGACTGGACCACGGCGACGCCGGAGTCCTCGGAGGCGCAGATGATGTGCAGGTGCGGGTTCGCCGCGATGTCCTCCGCCCTGACCTCGGAGTGCCTCGACTGGGGCATGAAGAAGCGGTCGTCGAATCCTCTGACTATGGGCTCGTTCGGTATGAGTACCCGATGCTCGAAGATCCCGGAGACCTTCGATTCCATGGAGTGCTTCGGTATCCCGTAGTGGTAGTACAGTCCGGCGAGGGCTCCCCAGCATATGTAGAGCGTGGAGCAGACGTTGGTGAGCGTCCAGTCCATGATCTCGCAGAACTCGGGCCAGTAGTCCACGTCCTCGTATTCGATCGATTCCAGTGGGGCCCCGGTGATGATCATCCCGTCGAACCTCATCCCCTTGACGTCGTCGAAGGTCTTGTAGAAGCGTTCCAGGTACTCCGCGGAGGTGTTCTTCGATTCGTGGGAGGACATCTGGAGCAGCGTGACGTTGGTCTGGAGCGGGCTGTTGCTCAGGCACCTGAGGATCTGGATCTCGGTCTCGACCTTGGTGGGCATGAGGTTCAGGATGAGGATCTCCAGCGGACGGATGTCCTGGGTGTCCGCCCTCCTGGCGGACATCACGAATATGTTCTCGGATTCGAGCACGGCCGCGGCCGGCAGGTCGTCCGGGATCTTGACCGGCATCCTATCACTCGTCGAACATGCCGGTGCTGAGGTATCTGTCCCCTCCGTCCGGCAGGATGGCGACGATGCGCTTCTCAGGATGCTCCCTGGCGGCGCGGATGGCCGCGAACACGTTGGCGCCTGAAGATATGCCGCAGAAGATCCCCTCCCTCCTGCAGAGCTCGACCGCCGTGCGTACGGCGTCATCGCCGGTGACGGTCTCGACTCCTCCGAGGAGGTCCCTGTTCAGGTTCCCGGGGACGAAGTTGGCCCCGATGCCCTGGATGGCGTGCGGGCCCGCCCTCCCCTCTGAGACCAGGGGGCTCTCGGCCGGCTCTATCCCGATGACCTGCGCCTTGGACCCCGCGTCCCTGAAGGCCATGGCGATCCCGGTGGCCGTTCCGCCGGTGCCGAAGCCGGCGTAGACGAGGTCCACGTCGGGGAGGTCCCTGAGGATCTCCCTGCCGGTCCCGGTGCGGTGCGCGGCGGAGTTGGCGGGGTTTTCGAACTGTCCGGCGATGAATCCCCCGCGCTTCCTGGCGATCTCGTTTGCCATGTCCACGGAGCCCTGCATGCCCTGCGCGCCGGGGGAGAGAACGACCTCCGCCCCGTAGGCACGCATCAGGGATATGCGCTCCTTGCTCATGGTGTCCGGCATGACGATGACCGCCCTGTAGCCGCGTGCTGCCGCTATCATCGCGAGGCCGATGCCCATGTTCCCGGAGGTGGGCTCGATGATCGTCCCGCCCTCCTTCAGCAGACCGCGGGCGACCGCGTCGTCGATGATGGACAGCGCGGCGCGGTCCTTGATGGAGCCGCTGGGGTTGACGCTCTCCCTCTTGACGTAGACGTGGGATCCCGGCGGCGCCATGCTGTTGAGGCGGATCATCGGCGTGTCCCCGATCGTCTCGGTGATGCTGTTGTAGACTGTCATATGCGTGGCCTACCCTATGGGTACGATTTAGGGGTTCCGCCCCGCCCTTCGGCGGAGCGGTCAGAACTCGATTCCCCTTCTCGCCGGGATCCCCCTGTCCATGGGGTGCTTGACCATCCTCATCTCGGTCACGAGGTCGGCGTAGTCGATGATCTCCTGCGGCGCCCCGCGTCCGGTGAGCACGACCTCGGTGTGGGGAGCCCTCGAATCCAGCAGATCGATGACCTCCTGCGGTGTGACGTGGTTGAACTTCAGCGAGTTGTTGATCTCATCCAGTATCACCAGGTCGTACTCGCCGGAGGTGAGGACCTCGCGGGCCTTCGCCATGGCGGCCCTGGTGAGCTCCAGGTCCCTCTCCAAGGGGACCTTCTCGTCCATGTGGTCCGCGCCCATCGGCAGGATCTCGAACCCCTCCATCCTGGAGGCGGAGATGTGCTCCCCGTACCCTCCGTCGGGCTTCAGGAACTGGATCATGATGACGTTCAGCCCGCATCCGACCGCCCTGAAGGCGAGCCCCAGTGCGCATGTGGTCTTGCCCTTGCCGTTCCCCGTGTAGACCTGGACTAGTCCCAGGCCCTCCTTGACATCCTTCGGACACCCGGTGGTTCCTGACATGCGGTATGAATCTCTAAAGAGGGGTTTAATGTCTGCCGTCCCCCGCCATCGGTATAAACGTATGGTGAGATTCGCCAGCAGGTGGAAAAGATGAGGGACAGCGAGTTCTTCAGGTCGAGGATCCCGGAGTTCGTCGAAGCCGAGAGGAGGTTCTTCTCCGGCGAGATGGACGCCAAGACCTACAAGGGAATATCCGGGAGGTTCGGCAGCTACGCCCAGAGGGGCGGGGAGCTGGGCATGATCAGGCTCCGCATGTGCGGCGGCCACATGGACAGGGACAAGCTGTCGTTCATCATAGACGAGTGCAGGAGGTACGGCGTGTCGAGGATACACACCACCACCTGCGAGACCGTGCAGCTGCACAACCTCAAAGGCGATGAGATCGCGGAGATCATGGACCGCGCCCTGGACCACGGCATCAACACCCAGGGAGGGGGAGGGGACAACCCCAGGAACGTGTCCGCGACGTCGCTGTCCGGCGTGGAGCCGGGGGAGAACTTCGACGTGTACCCATATGCGAAGGCCGCCGAGACGTACCTGCTGGACATCATGCCCGACGTGAAGATGCCCCGCAAGCTGAAGGTCACGTTCTCAAGTTCCCCGAGGAACGAGACGCACGCCACCTTCAGGGACCTGGGCTTCGTCTCCAGGCCGGACGGGAGATTCGACGTCTGGGGGGCCGGAGGCCTCGGGAACAACCCGAAGTTCGGCATGAGGCTCGCCGAGGGCGTGGATCCCTCCAAGGTGCTGTACTATGTGCGCGCCATGGTGGACACCTTCATGGAGCACGGCGACTACGAGAACCGCGGCAAGGCCCGCACCAGATACATGAGGGACAGGCTCGGGGACGAGCTGTTCGCCAGGGAGTACGGGAAGCATCTCTCGAGGCTCCTGGAGGCCGGGGGCATGGACATCCATCCCGCCCCGTCGGTGTTCCCGATTAAGGAGATCATGGAGGTCTCCGGGGAGAGGATCCACAGGCAGAGCCAGGAGGGCCTGTACTACGTGGAGTACCATCCCGTGGGAGGGGACGTGCCCCTGGAGATGCTGGAGAGGATCAGGGACGCCATCGCCGACGCCGACGGCGCGGAGGTACGCGTATCTCCCGACAGCGCCCTGTACATCATCAACCTGGACGGCGAGGAGGCGGTCAGGGTGAGGGACGCCACCGAGGGAGGCGCCGCGAACTTGTTCGAGACGTCCGTGTCGTGCATCGGCGGGACGATCTGCCAGCAGGGGGTCCGCGACTCCAGCGGGCTGCTCAACGCGATGATCGCGGCGGTCCGCGAGGCCGGTGTCGGCGAGTATCTCCCGAGGTTCAGGATCTCCGGATGCCCTTCGTCCTGCGGATGCCACCAGGTCGGGATCATCGGTCTCCAGGGAGCCTCGAAGACCGTCGACGGTCAGGCCGTGCCTGCGTTTAAGATGTCCATCAACGGATGCGGAGCCGAGGGCAGGGAGCGCATGGGCGAGGAGGTCGGCACCATCGCTCAGGACAGGATCCCGGAGATGGTCGTCGCTCTGGGGAAGGCCGTCAGGGACAGCGGAAAGTGCTTCGACGAGTGGCTTAGCTCCAACGACATCAGGCAGGTCCTGGCCGATTACATAGCATGAAACATCCTCCGGCGGGTCTCCCGCCGGAGGATCCATTTGGGCTTATTGTCCGCATAAGAGCTATCGTGCGGTGTTCGAGATACGTGAATCGGATTAATCGAGCGTATCGAAGGTCAGATCCGGTAGGGGGATATTGAATGGAGACTCGATGAAACAACGAAACACAGTGTGTATTCTCAGAGATTGATGAACAATCCACATTAATCTCGCCTCCATCTCCTGATCGATGGAGAAAGCTGAGTCTGCTGATGAGTTCAACCGCCATATCGTGGATTGCCTGTCCGATCCTTACAGATGCCAGCTGTTCGTTGAGATACTCCGCGGTACATGTTCCAAAGCCAGCGAACTTCACAGCAGATGCCCGAACATACCTCGTGCCACTATGTATCGTCAACTCAAACGCCTCACCGATGATGGGCTTATAGAAGTCGTCGACGAAGTGAAGAAACGTGGCACCGTGGAACGCACCTATGCTCCGGTAAAAAGTGTCTTCGAAGACATGGAATCCATCCTCCGGTCGAACCCCTCAGAGATGTTCTTCTCCATGTTCATGCAGTACGTTCTGAGCTTCGTGCAACAGTTCCGTGAGTTCTGCGACAACCCTGATGCCGATCTCACCCATGATGCCGGATTCTCCATGAGCCCTGTCCTTGCAACCAACGAGGAGATCAACGGCGCCATGAGGGAGATCGCCGACATCATCAGGAGGCTCAGGGAGAACGAACCTGCCGAAGGTCGCAAGTTCCACACCATCGGCCTCATCCTCTCACCGCCCCACTCGTGATGCTTCACTATTAGATGATTAGTATCAATCTTGGATTAACGCTTAATAAATACAGAATCGAGATACCATGGTAACCGATGACCATGGGTGGGAATCGGAACAACGAGAGTATACTCTGCATAGACAATCTGTCCAAGACCTACAACGGGGACAAGAAGGCAGTGTCGAACCTTTCTCTGAATGTCCGTCCCGGGGAGATCCACGCGTTCATAGGACGCAACGGGGCCGGGAAGACCACGACACTGCGTGCAGTGGTCGGACTGATGGATTTCGATGAGGGAGAGATCACGATCGACGGGCACTCCATCAGGAACGAGCCTGTTCAATGCAAGAAGGTTCTGGCATACATATCGGACAACCCCGACCTGTATGACTACATCACCGGAATCCAGTACCTCGACTTCGTATGCGACTTATATGGCGTCTCCGAAGCGGATCGCCGCGAGAGGATCGACAGGCTATCGTCCGTGTTCGGTCTCCAGGACGACCTTGGCAGTCTCATCGGTTCGTACAGCCACGGCATGAAGCAGAAACTGGCCATCATCGGCGCCTTGTCACACGGCCCGAAGCTCCTGATCCTCGATGAGCCGTTCGTCGGCCTCGATCCAGAGTCGACCCATTCCCTGAAGATGATGATGCGTGAGATGTGCGACTCGGGATGCGCCGTGTTCTTCTCGACCCACGTCCTGGACGTGGCCGAGAGACTCTGCGACACCGTGTCCGTGATCAAGTCCGGCAGGCTGGTGGCATCCGGCGGCATGGATGAGGTCCGTGGCGACAGCACTCTTGAGGATGCGTTCCTGGAGCTGATGGCCGATGGGCAGTGACATCGCAGCCCTCATGAAGATACAGCTGTGCGAGGAGCTGCGCCTCGGAGCAGTGTTCCACAGGCAGAGCAGCAATCGCGATGCTCTGACTTACTTCGCATCGGTGGCCCTTGTCGCTGCGTTGTTCGGAGTCCTCCAATACATGTTCATGGACTCCCTGGCCCAGGTGGGGCTTGCCGATCAGATTCCCCTGATTGCCG
>CASFYI010000021.1 GCA_949298875.1 uncultured Methanomassiliicoccales archaeon | reverse complement strand
CTTCGGCTTCGCGGCAGGCTCTTCCTTTTTCTCTTCCTTCTTCTTGAACAGCTTGTCAAAGAATCCCATCAGTTAGCCTCCTTCTTGAGGGGTGTGGGTCCGAGGGCCTTAATGGTGTCCACGAACTCGACGATTGTTTTCTGGAACTTCTCTCCCTCAGACGCGGAGACCCACTCGAGCTTGAGCCTCTTGGGGTCGAATCCGTACTGCTCCAGGACCATCCTCAGGAGAGCGATCCTCCTCCTGGCCCTGTAGTTTCCACCGATGTAGTGGCAGTCTGCGGGGTGGCATCCGAGAACCATGACTCCGTCGGCGCCTTTGGCGAAGGCCCTGAGGACGAACTCGGGGTCAACACGAGCAGAGCACATGGTCCTGATGATACGGAAGTTGGTGGGCATCTGAAGCCTGGCAACTCCGGCTCCGTCTGCACCGGCGTAGGAGCACCAGTTGCAGCAGAACGTTACGATTCTGGGTTCGAAATCTGCCATTTTGAATCACTCTCCTCCGACGGGGTAGTCGAGGCATGCGTCGATCTCTGCGATGATCTGCTTGTTCCTGAAGCCTCTCTGCTCCATGGCACCGGCAGGACAGGACGCGACACAGCATCCGCATCCCTTGCACAGACCGGGGTTGACGTTGCTCTTGAGTCCTCCGTTGGGCTGCTCCACCAGGGTGATGGCGTTGTAGTCGCAGCATCCGACGCAGACTCCGCATCCGTCACAGCGGTCGGGGTTGGCGACGGCGGTGATACCCTCGGAGATCAGCTTGTCCTTGGAGATGACGGTCAGCATCCTGGAGGCGGCTCCAGAGGCCTGGGCGATGCACTCGTCCATGAACTTGGGCCAGTGGGCTGTTCCAGCGACGTAGACTCCCTCGGTGGCGAAGTCGACGGGCCTCAGCTTCTGGTGGGCCTCGAAGTAGAATCCGTCCTTGGAGATGGGGACCTTGACCATCTTGGCGAGGTTCTCCTTGTTCTCTCTGTCGGGGGCGATTCCGGCGGCGAGGATGACTGTGTCCACGGGGACCTCGACCTCGGCTCCGAGCGTGGCGTCGTAGGCCTTGACGACGTTTCCGTCGTAGGCGGGCAGCTCGTCGTCGACGGGGTACCTCAGGAACTTGACTCCCAGCTGGCAGGCCCTGTAGTAGAGCTCCTCGCGGAAGGCGTAGGTCCTGATGTCCTTGTGGATGACGGTGACGTTGGCCATCGGGTTCTTCATCTTGATCTGGATGGCCTCGCGCAGGGAAGCTGCGCAGCAGACACGGCTGCAGTAGGCGACGTCCTTGGACCTGGATCCGACGCACTGGATGAACGCGACGTCCTGTCCGTTGAAGGATCCGTCCTCGATCTTCTTCTCCGCGACGGTCTGGGTCATGACCTTGGGGTCCTTTCCGTTGTTGTACTCGGTGGGCTCGTAGGGGGTCGCACCGACAGCGAACAGGACGACACCGACGGGGTACTCTCCTCCGTCGGAGAGCTGGAGCTTGAAGTTACCGACGTATCCGGGGATGTCCTTGACGGTGACACCCTTGTGGACGGTGATCAGCTTGTTGCTCTCGACTTTCTGGATGGTCTCGGTGAGGAAGTCCTGAACGGCGACTCCGTCCTCCTTGTGGCGGAAGTTGCGGGCGAATCCTCCGAGCTCGCTCTCCCTCTCGACGAGGTGAACGGGGTATCCCTGGGCGGCGATGTCCAGAGCGGCGGTCATTCCGGTGATTCCTCCACCGATGACGGCGGCGGCGTTGGTGACGGGGATCTCGGCACCGACCAGAGGCTCGAGCAGGCAGGCCTTGGCGATGGCCATCCTCAGCAGGTCCTTGGCCTTCTTGGTGGCGGCCTCGTGCTCGTGCATGTGGATCCAGGAGCACTGGTCGCGGATGTTGGCCATGTTGCAGAGGTATTTGTTCAGTCCTCCGTTCCTGCAGGCCTCCCTGAAGAGAGGCTCGTGGGTCCTGGGTGTGCAGGACGCGACGACGACCCTGTTCAGGTCGTGCTCTTTGATGGCGTTGGCGATGGACTCGAGACAGTCCTGGGCGCAGGCGTACTGGGACTCCTGGGCGAGGACGACGTTGGGCAGAGTCTTGGCGTACTCGGCGACGGCGGGGACGTCGACCACGGATCCGATGTTGATTCCGCAGTGGCAGACCCAGACTCCGACGCGGGGCTCCTTGCCCTCCACGTCCTTCTCGGGCGGGTAGACCTTGGGAGCGCAGGGCTCGAAGTTCTCGTCGACGATGTAGGCTCCGGCCTTGGCGGAAGCTCCGCAGGCCTCGGCGACGGATGTGGGGATGTCCTTGGGTGCGGCGAAGG
>CASFYI010000020.1 GCA_949298875.1 uncultured Methanomassiliicoccales archaeon | reverse complement strand
GAGCCCTCGGGCAAGCCGTACAGCAGGCCGTACGCGGAGGAGTTCGCAAGGGTCCGTCGCGCCGGTTACACGCCCGTGGTGGCCAGTCCGTGGGGTCCCGTGCCCGCAGAGCTGGACGAGCTCTACCCTCTGGCGCAGTCCGTCTTCCCGGAGTGCCAGGATCGCGAGACCCAGGAGGAGTCCGAGAGGCTCACCGCCGAGTTCATCGAGTCCAAGTTCGACGAGGCCGTGGAGTACGACCAGGTCCCGGATGCGGAGGGGGAGGATGTCGATGCGGACAAGATCCGCGCCAAGGCCGTCGCCCGCTACCAGTTCGGCATCGAGGCCGCGGAGGCGCTGTTCAGGGAGCCCATCGAGCTCGTGAAGTCGAAGAAGACCGGGAAGATCCGCAACGTCATATCCGACGGCGAGCACGTCCTCTCCATGCGCGCCGGAGACGGGATGTACACCCTCAGGATGGAGGGGGCCAAGAGGATCGTCGCCGCCGTGCCCGCGCCATACATGCGCGTCGCGGTGGTCGAGGACTCCGTCCCGTTCGTGTCTGAGGGGAGGAACGCGTTCGCACAGTTCGTGCTCTCCTGCGATCCCGACATCCGCCCGATGGAGGAGGTCATCGTGACCGATCCGTCGGACAGGCCCATCGCCACCGGCAGGGCGTTCCTGACGGCCTTCGAGATGGGCTCGATGAAGAAGGGGATGGCCGTCAAGGTCAGGTCCGGCTCGGACGACGAATGATCGGGTAACGGGGGCGCAACGGTGCCCCCGGCCCGTAAAAACGTTTTCAGTTCTCCGAGACCGATGCGGCTATGGCGTCGGCCAGCGCCTCCAGCTCGGGCACCTGCTCCGGTGCCAGGGAGGACTTGATCGTCAGGGTCTCGCCGACCTTGGTCATGCCCTTCATGCCGGACACGCGCTCCTCGATGATCCTGTCGGCCTGGGGCGCCCAGGAGCCGTTGCCGATGACGGAGTACCTCCTGTTCTGGACGGCCATGATCTCCATGTCCTCTATAGTGGAGGACATCGAGGGGTGCAGGGCGTTGTTGTAGGTCGTGGATGCGAACACGATGTTGGTGAAGCGGAATGCGTCAGCCACGGCGTAGGACGGGTGCTCGACGGTCATGCTGTGCATGGTGACGTTCTCCACGCCGCGCTCCTTCAGCATGATGGCGAGCCTCTCGGCGACCGCGGCTGTGTTCCCGTACACGGAGGTGTAGGCTATGGTCACGCCCCTCTCCTCGGGCTCGTACCTGCTCCAGAGATCGTACTTGCCGAGTATGTATCCGAGGTCGCTCCTCCATATGGGCCCATGGAGAGGGCAGATCATGTCGATGGGGACGTCCTTCAGCTTGGCGATGACGTTCTGGACCTTCGCCCCGTACTTACCGACGATGTTCGCGTAGTACCTCCTGGCCTCGTTCAGGTAGTCCCTGTCGAAGTCGGTCTCGTCCGCATAGAGCGCTCCGGAGACCGCCTTGAACGTCCCGAAGGCGTCGGCGGAGAAGAGAATCCTCTCGCCCACGTCGTAGGTGAACATGACCTCGGGCCAGTGGACCATCACGGCGAAGTAGAACCTCAGGGTGTGCTTCCCGACTACGAGCTCGTCGCCCTCCTTCACGACCATCCTGTTCTTCGGGCTGATGCGGTAGAAGTTCTCCAGCATGTCGAAGGTCTTGGAGTTCCCGACGACGGTGACCTCCGGCCAGGCCTCGAGGACCTGAGTGATGCAGGCGCCGTGGTCCGGCTCCATGTGGTCGATGATCAGGTAGTCCAGGTCCCTCCCGTCCATGGTCTTGCGGAGGTTCCTCCAGAACTTCGATGCGATGGAGGAGTCCACGGTGTCCAGGAGGCACGTCTTCCCCTCGGAGCTGATGAGGTACGAGTTGTAGGAGACCCCCTCGGGTATCGGGAACGCGCCCTCGAATATCGTGGCGGTGCGGTCGTCCCCGCCGATCCAGAAGATGTCGTCCCTTATGGGCACTGCAGTGTCCTTAGGTATCATGCGGGTGCGGAGGCCTCCCGGGCTTAAAGAAGATGGCCCGGGGGCCTCGGATGGAATGTCTGTTAACGCCGTTATGACCTGTAGTACACCGACCTCTTCATGGGGAGGACGTTCTCGCAGGTCTCGGCAGCCTCCGTGAGCTCCGATGGCATGTCGTCGACGACGGGCTGGTGCTCCATGTCCGACAGGACGGCGAAGGTCGGGCTCCTGGACGAGAACTGGAGCCTCACGGCCTCGGCGGCGTCCCTGCCCATCCTCTCAGACAGCGGGGAATCCCATCCCTCCGGCGTCCAGTCCTCCAGCCTCTGGTAGTACGCGTCCAGGGCGACCTCCACCTTGGATGCGGTCACGGCGATGCCCATGTCCGGTCTTCCTACGACCCATTCGGCGAAGAGCCTGGCGCCCTGTCCGTGCTCCAGACGGCCTACGCATGTCCAGAACGGATCGAAATCGAGTCCGAGATCCCGGGCGGCCTCGGCGGGCAGCCCCGGTCTGACGAGGGTGCATCTGCCTTCGCCAACCCACCATCTGATGCGGTTGTGGTCTGCGGGGAACCAGATGTGCCCCGCTCTCTGCATGGCCTCCGGGCTGTCGTCGTAGCTCATGGGGTTCGGATTCGGATGTCTTTATAATAAAAGGCGCACGGGACGGGCGGGGATTAAGCCCGGTTGAGGGTCTGATGTAAGAAAACGGGCAGTTGGAACCGTCATCCAAATATAATTCGCGGTGCATGCCAGACGCAGGAGTGAGCTAGTGGACAAGGTAGAGATGTCACCCATCCTCCTCTCCCCCGGCAACAGGCTGGTGACGGTCTTCGGAGGGGGCAGGGTCGCCCTACGCAAATGCCGCCATTTCGACGGATTCAGGATTCGCGTGGTCTCCGAGGAGGTCATGCCCGAGCTGAGGGGGCTGGCGGAGGAGATCCTCATCGATTCCATCGACAGGGACAACGTCCTGCGCTACATCGAGGGATCCGACATCGTCGTGGCAGCCACGTCCGACCACGCGCTCAACGACATGATAAGGGACACCGCGATGTCCCGGGGGATAATGACCAACTCCGCCCACGGCGGAGGGGACGTCCTCATACCGTCGACCCTCCACAGGGACGGCTGGACCGTCTGCGTGTCATCCGAGGGCCGCGTCCCGGCGTTCCCGCCCTATGTGATCGAGAGGATCGACGGGATGCTCGACCCATCGTACGATGCGATGCTGGCACTCCTGGTCGACCTGAGGGCCGTCATAAGGGAGAGGATACCCACGCAGCCCGCGAGGGCGGAGTTCCTCGCAGGGGTGCTAGCGGACGAGGGCGTCTGGGACCTCCTGAGGGAGGGCCGCGGCGGGGAGGCGAGGGCGCTGGCTCTCGAGAGGGGAGGCCTCCAATGATAGTTAGCATGCATGTTACGCACACCTCGGCCGGAGGCACGACCGGTCTGAACGACGTCGTCCCGAGGCTCGAGGAGGAGGCGGCCAAACGTCTGCCGGGCATCCAGTGGATCTCGGAGTACGTGGTGGTCCGCACCTGCAACCGCTTCGAGATATACGCCGCCACCGGCAGCAACCTGTCGGTCAGGGAGTTCTTCGATTCGATGATCAGGACGATAGTCCCCTCGTCGAACATCTCGTACACGCTGGACGACAGGGACAGCATCAAGCACCTCTTCAGGGTGGTATGCGGTCTGGACTCCCTCATCGTCGGCGAGGACCAGATCCAGCATCAGGTCCGCGAGTCGTACATGAGGGCGAAGGAGGAGGGGCATGTCGGAAGCATGCTCTCCCATCTGTTCGACAAGGCGATGGCCGTCGGCAAGAGGGTCAGGACCGAGACGTCCCTGAACAAGGGTGCCGTCTCGGTGGGATCCGCGGCGGTGGAGCTGGCGGAGAGCCGCCTCGGGGACCTGTCCGGCAAGGGCATCACGATCCTGGGGGCTGGCGACATAGCGTCCGTCATCGCGAAGAACCTTATGGGCAAGAACCTGGGCACCGTCGTCGTCTCGAACCGCACGTACAGCCGCGCCATAGAGCTGGCGAGCGAGCTGGGCGGCAAGGCCGTCAGCATGGCCAGGATGACGGACGCCGTGGCGGACTCGGACGTCGCCCTGGTGGCCACGGGCGCCCCGCACGCCGTCCTGAAGCACAGTCACGTGAGCGAGGCGATGGCCAGGAGGCCGGACCGCCCGCTGCTGGTGATCGACGTGAGCATACCCAGGAACACCGAGGACTCGGTGTCCGGGATACCCAACGTCGATGTAGAGAACATGGACTCTCTGCAGTCCATAGCCATGAGGAACGTCGAGCGCCGCAAGTCGGAGATCGCCGCCGCCGAGAGGATAATCACGGAGGAGCTGGCGAAGATCGACGCGGAGCAGAAGGAGCAGTACGCCAACGACGTCATCAGGCGCATTGGGATCAAGCTCGCGGGCATACGCGAGCATGAGCTTGGAACCGCTAGGTCCCGCATGGGCTCCGCCGACACGGAGGAGATCCTCGACGACCTGTCAAGGGCGATGGTCAACAAGATCACCGCCGAGCTTTACAAGAATCTGAGGGAGGCATCCCGCGACGGCCGCATGGAGACCTGCGGCGCCGCTGTGGAGCTCTTCGGACTGGAGGATTCGGAATGATGTACCCGGAAGTTCGCCTCAGGAGGCTGAGGCAGAGTCAGAGGATGAGGGACCTGGTCTGCGAGACGCGCGTCAGCAAGGACGAGCTCATGCTTCCCATGTTCTTCGATGCGAACATCGGCGAGACGAAGTACACGGACTCCATGCCCGGCGTGCCGACCCACCCGCTCAGCGGATACGACGCCATCGCGTCCGGCATCCAGGACAGCGGCGTGGGATCGGTCCTCGTCTTCGGCGTCCCGTCGCACAAGGACCCCACGGGCACCGGCGCCTACGAGGAGCACGGCGTGGTCCAGAAGGCCATCGAGGGCCTCAAGGAGAACTCGGATCTGCTGGTCGCGGCCGATCTCTGCCTGTGCGAGTACACCGACCACGGCCACTGCGGGGTCCTTACGGAGGACGGCGAGGTCCTCAACGACGAGACCCTGGACCTCTACGCCAGGACCGCCGTATCCCAGGCCCAGGCCGGCGCGGACATGATCGCGCCCAGCGGCATGATGGACGGCGAGGTCGCCGCCATCAGGCAGGCCCTGGACGATGCCGGGTTCAAGAACGTCCCCATCATGGGGTACAGCGCCAAGTTCCAGTCCGCATTCTACGGACCGTTCCGCGACATCGCGGACTCCGCTCCTGGCAAGGGGGACCGCGCCGGATACCAGATGGCCTGGGGCAACGCCCGCGAGGCCATGAGGGAGATCGAGTTCGACATCGCCGAAGGCGCGGACATCATCATGGTCAAGCCCGCCCTGCCCTATCTGGACATCATCAGGATGGCGAGGGACCGCTACGACATGCCCATCGCTGCCTACCAGGTCTCCGGCGAGTACGCCATGATCAAGGCCGCGGCCGCCAACGGATGGATCGACGAGCAGCGCATCATGCGCGAGTCCATCACCGCCATCAAGCGTGCCGGCGCCGATATCATAATCACCTATTTCGCCGAGGACATGGCGAGGATGCTCTGATACCATGGACCAGTCTGCGAAGCTCTACGAGGAGTCCCGCGGGCTCGCGCCCGGAGGCGTCAGCAGCCCCGTCAGGATGTTCCAGCCCAACCCCCTCTTCATCGCGAAGGGTGAGGGGTCCAGGATCACCGACGTGGACGGCGAGGAGTTCATCGACCTGTGCATGGCCTACGGACCGCTCATCGCCGGCCACGCCCATCCGGAGGTCACCGCCGCGGTGCAGGAGCAGATAGTCAAGGGCACCGTCTACGGCGCCCCGTCCGAGCCCGAGCTGGCTCTGGTGAGGAGGATCGCCTCGGCGCTCCCCTCGGCGGACATGGTCCGCCTGGCCAACTCCGGAACGGAGGCCACCATGCACGCGATTCGCACCGCCCGCGGATACACGGGCAGGTTCGGCGTCGTGAAGATGAACGGCGGGTTCCACGGCGCGCACGACGCCGTCCTCGTCAAGGCCGGGTCCGGATCGGCCGAGGGGGTCCCCTCCTCGAAGGGCGTCCCGCCGGGCGCCACCCAGTACACCCACACCGTCGAGTACAACGACATCCAGGCCATGAGCGACCTCCTCGAGAAGGACGGGGACATCGCCTGCGTCATCATGGAGCCGGTGCTCGGCAACGTCGGTGTCATCCCGCCGGAGAAGGGATACCTCGAGGAGGTCAGGAAGGTCACCCGCGAGAACGACGTGGTCCTGATCTTCGACGAGGTCATCACCGGATTCCGCCTCGGGCCCAACTGCGCCCAGGGCCGCTTCGGCGTGACCCCCGACATGACCACCATGGGCAAGATCATCGGCGGCGGCTATCCCGCCGGCGCCTTCGCCGGAAGGCGCGACATCATGGAGATGGTCGCCCCGCAGGGCCCCGTATACGTCGCGGGGACCTTCGCCGGCAACCCGGTCACGGCCGCCGCCGGATTGGCCACCATCGACCTCATGGCCAGGGGGGACAACTACCAGACCCTGGAGAGGAGGGGCGACAGGCTCACCTCCGCGATCCGCGACGCCATGGCAGACAGCGGCGTGCCCGGATGCGTGAACTCCCTCGGCTCGATGTTCTCGATCTACTTCGGACCGGAGCAGGTCCGCAACGCCACCGACGCCGAGAGGACGGACCGCGAGGTCTTCGGCAGGATGTTCCGCTACATGCTGAAGCACGGCGTGTACATGGCGCCGTCCGCGCTGGAGGACAGCTTCGTGTCCATCGCGCACACGGACGAGGACATCGACGCCCTCTGCGAGGCCTTCTCCGGATTCATGAGAGAGGAGTCCAGATGAGGGTAGGCTCCAGGGAGTCCAAGCTGGCGATGCGCCAGACCGAGATCTTCGTCCAGCGCATGGCCGGGGCGAACCCGGACGTGACGTGCGAGGTCGTCGGGATGAAGGCCCTGGGGGACATCGACCTGAAGTCCAGGCTGGACCAGCTCCCGAAGACCGGGGCCTTCGTCCGCGAGCTGGACGACGCGATCCTCCGCGGGGAGATCGACTGCTCGGTGAACTCCCTGAAGGACATCCCCATAGACATGGACCCGGAGCTCGTCATCGCGGCCATGTTCGACAGGGACGACCCCCGGGACGTCATACTGCCGTGCCCCCTCGAGGAGCTCCCCGAGGGCGCCCGCGTGGGCACGGCGTCCGTCCGCAGGGAGAGCATCCTCAGGGACGTCAGGCCGGACCTCGTGATCGAGCCGCTGAGGGGCAACATCCACACGCGCCTCTCCCGTCTCGACGCGGGGGACTTCGACGCGATCATACTCGCCAAGGCGGGTCTGGACAGGATGGGCATAGACAGGC
Organism: uncultured Methanomassiliicoccales archaeon; assembly: GCA_949298875.1. Lineage (GTDB taxonomy): Archaea > Thermoplasmatota > Thermoplasmata > Methanomassiliicoccales > Methanomethylophilaceae > Methanoprimaticola. The sequence continues at coordinate 8,595 of CASFYI010000020.1, read as the reverse complement.
CAATGCACGTCCTCGACGACACGGTGTTCGTGCCGGCCCCCGCCCAGGGCATCATAGCCGTCGAGTGCAGGGCCGACGATCAGGAGACGCGCTCCAGGATCTCCAAGCTGGAGAGCCGCAGGTCCAGGGCCGAGGCGGGTGTCGAGCGCGGCATCATGAAGCTGATGGGCGCGGGATGCTCCTCGCCGGTCGGCATAAACGCGAAGATGGTCGGCGATTCGATCCACGTCGAGGCCGTGTCCTACACGTACACCGAGGAGCCGAGGAGGGTCTCCACCGACCTCCCGGTCGACTACGTGATGGACGAGCTCCTGGACATCGCCGAGTACCTGACAGGCAGGAGGGATTCGATATGACAGGCAAGGTTTATCTTGTGGGGGCGGGACCCGGCGACCCGGGCCTGTTCACCGTGAAAGGGTTGCAGCTGCTGAGGGAGGCCGACGTCGTCATGTACGACGCCCTGGCCAACCCCGACCTGCTCCGCGAGTGCAGGTCCGACGCGGAGCTGATAGACGCCGGCAAGCGCGCTAGGGACCACCACCTCAGCCAGTGGCAGACGAACGAGCTCCTGGTCAAGTACGTCCAAGAGGGCAAGGTCGTCGTCCGCCTCAAGGGAGGCGATCCGTTCCTGTTCGGGCGCGGGGCCGAGGAGGCCGAGGAGCTGAGGAAGGCGGGGGCCGAGGTCCACGTCGTCCCCGGCGTGTCCTCGTCGATCTCCGTCCCGGAGCTCGCCGGCATACCGGTCACGCACAGGGACTACGCGTCCATGGTGACGTTCATCACCGGCCACGAGAAGGACGGCCGCGAGGGCGACCGCATCGACTGGAGATCCCTGGTGAACGGCCACGGCACGCTCGTGATCCTCATGGGCCTGGGCAACGCCGGCAACATCTCCAGGCAGCTGATTGAGGGCGGCATGTCCCCCGACATGCCCGCCGCGGTCATATCCAAGGGATCCACGCCCGAGCAGAGGGTCGAGGTCACCACCGTGTCGGGTCTCGAGGCCACCATCCGCGACAAGGCGCTGGAGCCTCCGGGCATAATGGTCATCGGCGAGGTGGCATCGGTCCGCGAGAGGCTGGGTGACCTGGCATGACCACGATAGGGTTCACCAGGCCGTCCAAGAGGCTCCCCGACTCAGTCAAGGAGGCGAGGGATCTCGGGTTCGATGTCATGGTGGCGCCGTCCCTGGAGATCCTCCCCGGCGAGGATTCGGAGTTCAAGAGGCTCGAGGAGTCGATCCCCGGGAGCATCGTCGTGTTCTGCTCGTCCACCGCGGTGGAGGAGTGCCAGGCGCGCTTCGGCAACGGCCTCGCGGGCATGGTCTCCGGCGTGAAGGTCGTGTCGATCGGCCCCGCCACCACTGCAAAGCTGAAGGCCGCGGGCATCGAGCCGTCGGCCGTCCCCGAGGACTACTCGTCCTACGGTCTCGTGGACCTCCTCAAGGGCGAGGCATCCGGTTCCCGCATCGTCCTGGTGAGGTCCGACAGCGGAACCGACGTGCTCTCCGACGGCCTCAGGGAGGCCGGTGCGGACGTCGTGGACGTCGCCGTCTACCGCCTCAGGGAGGCAGGCATGGGCAACGGCATGCTCCACATGATGATATCCCTCAAGCAGGGGAGGATCGACGTCCTGGCGTTCTCCTCGCCGATGTCCGCGTCGTCCTTCATCTCGAAGCTCGAGGACCGCTACGGCAAGGAGAAGGCGGCCGAGTACCTTCACGGGACGAAGATCGCGGCCATAGGGCTGCCCACATCCAGGAAGCTGGAGGAGCTGGGCTTCAAGCCCGACATAGTGCCTGAGAAGACGACCTTCCACGATATGCTGCTGGCCATCCGCGAGGAGTTCCAGCAGTGAGAAAACAGGGGCCGATGGCCCCACTTCACTGGTTCCCGAGCAGTCTGAAGCAGCACGGGACCTGACGGCAGGCGTTGGTGAACAGATACACCTGTGTGTTCCTGCCCTTCAATTTCTCGAGAGCCTTCTGCCAGTCCATCACAGGAACATCCTGCTCCACGATCCAGTTGATCCTGGTGTCCCCGGACGTCATGTCGTCCATGACGCGCACGAGGTCCCTGGCGAAGTCCACGCCGTTGTCGATGAGGAAGTCCCTGTCGAGCATCACGACCCTGGAGTCCGGTTCCTGCCTCTCGATCTCGCCCTTCACCAGGTCGATCAGGAACTGCATCCCGTCCGTGCGGAGGCCTCCGATGGAGCCGATGTTGCGGTCAGAAACGAAGCCGGTCACCTTGTCGCGGGGGTCGCTTTCCGAGGGGCAGGACTGTATGAGCATGAGGCCTGGATGCGCATCGGCGATAGAAATCGGTTGGGGTGGATATTTTTGGGTGATGGAAATCGGATATGGACGATTAATGATGTAAGGATTATAAACGGTCGACAATGGCTTATAATCCTGTTTGTGCACGCTCAGATATAAGTAGAACGACAATCCTATACATCCGCCGAGGTTATCCAATGTCATTTTTCGATAACACGAAAATCGCTGGATGGGGTCTGTTCCTCTGCGCCATCCTGATGATAATCAGCGCCATCATCTCCATCTACAACGGAGCGGTGAAGGAGGGCGACGACAGGCTCGCTCTCGTCGTCGCCGGTATCGGAGCGCTTCTGGCGGCCTTCATCTACTTCGGATTCGGAAACAGCGTCCGCAAGGGCGAGATCAGCAAGAAGATCGACGTCCTCGCCCAGTTCGTCAAGACCGTCGGTGTCGCCACCATCGTCGCCTCCCTGTTCGGAGCGATCGCTGGAACCTGGGGAGTCAGCATCTCCACCTGGTCCAACGTCGGTATGATAATCCTCGGTATCATCGTCTGCTGGATCGCCGGAAAGATCAACGATGGCAAGACCACCAACTTCGACAGGATCCTCTGGATCATCCTGGTCGTCGTCTTCCTCGTCTTCTTCCTCCTCAGGCTCTCCGGTGCCTTCGGTGGAGCCTGGTACGACATCCTCTCCAGCATCCTGATGGCCATCGTCTACCTCTACATGCTCATCTTCATGTTCGACGGCGACGTCAGGAAGAAGATGGGTATCTGATCCGGAAGGATCCGATCCAAACCCATTCCCAAACCCTTTACCTTCTGTCGCATTCCCCAATCTCATGAGCTGCTGTTCCGCCGAGGAGGACCCCGCCACCCTGGATGCCAGGGTCTCAGCCTTCGTCTCCGACCGTTCCGTGGGCGCGGTGACCGGTCCCCGCAGGATGTCCCGCGAGGACTTCGTCAGATATGTCGCGGATGCGGCCAGGGCCAAGGGCAAGGACGTGGCCGTCGAGCCGGCCCCGGGGGACCGCGCCGGCACTCTGGTGTTCATGCACTGGAAGGATGTCGACGACGGTGTGCTGGCCTCCAATCCGGATGCCGACGTCCTCTGCGGCCAGGACCTGTGCCACCAGGTCCCCGTCGTCATACGCCTGAACAGGCTGGATGATTGAGACAACCATTAAATGGTCAGGACCCGCCTCCATGTCCTGGTGAATTCAGTGGAGGTAGTCGTTGAGAAGTACAATCCCTGGAAGAACTCGATGGTGTCGGGAATACTCCTGCTCATCGTCGGTATCCTTCTCGCCGCCCTTCAGGGCGAGGGTCTCAAATGGATCATCATCCTCGCCGGGGTCCTCATGCTCGTATACGGCGCGCTGTCCATCTACGATACGTACAGCTCCGGATTCAAGTTCGGAATGACCATGGGCATAGTGGTCGCCGTCATAGGTCTGGTCCTGATAATCGTCCCCAACCTCATCGCGGACATCGCGATGGCCCTGCTCGCCCTGCTGCTCATCATCGTCGGTCTGATGTCGCTCCTCGGCGCTGCGCCGGGATTCGCGATAGCGTCCGGATCCAGGCTCGTGTCGATAATCGTCGGGGTGATCTTCGTCGTCCTCGGCGTGGTCGCCATCTTCAACCTGGACGACACCGCCGACGTGATAATGATCGTCATCGGAGTCATGACGGCCCTCATGGGCCTGCTCCAGATCTTCAGCTCCTATCAGCTCAAGAAGGTCTGCTGAAACGGTTTCCGGGAAGGGGGTGCGCCCCCTCCCCCTCACTTCTGTCCCGTGATCTTGATCACGTGGTATCCGAACTCGGTCTGAACCGGTCCGACGACGTCGCCGGTCTTCCCGGCGAAGCAGGCGTCCTCGAAGGGCTTGACCATCTGTCCCTTGGCGAACCATCCGAGGTCCCCTCCCTTGGCCTTGGAGGGGCATTTGGAGAACCTCTTCGCCAGGGTGGCGAAGTCCTCGCCCTTGGCGAGGCGGTCCATGATGCTCTGGGCGTCCTTCTCGTTCGGTACGAGGATGTGCGAAGCGCGTACGGTCTTGACCATGCCGACGTGAACCGGCACGGACGATATAATGCTCCCGTCCGATATCGGATTCAACGCCGTTAACTGACCTTCACTCCTGCCGGTCCCCACCCAGTTCCTTAAATCCGAGGACGTCCACCCCCGGGTCATGATATTCGTCTTCTCCGGCACGGGGAACTCGTACGCGGCCGCCAAGCGCATCTCCGAGGCCATCGGCACCGGAATGATCGACATCGCCGCGGCGGTGAGGTACAAGCGCTACACCTACGACGCCAAGGGAGAGCCCGTCGGGTTCGTGTTCCCCACCTACTACTACGGGCTCCCGCGCATGGTCCTGGAGTTCGCCAGGAACGTCACCGTCCTGAACCCCGGCAGGGTGTTCGCCGTTGCCACTTGCGGGGAGGAGTCCGGAGGGGCCTGCGAGATGCTCGCCGAGGAGCTCGGTAACCGTCTGGGCGTGGACGCGTCCTACGACGTTGTCATGCCCGACAACTCCGTATTCGCCTTCGACCCCCCGACAAAGGAGCAGGCGGAGGGGACGCTGAGGGCCGCCGACGTCGAGATCGACCGCATCATAGGGTCCATCAAGGCGGGCGAGTCGGGCGATATGTGCGCCCACAAGGGCGACAAGGATTGGAGGGAGATGTACAAGCTGTACGACGAGCAGCGCGTGACGGAGCCCTTCAGGATCACCGACGCCTGCATCGAGTGCAGGATCTGCGAAGACGTCTGCCCGGAGCAGATCATCAAGGTCTACCACAGGAAGCCGGTCTGGGACGAGGAGAAGTGCTCCCTCTGCATGGCCTGCATCCAGATGTGCCCCAAGAGGGCGATAGAGTACGGCGACGCCACGGTGAACCGCGGCAGGTACTACAACCCGATCTTCTACGAGAGGACCATCGGGATACCGCTGAAGTACCGATCTCGCTCGGCACGAAGAAATACGGCGCCAGCGTTGGGGGGTCGCGTGAATCCCATGGGCTTCAGGGAAGACAGCAACATTCCGGCGGGGCCGCTCAATCCGGACGGCCAGAGGTTCGAGACGGTCATGCTCCACGCGGGGCAGGAGACCCCCGACCCGTCGACGGGCGCCCGCGCGACGCCGCTCTATCTGACGACATCCTACGTCTTCGGCAGCTGCGACGAGGCGGCCGACATCTTCGCGATGAGGAAGCCCGGGAACATATACTCCCGCCTCACGAACCCCACCACGGAGGCCTTCGAGAGGCGCATAGCCGCACTGGAGGGCGCCACAGCGGCCCTCGCCGTCGCATCTGGTGCGGCGGCCATCGCGTACGTGGTCGAGAACCTGATCCGCACGGGCGATCACATCGTCTCCGCCAACACGATCTACGGCGGGACCTTCAACTACTTCCAGCACGGGATAAGGGCCCACGGCGTGGAATGCACCTTCGTCGACCCCACGCGGCCCGGGACCGTCGGGAACTTCGAGGCGGCCATCAGGGAGAACACGAGGATGGTCTTCGTGGAGACCATCGGAAACCCCAACGCCAACCTGATCGACATCGACGCGCTGGCGGACATGTGCCACTCCCACGGCGTGCCGCTGGTTGTCGACAACACCTTCGCCACCCCGTACCTGTTCAGGCCGCTGGACCACGGCGCCGACATCGTCATCGAGTCCGCCACCAAGTTCATCGGCGGGCACGGCGCCGTCCTGGGCGGTGTGATCGCGGAGAACGGCAGGTTCGACTGGGAGGGGTCCGGCAGGTTCCCCTGGATGTCGGAGCCCGATCCGAGCTATCACGGCGTGTCCTTCACCGGGGCATTCCCGGATTCGCCCGTGTGCAACCGCATCCGCGCCCTGATCCTCAGGGACATGGGCGCGTGCATCTCGCCGGTCAACTCCTTCGCCCTCATGCTGGGTCTGGAGACCCTGTCCCTGAGGGTGGAGCGCCATGTCTACAACGCTCAGCGCGTGGTCGAGTTCCTGAGGGACCATCCCAAGGTCGAGCGCGTGAACCATCCGATGCTGGAGGACCATCCGGACCACGCCCTCTATGAGCGCTACTTCCCGAACGGCGCCGGATCCATCTTCACCATCGAGACCGCCGGGGGCAAGGAGGGGGCGAAGCGCTTCGCCGACTCCCTGAGGATGTTCTCGCTCCTTGCCAACGTCGCCGACATGAAGTCGCTGGTCATCCACCCCGCAGGCACCACGCACTCGCAGATGACCGAGGAGGAGCTCCGCGACGCCGGCATCGGCCCGTCCACCGTCCGTCTGTCGATAGGATGCGAGAACGCGGAGGACATAATCGCGGACCTGTCCCAGGCCCTGGACAGGATCTGAGGCTTCCGGGGCGGGTCCGCCCGCCCCTCGTACACTATTTAATCGGCCCCACCATTAGCCTTGCAATGAATGGGACTAACAAGGCGACCGTGGGGGTCGTCTTCGGGATTGCACTCTTGTTCGCGGCCCTGTCGCTGGTGCTCACCCTCATGGGCATCATGGATGACGGGACGCTCTCCCTGTACCTCTTCGCCCCACACGGAGAGCTGGGGATCGACCTGGCAGAGGTGCCGGGTCTGGAATACATCGTATCGCTCTACGCCGACTTCGTCGCCCTGTTCGGCGACGGTATGATCCAGGCGGCCATCGTGGTCGTCGGGTTCGTCCTCTCCGTCGTCGGGATGGTCACGCCCTGGTCATTGGGCGTGAAGGGGACCGACAACCCGGCGCAGTACCTGTGGACCCAGAGGCCCAAGGCCACGCTCCGCGCGCTCGGCGCCCCCTGGGGGCTCATCCCCGCGGCCGCATCGAAGCACAAGGCGCTCGCCATCGTGCCCATCGTCCTGCTGCCGTTCTACGCGGTCTGGTCGCTGTTCATCACGGTCTTCATGATAATCCCCTACGCCATCGTCAAGGGTATCATCGGAGGAAGGGTCAGGTCCGCGGCCAAGAAGGAGGATAGGGCCTTCGGACAGTCCTTCTCGGTCTGCCCCAAGTGCAAGCGCAACTTCTCCAGGCCGAAGGTCAGGTGCAGGTGCGGGCTCATCCTGGACTACCCGGTGCCCAACGAGTACGGGTACAAGGTCCACACATGCAAAAACGGGCACGACCTCCCCTGCACCCACGGGAGGAGGGGGGACCTCGTCACCGTCTGCCCGTACTGCGACGCCGAGATCGACACCCGCGAGTCCATACCGGTCTCCATCGCGATGGTCGGCGCCGTCGGCGCCGGGAAGACCACCATGATGCTGGCCGCCGTCGGCACGATAACGCAGGTCGCCAGGTCCAGGGACGTGGCCGTGGAGGCCATCACGCCCGGCGTCTCCAAGCAGGCCGTGGCCGCCAAGGACGTCGTGGCCAAGACCGCATCCGGCGAGCTGGACTCGGAGTGCCTGTTCCTCCGCTCGAGGGACATGGCGGACCGCCAGCTCATCATCAACGACATCTCCGGCGTGGAGTTCGAGCCGAGGGACGGGAAGGTCCTGTTCGAGGAGTACTATACCTACTCCGACGGGATCGTGTTCGTGTTCGACCCCGTGTCCCTGGAGCACGGGGGCAGGGGCGCGACCCCGATGGACGTCTTCGAGTCGTTCCACAGCATGTTCACCCAGATCAACGGCGTCGGGCCCGGGTCCGTCTCCAGGATCCCCTTCGCCGTCGTGGCGTCGAGGAACGACGTGATGTCCCCGCCGCTGCAGAACGCCAACGTGAGGAAGTTCCTGATCGACAACGGCCAGGAGGGCTTCGTCAAGGTGCTCGAGTCCGTCTTCAGCGACGTGCGCTACTTCGCCGCGTCCTCCGTAGGGGAGGACTGCAAGTCCGCCGCCGCACCCTTCTGGTGGATCGTCGGCAAGAGCGACCAGGAGCTGGCGTCCAGGGTGCCGGTCCTGTCGGTCTGAAAACCCTACCATGCCCCCGCGAGGGGGCGAATCCTTCTCGTTTAGATTTTAAACAGCGGGATCGGCGTGCCACGATGTGCCAGACGGTCCATTCGTGCCGCGGGCATCTTCAGCACCGGAGAATTGTACAATATTGTATTCGCCTATGTGCCAGTATATTATATGTTCGACAGTCGCAATCGGATTCGATTTATAGGGACAGTGTGACTTTGGGCCATGGCAGTAAGAGAGGTCTACGAAAAGTGGACATCGATTAATCTGGTGCTGCGCGTTCTCGCCGGTCTCCTGATCGGTATCGTCCTTGCGCTGATCGTGCCGAACATCGATCCCCTGATCATGCTCGGCGAGCTGTTCGTCGGCGCACTGAAGGCGATCGCGCCTGTGCTGGTATTCGCACTG
>CASFYI010000019.1 GCA_949298875.1 uncultured Methanomassiliicoccales archaeon | reverse complement strand
GCGTTCGCTGGCATCCTTGATCCCCAGCATCCCCTTGAGACGCTCGACGACCAGATCATAGTCCACCTGCTCCAGCTCGAACCCCTCGTCCATCCCGGACTGCCTAATGTTCTTGAGGGCGTTCCAGAGGTCCCCGGACGCAAAATCCCTCTCGAGGACCTCCAGCACGAACCTGTGGTTGATGTCCTCGACGATGCGGTTGACGACTCCGGTGAACTCGTTCGCCATGTGTAGACCGTACAGCTCCCTGAAACGGGTGCCGCGGTCGAAATGGCTCAGAGTGTTCTCTATGTTCTTGGAAATCGCCAGGCCGACATAATCCTCGACCTCATCGGCACCGTCGAAGGGCATCTCGTCGACGAACAGCCCGGGATCCTCCAGAGATGTCTCCCCGTGCCTCAGGACCCCTCCCATCCTGATGTAGTCGTCTATGTCGTCCGTGCCGAGGATGCGGCTGTGCTCGCGGAACGGAATCCACGTGGTGTGGATAATGACCGCCTTGCCGTACAGGTCGTTGCGGGAGGCCACCCAGAAGCCCAGCGAATCGGTACCAGTCAGGACCACGCGTGCCCCTGTCGCCGCCAGCACATCGGCGAAGAAGTAGCTGTTGTCGATGAAGTCCCTGAGCTTCGTGACCTCGTCTATGAAGAAGTATCCATAGCCCTGGTTGCGCAGACGCGCGAGGTCCATGTTGAGGTCGGTGATCGTGTTGTTGTGGCCCACGACTATGTATGCCGTCCCTGCCAGCCGATCGGCCGACATGTCCGCGAGAGCCTGGTAGATGAGCATCGTCTTGCCGGTCCTGCGCAGTCCGTAGAGAACGGCGACAGTCGGTTCGGATGATTCCAGATATCTCCTGAGACGGTCGTAGCAGTCCCTCCTGCGGGTCCCGTTTGCGTTCTCCGCCATGGCCTCCAGACCACTGCCGGTGACGACCCTCGTCCTATAGGGCTCTGCGACAGCCGCCTCCTTGAGGTCGCTGAGCCTGGCCTGCATCCTCTTGCGGAGCTCCAACCTCTCCTTCAGGCCCGGGAGGTCCTCTGCGCGGACGTACTCGGTGTGCTGCCTGCCGTCCGCGTACCATTGATGGTAGTACCTCTCCTTCCCTCTGATCGTCTTTATCGACAGATATCCCGGCGGAAGCTCCCTGATACACCTCTCGAGTTCCTCCATGGACATACTGTCGATATCTTCCGCCATGATTCGATGTAACATTGTAATTACTTATCTGTGTTTCTGTGTTACATGGACACTGTGGACAGTCATCGGAAGACGGTGACAGCAGGGAGAATAGAAGGACGGTTTGAGTGTCCGGAAATCCAGACGTGCCCGTCTGCGACCTCTCGGATCATCCGATTCCGCCGAGCAGCGCCCCCGCGATCAGCGCCACGATGGCCAGCGCGCAGTAGACGTACTTGCCCGTGGGGAAGAACCATCTGCCTATCGGCTTGCGGGCACCCTCGTTGACGCTCCCCAGGACGTAGTCCCGGCCGGCGATCCAGAAGAACATGATCGCCGCCAGCAGGGCGCCGAGCGGGCACACGTAGATCGAGACGGCGTCCATCCACTGGGATACGATAGCCTGGATGCACAGGCCGACGGCACATCCCAGCACGATGATCACCAGGGATGAGACAGCGCGGCTCCTGCGGAACCTCTCCTGGATGTAGGATATCGGCGCCTCGTACAGGTTGATCAGAGAGGTCAGACCAGCGAAGGTGACGCACAGGAAGAATATCGCACCGATGATCTGGCCGCCGGCCATCCCGTTGAAGACCTCGACGAGGTAGATGAACATCAGACCGGGGCCGGCGGTATCCAGCTGGCCTCCGGCAGCGGCCATGGCGGGGATGATCACCATCGCGGCCATCATGGCGCCGATGGTGTCGAACAGTGCCACGTACCTGGCACTGCTCGGGATGGACTCCTTCTTGGAGAAGTACGACCCGTAGACGACGCTGCCGTTGCCAGCCACGGACAGGGAGAAGAACGCCTGTCCGAACGCGAAGACCCAGACGAGCGGGTTCAGGAGGCCCTCCGGGTTGAGGGTGAAGATGTACTCGTAGCCGAGCTCGGATCCGGGCAGCGTGAATATGTAGATGCCCAGACCGATGAACAGGGCGTAGAGGATCGGGAGCATGAACTTGTTCGCACGCTCGATGCCCCCTGCCACTCCGAGGGACATTATGACGAGGGTGATGACCGCGGTCAGTATGACCCAGACGTTCGCGCCCCACGCGCTGGCGGTGGAGTCGAACATCCCCACAATGGGGCCGAGCCCCTCTCCGAGACCCACAAGGTCGCCGGTGAACGCCATGTACGTGTACTTCAGGACCCAGGCCATCACGCAGGTGTATCCGATGGCCATGGCAAGGGACCCCAGGACGGGGATGATACCAACGATCTCCCCGATCCTCCTCTTCCCGAGACCCACCTCGGTGCACTTCCCGAAGGCCCCGACGGGCCCGGAGCGGGCCGAGCGCCCGAGGGCGAACTCGGAGATCACGCCGGTGCTGGCTATGAGCACTACGAAGATGAAGTACGGGATCAGGAAGGTCAGTCCGCCCCATATGCAGACCATGATGGGGAAGCGCCAGATGTTCCCCATGCCCACGGCGGATCCGATGCAGGACATGATGAAGCCGCGCTTGGATGTGAATTCCTCGCGCTCGACCTCTTCCACCATTTTATACAATCCTGCCTGTATATGGACCATTGGGGTTCGACGGATATAACCTTTCTTTCAGGGACGGCCCGATATGGACAGTTCTGTCCTGGAGAATCATACATTGAGTAGGAGAATGCATCCGCCGCCGGATGTCCGGTCGGCGGGGTTCGGGGCCCGAAGGCCCCTTGAATGGGTTTTATCAGAGCTCGGTGAGCTTGATGAGCCTCTCCCAGCGCCTGTCGACCTCCGCCTGGTAGGCCTCGACGATGGGCTCGGCCCTCTCGGTCATGAGGTGCTTGAACCTGCCCTGGGCGGCGAACCAGTCGGTGACCGGCTTCTTCTCCGCCTTGCCGGCGGCGATCCTGGCGCTCTCGGCGGTGAGGGTGTACTTGCCGTCGACGACCTCGAACAGGGGCCAGACGCAGGTCTCGACCGCGAGCTTCGCGATCTCGATGGTGCGGTCGGAGGGGAACCTCCATCCCCTGGGGCACGGGGAGATGGCGTTGATGAACGCCGGCCCGTTGGCCTCGAATCCCTTGGACGCCTTGGTCACGGTGTCCCTCCAGTTGTGGGGGGAGACCTGGGCGACGTAGGGGATGTTGTGGGCGACCATGATGGACGTCATGTCCTTGGAGTACTCCTTCTTGCCCATCTGGACCGATCCGGCCCAGGAGGTGGTGGTGGAGGCTCCGAGGGTGGTCGCGGAGGATCTCTGGATTCCGGTGTTCATGTACGCCTCGTTGTTCATGCAGACGTACATCATGCGGTGTCCCCTCTCCATGGCTCCGGACAGGGCCTGGAGTCCGATGTCGTAGGTCGCACCGTCCCCGGCGAAGTTGACGAAGCGGATCTCCTCGTCGATCTTGCCCCTCTTCTTCAGGGCGGTGTAGGCGGTCTCGAGACCGGCGCAGGTCGCGGCACCGTTGCCGAACGCGGTGTGGATGTACGGGACGTTCCACGAGGTGTACGGGAACACGGTGGTGGAGACCTCCATGCAGCCGGTGGACAGGGACACGGCCACCTCGTCGGAGGTGCCCATGAGGATCTGCTTAGCGATGATCGACTCCGCGCATCCGGCGCAGAGCCTGTGGCCGCTGGCCAGCCTGACCGGCAGCTTGTTGAGCTCCTTGAGAGACAGAGAGGTCATATCTTCACCCCCAGGTAGGTGATGCGCTTGGCATCTCCGGAGGCGACGGCCTCCATCATCTTCTTGAATCCGGCGACGGTGGCGTCGGCGCCTCCGAGACCGTAGATCACGTTGTACATCTTCGGCATGTCGCCGTTGATAGTGGCGGCGGTGACGACCTCGGGGAACATGGGGCCGTAGGCTCCGATGCTCAGGTGCTTGTCGAACACGGCGACGGCCTTCTTGCCCGCCAGGATCTTGGCGAGGGCCTCCTCCGGCCAGGGCCTGTAGACGTGGGGCATGCAGCATCCGACCTTGATTCCCTCGTCCCTCAGCTGGTCGACGGTCTCCTTCATGGTCCCGTAGGAGGATCCGAGGATGACCGCCACGTAGTCGGCGTCCTCGCACCTGTACTGGTCCACGAGGTGGTACTCCCTTCCGGTCAGCTTGGCGAACTCGGCGAAGACCTCCTCCGCGACCTCCAGGGCCTTCTCCATGGCAATGACGGACTGGACCTTGTGCGGGTAGTAGAAGTCGGGTCCGTCCATGTTGCCGTGGGACACCGGGTGCTTGGTGTCCAGCAGGGGGTACAGGGGCTTGTACTCGCCGACGAACGCCTTGACGTCGTTGGTGTCGACCATGGTCATCCTCTCGATGGCGTGGGTGAGGATGAATCCGTCCAGGTTGACCATGCAGGGCAACTGGACGTCGTGGTGCTCCGCGATGCGGGGCGCGATGATCGAGTTGTCGTACGCCTCCTGGACGTTCTCGGAGAACAGCTGGAGCCAGCCGGTGTCGCGTCCGGACATGGCGTCCCCGTGGTCGTTGTTGATGTTGATGGGTCCGCTGACCGCCCTGTTGGCGACGGCCATGATGAGCGGGGTGCGCATGGCGGCCGTGATGGGGAGCATCTCCCACATGTAGGCGAGTCCCTGGGAGGCGGTGGCGGTGAAGGTCCTGGCTCCGGCGGAGCACGAGGACGTGCACAGGGTCAGCGCGGAGTGCTCGGACTCGACGCAGACGAACTCGGTGGTGACCTCCCCGTTGGCCACATACTCGGCGAACTTCTCGACGATGATGGTCTGGGGGGTGATCGGGTACGCAGCGCACACGTCGGGGTCGATCTGCTTCCACGCGAGGGCGACCGCGTTGTCTCCGTTGATGGCTATGTCGTGGCTCATCCTCACTCCTCCTTCATTGTGATGGCGCCCTTGGGGCAGACCCTGGCGCAGATACCGCATCCCTTGCAGTGGCTCATCTTGATTCCGGACATCTTGTCGTCCCTGAAGACGATGCTGTTGTCGGGGCAGTAGATCCAGCATGTGTAGCAGTCGATGCACTTGTCCTGGTCGACGACGGGGACGTAGCTCCTCCAGTCCCCGGTGGCGAAGTTCTCGGAGGAACCGGGCTTGATGATCCTGCCTCCGACCACGAGATCCTTGATGTTTGCCATTGCCATGTCACTGCACCTCGTTGTAGCCCCTCTTGAGGGCGGAGAGGTTCTTCACGATGACCTTGTCGGCGAGCTTGCCGGTGAACTTGTTGGTGATCTGGTCCTCGAGCATGTCGTAGGGGATGCTCGGGACGGACTTGATGAGGGCGCCCAGCATGACGGTGTTGACCATGGGCTTGCCGATCTCGTCGATGGCGATCCTGTTGGCGTCGAGGGTGTGGCACTCGACGTCGGTCCCCAGAGCCTCCTGCAGCTCCTTGGGGGATCCGGTGTAGTTGGCGACGATCACGGAGGTCTTCTTCAGGCCGCGGGTGACGTCGACCTTGCCCACGAGGGTGCCGTCCATGATGACGACGACATCGGGCTCGTAGACCTGGCTGTGGACCCTGATCGGCTCGTCGGAGACCCTGGTGAAACCCCTGATCGGGGCTCCCATCCTCTCCGGACCGAACTCCGGGAACGCCTTGACGTACTTGCCCGAGGCGATGGCGGTCTCGGCGAAGATCTCGTTCGCCGTGACGAGACCCTGACCTCCCCTGCCGTGCCAGCATAGTTCCATGTGCATTGGTACCACTGTGGCTCCGTATGGGTGCGGTATTTTAAATCCTTCCTCACCAGACGTGTCCAAATCGACGGTTGGAGCATTTAGGGGGCCCTTTTTCTACGATTTCCGTAGCGAATTCTACGAATATACCCAATATTCCTATGTTTGACGCAGGATCCGCCCCTCCGAAGGCCATTATTCTAGAATCTCTTACGCGCGCCCTATCGAAACGATTTATAACTCCGAACCATACCGAGAAAACATACGGCACAGGGTGCCTCAAAACGACATTCCGGAATCGGGGATTTTCCAATGGACAGAAAGATCGTGGATGTAAACGAGCTGCACGTCGAAGACATACCGATAGTCGGAGGGAAGGGGGCAAACCTCGGGGAGCTCACCAACGCCGGCTTCCCGGTGCCCGAGGCATTCGTGCTTACCACCGAGTCCTACGACTACTTCGTGAAAAGCGGGGACCTCATGCCCAAGGTCAACGAGAAGCTGGCCGGGATCGACAGGACCTCCGACGACAGCCTCGCCGACGCCTCGGCGCAGATCAGGGCCATCTTCGAGGAGTGCGACATCCCCGCGGACCTGAAGAAGGAGATCATCTCCAGGTACAGGCTCCTTGTCCCCAAGGGCAAGGTCGGATTCGTCGCGGTCCGCTCCAGCGCCACCGCCGAGGACCTGCCCGACGCGAGCTTCGCCGGACAGCAGGAGACCTACCTGAACGTCGCCGACGAGGACGACCTCATGGACAAGATCAGGAAGTGCTGGTCCTCGCTGTTCACCGCCAGGGCCATCGCCTACCGCGAGAAGCAGGGCTACTCCCACGAGGACGTCAAGCTGGCCGTCGTCGTTCAGAGGATGGTCAACTCCGAGTTCTCCGGAATCATGTTCACCGTCGACCCCAACAGCGGCGCCAAGAACATCGTCATCGAGGGAGGCTACGGACTGGGAGAGGCCATCGTCGGAGGCGAGGTCACCCCCGACACCTACGTCGTCGACAAGCAGAAGATGGAGATTCTGAAGAAGAGGATCTCCACCCAGACCTGGAAGTACATCCGCGGGCCCAAGGGCGGGGTCGTCAAGGAGGACATGCCCAAGGACGCCGTCAAGGCCCAGAAGATCCCCGACTCCCGCGTCCAGGAGATCGCCGAGATCGGAAGGCAGATCGAGATCCACTACGAGAAGCCCATGGATATGGAGTGGTGCATCGAGGACGACAAGGTCTACATCGTCCAGGCGAGGCCCATCACCGCCACAGGCAACTCCGCCACCAACGAGTCGGTCGGCACCGCCGCCCACAGCGAGGACATCCTCGCCAGCGGACTCGGCGCCAGCCCCGGCCTCGCCACCGGCAGGGTCGTCATCTATGACATCAGCATGAGCCTGGACGCCGTCAAGGAGGGCGACGTCCTGGTCACCAAGATGACCATGCCCGACATGGTCCCCGCCATGAGCAGGGCTGCGGGCATCGTCACCGACGAGGGAGGCATGACCTGCCACGCCGCCATCATCTCCAGGGAGCTCGGAACCCCCTGCGTCGTCGGAACCGGCAACGCCACCGAGGTCCTGAAGGACGGCATGGAGGTCACCGTCGACGGAACCACCGGGACCGTCTACAAGGGCGCCCTGAAGAACGCCGCCTCCGAGGAGCAGGCCGCCGTGCAGGGAGCACCCGCCGCCATGGCGGAGTTCGTGCCGATCACCGGAACCAAGGTCATGGTCAACATGTCCATGCCCGCCAAGGCCGAGGAGATCGCCAAGCTCCAGTGCGACGGCGTCGGCCTCAAGAGGTCCGAGTTCCTCTTCACCAACTACATCGGCGAGCACCCCTGCGCCGTCATCGAGGAGGGCAGGGCGGAGGAGCTCGTTGACAAGCTCGCGGAGGGCATCTCCAAGGTCTGCCGCGCGTTCTACCCCAGGCCCATCACTCTGCGCACGTCCGACTTCAAGACCAACGAGTACAGGGACATGAAGGGCGGAGCGGACTACGAGCCCAACGAGGACAACCCCATGATCGGATGGAGGGGCTGCTCCAG
>CASFYI010000018.1 GCA_949298875.1 uncultured Methanomassiliicoccales archaeon | reverse complement strand
TCTCCCCCTTTTTAAAGGGGAACCGACACGTGGGGTTATTAAGCTATCTAAGGAAAATAGAATGTTACACAGATACGTAGTTACATGCCGTCCGCACCGCGTCGGCGAGCGGACATCCCGAATCAAAAGTTGTTAAATCGTTTTTGTGGCGGGGCCTCCCCCGCCGAGGGGCTCACTCCTCCTTGCCGATGGCCGCCGTCTTGGCCTTGAGCTCCTCGATCTTCTTCTCGGACTCGAGGATCTTGTCGTAGTTGGCCTGGATGTTGGCCTCGGCGACGGTCTTGCCGGATTTCAGGGTCTTGACGGCCTCCTGTCCGATCTCGGCCTCCAGCTTCTCGATGTTGCGTTCCTCGTCCCTGATCTGGGAGTCGAGCTTGCTCTTGTCGATGGAGTTGCCGATCTTGGTGTCGGCGTCCTTGACCGCGTCCTTCATCTTGTCCATGAATCCCATGCGCATCCCTCCGTTCACTCGACGAGCTTGTGGTAGCCGTAGGCGGGCTCGCCCGCGTTGAAGCAGTACTGTATCGAGGTGAACTGCCTCTTGAAGGCCTTGACGTCCTCTTTAACCTTGGCAGGGTCCTCCTTCTTGACCACGACGCGGGAGATGAGTTCGGCGACCTCGACCATGTCGCTCTCCTTCATGCCGAGCCTGGTCATCTCCTGGGCTCCGAGCCTGAGACCGGAGGGCCTGACGGAGCTGGTGTCCCTGGGCAGCATGTTCTTGTTGCAGATGATGTTCGCGTCCTCCAGGGCCTTGGCGCAGTCCTTGCCGCCTCCGAACTGGGAGACGTCGACGGCGATGGCGTGGGACCTGGTGAATCCGAGGTCCGGGCAGAGGACGGGCACCCCGCGCTCGTACAGCGCCTGTCCGAGGGCCCTGGCGTTCTTGCAGGTCTGGGCCGCATAGTCCTTGGCGAAGACGTCCATCTCGGCGAGGGTGATGGCGAGGGCCGCCATCGCGTGGAGGTGGTGGCTGGAGGTGACTCCGGGGAAGACGGCCTTCTGGAGCTGCTTCTCCTGCTCCTCGGTCAGGTTGGCTCCGAGGAGGAGACCGTGGTTGGGTCCGGGGAAGGTCTTGTGCGTCGACGAGGACACGATGTTCACACCCTCCCTGAGGGGGTCGTGGAACTGCTTCCCGGCTATGAGTCCGAGGACGTGGGCGCAGTCCTCCCACACCAGGCATCCGATCTCGTTGAAGGTGTCCTGGAGCTCCTTGAGCGGCGGGGGGAACAGGAAGACGGACAGTCCGAACTGGGCGACCTTGGGCCTGACCTCCTTCAGGAGCTTGATGGTGCCGTCCACGTCGAGGTTCATGTCGTGCTCGTTGAACGGGTAGTTGACGGAGTTGACGGACCTCTGTCCGAAGGCGCCGAACTCGCAGGTGGAGATGTGGGCACCCTGGGCCAGGGCGCAGGTGGTGATCGTGTCGCCGGGCTGGGCGAATGCGAAGAGGACCGCCATGTTGGCGACGGTCCCGGAGATGGGCCTGACATCGGCGAAGTCCGCGTCGAAGACCTTCTTGGCGAGCTCGATCGCCTTGAGCTCGACCTCGTCGACGTAGATGTTGCCCTGGTAGTAGCGCTTGCCGGGGAGACCCTCGGCGTACCTGTCCGCGAAGTCGGAGATGAGCATCTCCTTGGCAAGGGGGCTCATGAGGTTCTCGGATGCGATCATGGGGATGCACTCCTCGAACCATTTGTTGTGCGCCATGACCTTGCTTCTGATGTACTCGGCGTCTTCCTTAGTCATCGTACGCGGTATCGGGCAGGACCATATAACTGATTGCGGGAAGGCGGACCATCCGGGGTCTGATGGGTTGATAAGGTCCTGTCGGATACGAATTGGAGGAGACGGATCGCCATGGGGCTGGACATCTACGCCGGTACGCTGACAAGATACTACTCCCACGACTGGAAGACCACTATCCGGAGGTTCGCCGAGGACCACGGGAAGTCCTACTCGAGGGTGGGTCCGGACGGGAGCGAGTACGACATCGGGCCGAGGGACCCGGAGCGGTTCAGGGACGATGTCGTCGGATGGATGGACTACATCTTGGAATCCCTGGAGAGGGACGGCGGCGGGGTCCATGGCAGATGGAACGACGACGATGCCTGCCCGTACTACACCGGCTGGCCCGACTGGGACGGGTTCGGCGCCCTGCTGATGGTGACCGCGTGCAGCATCTACGGCGAGCCCGTGCCCGCCACGGTGAGGAAGGACTGGAGGTACCACGAGGAGCCGCTCATAGACATGCTCTGCGGGGACTACGGGGAGAACATGACGCTGCTGAGCGGCGTGACATGGTGGCTCCCCCTCCCCCTCAGGTTCATCATGGACGCCTCCAAGCCCTACGGGGAGGATGTGAGGCTCGGGACCGTGTACGGCCTCGAGGGCGAGCTCAGGGAGATCAACAGGAATGTCTGGGAGGCGGACGAGGAGACGATACTCGGGTGGAGTTCCCCGGAGAGCCTGACGGATGACTGGATGCTCCGGAGGATGACATCGGCCGAGAGCGATACTGAGGCTCTGGCGAAGGTCGCGTTCTCCATGTTCTACAG
>CASFYI010000017.1 GCA_949298875.1 uncultured Methanomassiliicoccales archaeon | reverse complement strand
GTCATGGACCTGGACAAGGACAACCTGTTCTCCAACTGATTGCATCCGCTCGTGCGTGCGCGTGTATTCGCATGCGCGCGATGGCCTCACCTGCGGGTATGGAAGGTTGTGGAATAATCAAACAGGGGTGCCGAATCCACGTTTAAACGAATAGAACCGCATTTGAAACCGTTCAAAATGATTTTAAAATCGTTTGGAAAGGGTTTCAAGGCTAAGCTTCACTTCGAAAGCAGTCTCTGGACGACCCCGACGGTCCCGTCGACGGTGTCCCTGGCGGCGATGTCCTCCGGAGCCACCCACTCGAACGCCTCGTTCTCCTCGTTCAGGACCGGCTCGGCGGAGCCGACGCGGTACAGGAACGAATGGACCTTCCACAGGACCTTCCCCTCCCTGACATACACGGGGTCGAGACGCGCATCGGGCTCGGACACCGCGATCCCGGTCTCCTCCCCAATCTCGCGCTTCGCTGCATCCGCGGGATCCTCGCCCTCCTCGACCCTGCCGGCCACCAGGGACCAGCGTCCGGGGAACGAGTGGCAGGATGCGGGGCGCCTGAGCATCAGCACCCTCCCGTCAGAGACGACGGCGGAGGACACGGACTCGTGCATCTCCACGCCCTCGATGTCCACCGCGCCGGATGCCGCATCCACGGTGACGACGTCCCCGTCCTCGAACATGGACACGCTGGGCACGGAGTCGACCATCGGGATCGACGAGATCACCGCGCCGGTGGCCACGATCGTCTCTGCGGACTCGTTGATCACGGCGGCCGGAGCGCATCCGTGGACCATCAGGTCGTACATCACGAAGGATCCGACGGTGCTGCCCTTGCCGCGGGGGAACACCAGGACCTTCCCCTTCACGTTCCCGCCGTTCCCGACGCGGAGCTCGCCGGTGGAGCCGTCCACGCCTCCCAGGAAGCTCAGGGGCTCGTCCAGCCTCAGAACCTCGCCGGTGGCCTTCCCGGGGGATATGGTGCGTCCCTCGAACCTCACATGACCACCTCCAGCAGAGCGGATACGTCGCGGACCATGGCCTTCTGGGAGCACAGCGTGGGCAGATAGTTACCGGCCTTGGCCGAGTTGGTGCCGGTGCGCTGGAAGGCGCCCTCGATGGGGGCCACGACCATGCACGTGTCGGCCAGCACGGGTCCGAACTCCTCCATGACCTTGACATCCTCGGGGCACCTGGCGCGGACCTCCTCGGAGGTGCAGAACCAGATCTCCACGTCGTCCCTGACCTTCCTCTTCCCTTTGAGGAACGATGCGATCTGGTGCATCTCCTTCTCGGTGAGGTGCGGGCATCCCAGGGCGATGAGTTGCACGTCGTCGACGGTGTTCAGCTTGTCGTAGGCGGCCTCGAGCTCCCTCTTCCCGATGTGGATGACCTCCAGGTCGGACACGTCGAACGAACCGGCCTCCGGCGTCACGCCCTCGGCGTGCCAGAGCGCCACTGATCCGGCGGCGGCCATCGCCGCGCTGAGGGTCTTGGCCTCCTCCAGCTCGGGGGAGATCCCCTTGAAGTAAGGGATGCCAGAGCCCATGGCCATGCCGACGGCCTGCCCCAGCAGCGAGTACGAGAACACGGAGCCGTCGATGTCGGCCTCGATGACCTTGGTCGGCCTCCTCTTCTCGTCGAGATGGAGGCCGTAGTTCGCAGTCTTCCCGAGGATGGCGGCCGCCAGAGCCCCCGGGCCGCCCTCGCGGTTGGTCCTGGCGCCGATGTATGAATTGACGAACGAGAGGGCGGACGACTCCGCCCACGCCACGTGGTCCCCGAAGGAGGGCACGTTGGCGCCGGTGTACGGGGTGCAGGAGCAGGTCTTCTGCACGCCCATCTGCCCGTAGAGGTCGATGATCCTGAGCTGCTTCTCGGCGAACTCCGGCGTGATGTGCATCTCGCGCCAGCGGTCCCTGTCCATGCCCACGGGGTTGAGGGTGGACGGCACGCTCACCCTGGCGCCTCCGGCGGCCATGTCCTCGAGGTACTTCAGGCCCCCGTCCCCGATCGTCTTGTACGACGCGCCGGAGAGGTGCGCGGATGTTATATCGATGAGATCCTCCGCCCCGTATATCTTGCCCAGGGCGGTGACGAGCTCCATGGCCTTCTGCATGCCCTCGCCGCTCTCGCCGTTGAGGATTGCCTCCTCCTCCCTCGTTAGATCCATGGCGGACGGATTGTGATGGACCTATTAAGGTTGCATCATCGGTCTCAGAGAAGTGCCAGATACCTTCCGCCGATGGCTCCCGCCACGCAGAGGACGGAGTTCATCAGGATGTTCGCCCCGGCCTTCCCCCACGCCTCGTCGCACAGGAGGTTGACGGTGTCTATCGAGAAGGTGGACATCGTGGTGAACGCCCCGAAGAACCCGGTGAACACCATCGTCTTCACCGGCCCGTCGGCGTATATCCCGTAGCGGAACATCAGGAAAGACGCGAGGCAGCATCCGACGATGTTGACTATGAACGTCGCCCAGGGGAACCCGGTCTCCACGGTGCGGTAGACGCAGAACCTCGACAGAGCGCCGAGAGCCCCTCCGAGGGCGACCGCCCCGAACGTCACCGCTGTGCCGGGATCCATGCATCCCCGCATCCGGAACTTGGAGATAACGATACCGATTGCGATTCGCTCCCCTCTTTAATTACGATAAAGGCGATACGTCCCCATGGACACCACACCCGCCATCGAGGCGGTCGGTCTGACCAAGATGTACGGCAGCTTCGCCGCCATATCGGACGTCAATCTGACCGTGAGGCGCGGGGAGTTCATGGGTCTCCTCGGTCCCAACGGGGCCGGGAAGAGCACCACCCTGAAAGCGGTGACCGGCCTTCTCAAACCCACATCTGGAAGCGTGAGGATCGCCGGGATCGACATCAGGGAGCACAGCAAGGCCATGCAGCACGTCGGCTGCGTGATCGAGACCCCCGAACCATACCCCGGCTTCACACCGGCAGAGATCATGCAATACGTGGCCCGCATGTACGGGCTGGATTCCCGCGAGACGGCCATCCGCGCCAGGGATGCGCTGGAGACCGTCAAGATGTGGGAATGGCGCGACAAGAAGGTCGGCGGCTTCTCCAAGGGGATGAGGCAGAGGGTGGTCCTCGCCCAGGCGCTCCTGCCCAACCCGGACACCATCATCCTGGACGAGCCCACGTCCGGACTCGACCCCAGAGGCATGATAGAGATCAGGCAGTCCCTCGCCGCCCTCAAGAACCGCGACAGGAGCCTCCTGATCAGCACCCACATCCTGTCCGAGGTCTCGGAGCTCTGCGGCTCCGTCGCCATGATCAGGGACGGGAAGGTCATCGCCCAGGGCGACGTCTCCACGCTCATCCACGGCGTCGGAGGACGCCAGATCAGCCTGGACATCAGGACCGTCGCGCCGTTCACCTCGCAGATCGTGAAGAACATCGAGGGATGCCAGGGAGTCAGCGCCACCGAGCACATGGGCGACTGCTCCCTCAGGGTCACGTTCACGGGCACACCGGAGCAGCAGGCCCACCTCACCGAGACCGTGTTCAGGAGCGGGCTCGGCGTGCTGGCCATGAACGAGAAGGGAGCCAACCTGGAATCACTCTACATGGAGCTCACCGAGGGGGATGAGGTGAAATGAGCCTCGACAGAGTCGGCGGAAGGTACTCCGACCCCGCCCCGCAGGAGGAGCCCAAGAAGAAGAGGAGGCAGGAGGAGCAGGCCGAGAGGCCCAAGCCCCGCACCGTCGAGCTTCCCAAGAAGGAGCCCGTCACGGAGGAGCCGAAGAGGGTCTCCATCGACACGAGCCAGCCTCCGAAAAGGATGGCCGAAGAGCAGCCTGAGCCCTCCGAGGAGCCGAAGAGGGCGCGCAAGATACCCCTCTCGAAGAAGGAGGACAAGATCGACGAGGAGCGCCTCGGGACCTGGGCCGACACCGGATACCACGCATCCGACGCGGAGGCCCACAGGGACGTCCGCTACAAGGGCGCGTCCCCCGTCGGCAGGATCCTCGGCGTCTTCATGGCGCAGATGAAGCTGTTCGCCAAGGGCAAGTGGATGTTCATCATGATGTTCGCGGCAGCCCTCATACCGGTCGTGATGGTCCTCATGCCGTCGGACATACTGGACATGCTAATGTCCCAGTGCGGCATCTCGACGAAGTACATTGGCATGATCCTCTGCTTCATGCCCCTGATGATCTCGTTCTTCACCGCGGTCCTCTGCGGCACCCAGCTGCCCAACGAGTTCAAGGACCGCACCGCCTACATGAGCATCCCGCTCCCGGTGAGCAGGACCGAGTTCTACATCGGGAAGTACCTGGCGGGATTCGTCCTCTGCCTCGGGGTCTTCCTCATGGCCTTCGGGTTCGCAGTGCTCATGGGCATGATGGAGTACGACGAGTTCTTCAGCGACATGATCGCCAGGGCGCTCGTCTACACCGTCGTGGCGATCTTCGCCTATTCCGCCACCGCCTACTGCATCGGCACGTTCATGAGGCGCGGGTCCGCGCTGGTCCCCCTGATGCTCATGTTCATCATCCTGCCGGCGGTGTTCCTGTACCTCGGGCTCAAGTTCGAGATCGACTGGGTCTTCAACATGCCCTGCTTCCTGCCGGATGCCATCCTCGCGTCCCTCGGATCGCCGATGACCCTCTCGCTCCTGGGGATGTTCTCCCTGGTCGGAGGTGGATCGTACTTCGACGACATGGGCCTGATGGTCCTGATCGGCGTCGCCTGGGGCGTGCTGTTCCTCGTCATAGGGGCGCTCAAGATGAACAGGAGGGAGATGTGATGAACGCGAAGATCGCAGCCATCGCCATGGCGCTCGTCGTCACCGTGTGCCTGATCCCCGCGGCGGCGGACGACTCCGACGCCGATGGGACCGACACCCATCGCATGGGCGCGTACCTGTTCGGGGGCGAGCTGACCGTCCCGGAGGACATCGGCTACTACCTCGAGCCCGAGACGCTGTTCAACGACGACTTCATCTACCTCATCGAGGGGTCCGAGAACTACGAGAGGATGATGGAGTACATCGACGACGTCACCGACGACGATCCGTCCAACGACAGGGACGTCTCCATAACCTCGGACGACAGGGCCATGGTCACATCGCATCCCGGCGAGACGATGCTCGTCTGCTGCACCGACACCATCGAGTGGTACAGATCGGTCTACTTCGCGGACCAGAGCACCGAGGCCCTCCTGCTGGCCGAGCCGTACGGGGAGCTGACCTACACCGTGAAGCAGGG
>CASFYI010000016.1 GCA_949298875.1 uncultured Methanomassiliicoccales archaeon | reverse complement strand
GGAGCCACTGGAGGGGATCGAACCCCCGGCCTACGGTTTACGAAACCGCCGCTCTACCGCTGAGCCACAGTGGCAATGGATGTGGGGAAAGAATCCCCCTATAAAAATGGTTGACCCGGGCGGGCGGACGGCCCGCCGGGCGGTCAGCGGACCATGTTGTTGACAATCAGCACGTATCCGTCGCCGTCCCAGTGTGCCAGCGATCCGAATCCGGACAGCACGTACTCCCCCTCGAGGGACCACATCAGGACGCCGGGTCCATCATGAAAAGTCCGCGGTCACCGGTGACGGCAACATCGAGGGTGCCGTCGAAGGTCCCCCGCCCCGCAACGTCGTCTGATGCGGGATCATCGAGATACACCCGGAGAACAGGAGGCGGGCCGCCATGATCGATACGTTTCCTGCCTTTATGAGTTCACCCTGTATCTCGGGAACATGTCCCTGAACACGACCGCGTCCTTCTCTATGAGCGGGGACTCGCAGATGAACGTGCAGTCCTGCTTGGAATCCTCCAGGATGTCCGCCAGGATCTGCAGGTCAGGCTCCTTGGTCTCCAGGGGCAGATGGGAAATCTCCCCCTTGTCACCGTACTTGATGCAACTGATGTGGAAGTGCGCTATGTCCCCGCAGAGGCCGAAGAACTGGTCGACCAGCGACCTCATGTCGTCCTCGGTCCTGAGGCAGCCCCTGCCGCGGGCGTGGACATGGGCAACGTCGAGCACCGGGCGGACCCCGTCCACCTGCTCCATCACCTTCCCGATCTCGTCGAGGGTGCCGAACTGGCCGGTCTTGCCCATGGTCTCCACGCCCAGTATGACATCGTGGATGCCCTCGTCGTCCATCAGGTCCCTGCACTTGGACAGCCCGTCGACGACCGACTGCAGCGCGGTGTCCGGTGACTTCCCGTACGACGCGGCGTGGATCACGATGATGTACGCGCCCAGGTGGTGGGCGGCGCGCACGGTGCCCATGACCCAGTCGATGCTCTTGTCCCTGGTCTCCTGGCTCTCGGAGTTGAAGCTGATGAAGTAGGGCGCGTGGCAGCTGAGCCTTATGTCCAGATCCCTCGCCTTGGCGCCGATCTCGTCCGCCCTCTCGGGCTTGATGCGGGCCCCGCGGACGAACTCCACCTCCAAGGCGTCCAGGCCCAGGCCCCGGGTGTACTCCAGCGCCTTCTCGGGGGTCTTGCCCGCCGAGGGGTAACCTGCCGGTCCGAATCTCATGGCACCCGAATGGTCGACGCATTATATGTGGAATCGCCGATGCCCCGGACATGAGGATGGAGCTGGACGTCTCGCTGGACCCGACCCTCGGATGCGGCCAGGCCCACCGCTGGAGGAAGGCCGGCGAATGGTGGGAGGGCGTGATCGGCGACGACGTCGTCCGCATGAGGCAGACGGAGTACGGGGCGGAGGTGGAGGGGTGCCCGGACATGGGGCGCCTGATGCGCTACTTCCGCTCCGACGACGACCTGGACGCCATCGTCCGCGAGATCTCCGAGAGGGACCCCTACGTGGCATCCCTGTCGGAGCACTGCCCCGGGCTTCGCATCCTGAAGCAGGACGAGTGGGAGTGCCTCGCCACGTACCTGCTGGCGACGAATACCAACGTCGCGAGGATCGGCAAGATGGTGGAGTCGGTCTGCGACGCGTGCGGCAGGGACCTCGGCGGCAGGCACGCCTTCCCCTCGCCGAAGGACATCCTGGACAACGCGGAGCGGATACCGTCCTGCAGGCTCGGATTCAGGGAGGGTAGGTTCATAGAACTGGCACAGCGCGTCGAGGATGGCGATGTTGACCCCATGGCCATCGCGGAGCTGGATTACGAGGGGTGCGTCCGCGAGCTCATCGGGATCAAGGGCGTGGGCCCCAAGGTGGCGGACTGCGTCGCCATCTTCGGATACGGCCATCTCGAGGCGTTCCCCGTGGACGTGAGGATCCAGAAGGTTGTGGAGGAGATGTACGGCGTGTCGGGATCCTATGCGAAGGTGTCCGCCTTCGGACGCGAGAGGTTCGGACGCTATGCGGGGTACGCGCAGGAGTTCCTCTACCACAGCAGGTTCATCGCGAGTCGACGGACTCCCTGACGTACGCGCCGGCGCACTTCGGGGGGTACGCGCCGGTCTGCTCGTGGTAGATCTCCGAGAGCAGACCGCAGCGCTTGGCGACGATGCACAGTCTGCAGACCTCCTCGGAGACGTCGGCGCCGTCAGCGATCGCGGCCGCGGAATCGGAGACCGCCTTGATGAAATCGGGGTAGCTGGGACTGTCCGAGTACTCGCCGCCGCGCTTCTTGGTCAGATACTGCGAGACGGCCGCATCGGTCACGCCGAACCTCCTGGCGACCTCGGCCTGGGAGAGCCTGTGGACCTGGACCAGCTCCTTGGCGAGCTCCCTGCGGATGAGCGGCAGGACCTGCCAGACGACGATCTCGCACGGTATCTTCATCGGCGGATAATCCAAGTCGGCCTATAAAGAGTTAAGGCCGTTAACTGCGCCCTCGGTGGCGGTCCAGCCTCGACCCCAGGTTCAGCTTCGTGTAGAACTCCGACACGTCCCAGTCGTCGTCCTCGCGCTGCCTCTGGGTCTCCAGCCTGACGCCGCAGGCCTGGGCGGTCTCCTTGATCACCCTGGATGCGCGGTCGCTGCCCTCGAACTCCTCGACCTTCGCGCCGGAGGGACAGATCTTGCCCTTGAACGAGCCGATGATGGCCGGACCCTGCATCACCACGGACCTGGCCGACTCGCAGTGACCCTTGATCATCTCGCGGAGGTACAGGCTCAGGTTGTCCTGGGTGTTTAGGACGAACGCCTCGGCGAACCCGCGGGGCTCCCTGCCGACGTCCTCCGACCTCATCCACCGGAGGGTCGGGTCGCCCTCGGCGAAGAACCCCTTCTGGAGGAAACCCTCGTCCTCGAGGTCGGCGAGCACCGAGCGCG
>CASFYI010000015.1 GCA_949298875.1 uncultured Methanomassiliicoccales archaeon | reverse complement strand
AGGGGGCGTCGGTCTGGTAGTAGATGCTGGGGTCCATGCTCTCCCCCAGGATCTCGAAGTGGTGGGTCATCTCCTCGATGAACCCGTTGGCGTACTCCTCGCAGAGCCTCCTGTACTCCTTCCTCGGGGTGTCCAGCTTGGTGATGTGGTGCTTCTTCTCGACCTTGACCTCGATGGGGGTCCCGTTGACGTCGAAGCAGAGGGGGAAGAACACGTTGTATCCCCTCATCCTCCTGTAGCGGGCGACGAAGTCGATCAGGGAGTACCCGGTGGCGTGCCCCAGGTGCAGCGGACCGGAGGTGTAGCGGGGCGGGTTGTCGATGCTGAAGACCGGTTTGTCGGATGCCGGGTCGAAGCGGTAGACCTCCTCGGTCTTCCACATCTCCTCCCAGCGCTTCTCTATGGAGGCGGATTCGTACTGAGCCATGGCTAACGTCCCGGCGTAGTCGGCCTTTATAATTAGAGGTTTCGCGCGCGCGACCGTCGGAACGGGGGCGGTGCGATTGCGGACGGGGGATCGCAGGGGGCGCGGTTGGACATGTGCCAGCGTCGGGGTGTCGTCGGGATCCACATGCTGGCCCGTCAAGTTTTGGAAACTTTCAGACCCCGTCTACGTCAAGTTTTGGAAACTTCCGGGAAGCGGTCCGAACCTGCCCTTTATCTCTGGCACCGGGGGCAGCGGACGCTCCCCCTCCCGCCGACCACGCTGCGGACCATCGTCTCCCCGCATCTCGGGCAGGGCTTGCCCGCATGGCCGTAGACCCTCAGGAACGGGGTGTTGCGGTAGTCCCTTCCTTTCCCAGCCAGGTGCTCATCGGGGGTGACGAGGTTGGTCTCGGTGAAGTATCCCAGGAGCTCGGGGATGGCATGTGCCAGCCTCCCGAACTCCTCATGCGTCAGGCTGTTCGCCGGCCTTGCCGGGTCGATCCCCGTCTCGAAGAGGATCTCGTCGGAGTAGATGTTCCCGATCCCGGCGACGACGGTCTGGTCCAGGAGGCATTCCTTGATTGCGCGATGCGAACCGCCGATCCTTTCCTCGAGGTATCCCGCGTCGAGGGACGGGTCGTCGGGCTCCGGCCCCAGCCTTCCGATCCCGCTGTCGTCCTCCTCGTCCGGGCCGAAGAGCCAGAACCTCCCGAAGCGGCGCATGTCGGAGAAGCGCATCTCCGTCCCGTCGTCCATGTGCAGGACGACATGGGTGTGTCTGTCCTCCGGGTATCCGGTCGGCGCGGCCACCAGGCAGCCGGTCATGCGCATGTGCATGGTGACGTGCGAGCCGTCGTCCAGGCATGCGACGAGGTACTTCCCGCGCCTGTTTATCCCGAGTACGGTCCTGCCGGTCAGGCGCTCGGCGAACGTCGTTGCATCCGGATGAGCGATGACTCCGGGGTGCCTCACATCGACGGACTCTATCGTCCTACCTGCGACGAGCGGCTCCACCGCCCTCCTCGTGGTCTCGATCTCCGGAAGCTCGGGCATGGGGAGGTCATCGGGACATCCGAGTTAACGATGACGGGGGTCGCTTATTACGGACGCGCACGCGCGTGCTTTAAGAAACGATAAATAAGGGAGCCATCTCCGAACCGCATGGCCTATGACAAGCTGGCGGATGCCATCATCAAGCATTCGAAGCTCATCATGGTGATCTGGATCGTCGTCCTCCTGGTCGCCGCTGTCCCCGCCGTCAAGGCGTTCAGCAACATGAGCTACGACATGAACGAGATGGGCATCGAGGAATCGGAGTCCATGGAGGGCTACGAGATCATAGCGACTTACTTCCCGTCCTCCTCGGCTGACACCTCTTCGTCGCCGATACTGGTCATCGCATACGGAAACGATGACGAGCACGTTCTGGCGCAGGAGGTGGACGGCATCATCAGCGGTGCCGTCGACGAAGGGCTGTTCACGTACACCACCGCGGACGGCGAGGAAGCGATCAAGATCACGAGCGCCACGGGCATGGATACGTCCGACTCCAATGCGAGGGAGGACGGGTCCGGTATCATCCTGCTGATGCTCACCTACTCGGAGGACTTCGACGGTGACGCCATCGACGACACCCCCGTTCTGAGGGATCAGATCAACCAGGTCCTCGCGGATGCGGGCGTCGAGGGCGAGGTCGGCGTGTACCTCACCGGCATGCCCGCCGTCTCCTACGACATGGAGGCCGGCGCCATGGAGGACATCAGCCACATCGACGTCTTCACCGTGCTGATGATCCTCATCCTCGTCGGACTGTTCTTCAGATCCTTCATCACCTCGGCCATGCCGCCGGTGACCATGGGCGTCGCGTTCGCGGTCACCATGGGTCTGATCTACTGCCTGATGTTCGTCATGGACATCTTCTTCGTGACCGAGGTCATGCTCCTGGTCTCCATGATGGGAGCCGGGTGCGACTACTGCATCTTCATCCTCGCCCGCTACAGGGAGGAGAGGCGTGACGGCAGGACCCACGAGGAGGCCCTGCACAGCGCCATCAAGTGGGCCGGCGAGTCCATCACCATCTCCGGCGCTTCCGTCATCATAGGTTTCGGAGCCATGTCGATCTGCTCCTTCAGCATGATCCACACCATGGGAATCTGCCTCGCCCTGGGAATCGTCGTCGCTCTGCTCGCGGCGCTCACCTTCATCCCCGCGCTCATCAACGTGGTCGGGGACAGGATATTCTGGCCCACCAAGATGAAGGAGTACCAGGAGGGCGGCAAGGCCACCCGCGGCTGGTTCGCCTGGTGCTCCAGGGTCGGCCACTCCTACTTCGACAGGAACTCCAGGTTCACTCTCAAGCACGCCAAGGCCATCACGCTGGTGGCCATCCTGGTGACCCTCCCCGCCGCGTACGTGACGGTCACCTCCGAGACGTCCTACGACATGACCAGCTCCCTGATGACCGGCGACTCCGAGACCGGGATGGAGTATCTCGGCGAGTACGCCGACCAGGGAATCATCTATCCCGACTACGCCATCCTCCAGTACGACGAGCCGATCGCCACCGTCACCGCCGTCCCCGACCCGCTGACCGGCGAATACGTCAACTCCGTCACAGGAGAGCCCAATTGGTCCCTCACATGGTCCGATTCCTGGAAGAACGGTCTGAGCTCGTCGCTCGCGTCCACACTGGAGAAGATCGACGACGATCCCGACGACAACATCGCATCCGTGACCGGCGTCTTCATGTGGGACACCTATGTCGCTGAGGCCATGGGGGAGCTCGGCGTCTCCATGACCGACATGATGTCGCTCATCCAGAACGGAAGCAAGATCCTCGACGCCGCGGAGCTCGCCGCCATCAGCGACAACAGCTCCAGTGCGCTCGTCCTCCAGCAGGCCATGCCCCAGATCCAGGCGCAGTACGACGCCTACATCTCCGCCGGGGCCTTCGACGAGCAGTTCGCGCCCATCCTGGCGATGATCCTCGGCACCCCCGCGAACCTGTCCGACCTCTACAACAGCGGCATGCTCGAGATGATGATCGGCAACGCCAACGTCGTCGACGCGCTCATCGCGCTCTCCGGCGCCGGCACCCTGGACTATCTGGTCAACGTCAACCTCGGATACGTCGGCGGCGAGTACGCCCAGTTCGACGCCTCCGCCACCGAGGTCGGTGCCGACACGGCTCTGGACGTCACCTTCGTCAAGGTCTCCGCGTCCACCCACGCTGCCGCCATGGCGCCCATCTCCATGGACTCCATCGCCTACATGCAGGGCGTCATCGACGACTACGTGTCCTCCACCGAGGGCATCACCGCCTCCTGGGTGACGGGAACCGCGGTCATCATGTACGACATCTCCGAGATCATCTCCGGCGAGTTCACGATGATCGAGCTGCTGGTGGTCGTCCTGATCATCATCCTGCTGTTCTTCGTGATGCGCTCGTACACCATCCCGCTGAGGTCCGTCGCGACCATCCTGATGAGCATCGTGTG
This sequence comes from uncultured Methanomassiliicoccales archaeon, assembly GCA_949298875.1. Lineage (GTDB taxonomy): Archaea > Thermoplasmatota > Thermoplasmata > Methanomassiliicoccales > Methanomethylophilaceae > Methanoprimaticola. The sequence continues at coordinate 17,149 of CASFYI010000015.1, read as the reverse complement.
GACCCTTGCAGCCACGCACCTCCTCTTCGGGGACGAGGTCACCTGGCTGATCCCGCTCATCCTGCTGGTCATCTGCCTCGGCCTCGGAATGGACTACGACATCCTGCTCACCACGAGGATCAAGGAGAACGTCAGGGCCAACGGCATGAGCAACGACGAGGCCATCCACCACGCGGTGGTCCACTCCGGATCGGTCATCACCATCTGCGGACTGATTATGGGAGGTGCCTTCGGAACGCTGATGCTGTCCTCCATGGGCATGCTCCAGCAGTTCGGATTCGCCCTGTGCTTCGCCATCCTGTGCGACGCTCTGATCGTCAGGACGTACATCGTCCCGGCCGTCATGCACCTGCTCGGCGACTGGAACTGGAAGGGGCCGAAGTTCCTCGGAGGGAACCCCGCCCCGAAGTCCGACGATGGGTCGGAGGAGTGAGAAACGAGGGGGCGTCGAACCCCCTCATCTTAAACCGTTTGCCGGCCCTCGGGCCGTTCTCATCCCCATATCTCAGCAACGTAGTCCGTGATGCCCTCCGCGACGGACGCCACGTTAGCGGTGTCGAGCATGTCGGAGAGCCCGACGGAGGTCACCGTCTCGGAGTACCCCTCCGAGGCGTCGGAGACGAGGATGTCGAGGTAGCACTCCACCGCTCCCGACTCGTCCTCCAGGGACATCAGGAAGAGCTCGAGGGAGTTCAGATAGGCGTTACCGTAGCTGATGTAATAGCACGGGGCGGCGAACAGATGGGTCATGGTCCAGATGTTGTCGTCGAATGTCCTGTCCAGGCCGTACTCGGCCATGAGCTCCGAAAAGAGCGAATCCGCCTCCGCCGCCGTCAGGTCCCCGGCGTAGAGGGCGTTCTCGTACTCGTGGATCATGGCGGCCAGGTCCACGTTCGCCACGGTGTTGAAGAGGACGTTGAAGATGTATCCGTCCTCGATCTCCGGAACGGCGGAGATCACGTCGTCGATGGTCAGCATCGCCAGACCCTGGGACTGTATCTCGCTCACGTCGATGCAGACGCTCGTCGGCCCGAGGCAGAAGTTGGCGGCATGGCCGAACTCATGCAGCATGGTCACTACGGCGTAGTTCCCCTCAGTGTAGTCGGAGATGATGAACGCGGAGTCGAACATGGGTATGTCCAGCGTCTGGCCGCCGTCCATCTTGGTGTCCGAGTGCCGGAAGTCTATGAGGTCCTCGCCCACCATGTAGTCGAACAGCTCGCCCATGCGGTCGGAGACACCGCTGATGATCGGGTACACGAGGTCGAACAGCTCCTCCTGGTCGTCGTATTCGAACTCCGGTCCTGAGATGGACGGGATCTCGGAACCTGCGTCCAGCATCATGTCGACGATTCCGGGGAAGGTCTCCTTCACGGTCTCCGTCATGGATGCCGCGTCCTCCGGCGCGTAGCCGCGCTGGTACACGACCTCGTAGGAGTAGTCAAGATAGCTCTCGTAGCCGTAGAGTCCCGCCAGCTCGTTGCGGACGTCGACGAGGTCCAGGAGGATCTCCGCCGCATCGAGGTTCATCTCATCATATATCATGTGGGTGACGGCATAGGCGTCCGCCCTGTCGGACGGGAGGTCGGCGAGGGTCCAGGTCTCTCCACCGTATTCGACCTCATAGGAGTAGGGGTCCATGGTGTAGTACTCGTTGACCAGGGCGCTCTCCTGGTTCTGCAGCTCGCGGGCCTCGTCCCCCGGGTCCGAGTGGTAGCTCTCGAGGATGGAATCGGCGGTCTCGTCGCCGATGGCCTGGCGGATCGTGTCCCCGCAGGCCCCCTCCAAGGATGTGGCGACCGTCTCCACGAGGTCCGGCCCGGCCCCGTTGTAGAGCGCCGACCATTGGACGTACTCGTCGCCCAGCGCCGACGGGTCCTTGCAGTAGTCGTAGGTCACGAAGGAATACTGCGCCTGCAGTGTGAGATAGCTCTCGTTCAGCGCATCATAGGCGGATCTCGCCTCGGAGACCGTGACGTCTCCGGCGATGGCGTCGCGGTAGGTCTCCAGTGCGGCCTCGTAGGTCTCGGTCGCCTCCGCGGAAGACGGCCAGTCGCGTATGTTGTCGGGGATCGGATCGGGGAACTTGGTGAACCGTTCGTCCTCGTCCGGCGCGGGGTCATCGTGGATCGCCCACGCGCATGCCGATACGACGATCACCGCGGCGATGACGGCTACGGCGATCCATGCGTTCCTGCTCATGGGGTACGAATCGGCGTGTCTGTTGAAGAAGGTAGCAGATATCGCGCGTGTCCCGCGGCCTCGTCGGAGCACTCCTCGTCGCTGGCGTCGCGCGGGTGCTCCCCGGGCACGAACTCGAGTATGTCGCCGGGCTGGCATCCCAGCGTCTCGCATATGGACTCCAGCGTGGAGAATCTAATCCCCTGGACTTTCCCGGTCTTGATCTTGGACAGGTTGACGTAGGAGATGCCGACGTTCTCGGCCAGCTCCTTCAGGGACATCTTCCTGTCCACCATGATCCGGTCTAGTCTGAGGATTATCGGCATGGTATCACAGGAAGTGGTCCGATTCCGTCTGGAGGACGGTGCCGTATTCCATCAGCAGGGCGAAGACATAGGTGATTACCGCCAGGATCACGAGGCTCATGGGGAAGTCGATCCACCATTCGTCCGGGTTCATCATGAGGATCATGAAGATCTGGGCGCAGAGTATGATGGCGAAGCCGATTATGGAGACCGCGGCGATGGTCTTCATGCCGGTCACGTTCTCGCGGGTGAATGGGGTGTACCCGTCGCCGTTGATCCTGAGGAGGCGATAGGCGATCACGCAGAGGATTATGCCGAACGCGCCCATCAGGAGGTCCTCCATGGACGAGACGCATGACTGGAAGTGGTCCATCACGGGGAGGCAGAACTCCGGGTCGAGGGAGCACCGCGTCAGGTTGACGGCGCTGGAGACCAGCAGCAGGACCATGAAGATGCCGACGATGACGGCGACCCAGGATCCTATCCTGCATATCCTCCTGAGCCTGACCAGACTCTCCTCTTCCATGCTATCGGCTCTTCCAGGTCGAGTCAATATTAATCTGTTTCTACCCAAGTTAACCGAAACATTACGGGTTTATCGTGAAACATTAAACCTTTATATTCGTGTGATAATGCAGATGCAACGGTTCAGACCGAGGAGGAATATCAATGCCGAAAACCATGTTCCGTACGCTGAGACTCAGCCGCAGATATCTGGAGGGTCTCAGGGATTCGGGCAAGAAGACAGATATCGAGCTCGTCGGCCTCGTCGTCGCGGACGAGGACGTCACGCCCGAGCTCATCGAGCAGACGGTGTCCAGCGCCAGGATCCACGGGAGGATCATCGCGACACCCACCGTCAAGCAGGCCCTGCTCGCCAGGGACCTGGCCTGAGATCCCCCTTGATCAGGGACGGTCCGCCGTCCCGAGTACATTTGCTGCCTCTCGGCGTCCGCCCTCCCATGGGGCGGGCGCCGTTCTCTTCATTTTCGATTCCCCATCGTCATCATTCCCTATCAGGAAACATTCCTGCGTGGGTTATGTTTCCAAAATGGTAATGTTCTTATATCGAAAATGAGAGCCCCGTCCCATGGGAATGGACATGGCGGACGTCCACGAGTGCATCGGGAATCCGCTGAAGCTCAGGATACTGATGCTCCTGGCGAGGAACGGGCCGATGACGGCCAAGACGATCCTCCAGGAGACCGGCGCATCCCAGACCACCGTCTACAGGGCGCTCAACGGGATGCAGGATGCCGGCATCATACGGGTGGTGTCGGAGACGAAGGTCCGCGCCGTCACGGAGCGGACTTACGACATCTCGTTCGACTTCGAGCACTTCGACGTCGACATGGTGAGGGAGAACGATCTGAAGGGCTACTGCAGCATGTTCGGGACGTTCATGCTCGGGCTGATGAGGGATTTCGAGGAGTACTCGGCGGATCCCGATGCGGACCTAAACAGGGACAGCACGGGATTCGCGTCCACAGGAGTGTACCTCACGGACGAGCAGGCCAGGAAGCTGTCCTGGGACATGGTCTCCCTGATGGAGCCGTACCTCTCCCGCACGTCGGAGGAGCAGAGGCTCCACACGCTGGCATTCGTGCTCACGCCTCCGCAGAGGAGGGAGAGCGTTGCCGAGAACCGTGTCGGGACGATACCGGTCAGACCGGAGGGGGCCGGGGAATGATACTGAAGTACTTGAACGCGAAGCACTGGGCGGCCATAGCGGTCTGCGTCGTGCTCGTCGCTGTCATGGTCTACCTGGAGCTGGAGATCCCGGGGTACATGACCTCGATCACCGCCCAGCTGACCGGTCTGAACACCGATATGGACGTCGTCCTGGCGGACGGCGGCATGATGCTGGCGTGCGCGTTCGGCAGCCTCGTGGTCTCCATCGTGGTGGGATGCCTCGCCGCGTGGATCGCCACATCCTTCTCCATGCGCCTGAGGGACCTGGAGTACTCGGCCGTCCAGTCGTTCTCCCTCGAGGAGATGAACAGGTTCTCCACATCGAGTCTCATAACCCGCTCGACCAACGACATCACCCAGATCCAGATGACCACGGCCATGGGCCTGATGATCATAATCAGGGCGCCGATCATGGCGGTCTGGGCGATAACCAAGATCCTGGACAAGAACTGGGAGTGGACCGTCGCCACCGCCGTGGGCGTCGTGGCCATAGTCACGATAATCTCGATCGTGATGCTGTACGCCATCCCCAGGTTCAAGAGGATCCAGGGGCTCACCGACAACGTCAACAGGGTCACCAGGGAGAACCTCTCGGGAATCCGCGTGGTCCGCGCATACAACGCCGAGTCCTATCAGGAGGCGAAATCCGAGGAGGCCAACAGGGAGCTCACGGACACCAACCTCTCGGCCAACCGCGCCATGGCCACCATGTTCCCGGCGATGATGCTGGTGATGAACGGCCTGTCGCTGGCGATCTACTGGATCGGCGCGACCCTCATCGACGCGGCCGCCATGGAGGACCAGCTGACCCTGTTCTCCGACATGGTCGTGTTCTCGTCGTACGCGATGCAGGTCGTGATGTCGTTCATCATGCTCGTGATGATCTTCATGATACTCCCGCGTGCGATGGTCGCCTCCAAGCGCGTGCAGGAGGTCATCAACACCGTGCCGTCGATCAGGGACGGCCCCGGCGCGGACGCTCCGAGGGAGGGCACCGTGGAGTTCAGGAACGTGTCTTTCAAATATCCCGGGACGTCGGGCGACGTGCTGCACGACGTCAGCTTCACCGCCTCCAAGGGCGAGACCGTCGCCATCATCGGCGCCACCGGTAGCGGGAAGACCACCGCGGTGGACCTGATCCCCAGGCTGTACGACGCCACGGAGGGGCAGGTGCTCGTCGACGGCGTCGACGTCAGGGAGTACCGCCTGCAGGACCTGAGGGACAGGATCGGGTACGTCCCGCAGAAGGCGTTCATGTTCAAGGGCACGATAGAGTCCAACGTGAGGTACGGCCACGGGTCGGAGGCCTCCACTGAGGAGCAGGTCCGGAGGGCCGTGGGCATCGCCCAGGCGGCCGAGTTCGTGGAGTCCAAGGAAGGGGGCTACGGATCGGAGGTCGCCCAGGGAGGGACCAACCTCTCTGGAGGTCAGAGGCAGAGGCTCTCCATAGCCAGGGCGGTCTGCCGCGACCCGGAGATATACATCTTCGACGACTCGTTCTCCGCGCTGGACTACAGGACCGACAGGGTCCTGAGGGAGGCCCTCAAAAGGGAGGTCTCCGGGGCGACGATGCTGATCGTGGCCCAGAGGATAGGCACCATAATCGACGCCGACAGGATCGTCGTCCTCGACGACGGCGAGGTGGTCGGCATGGGAAGGCACGAGGAGCTGCTCCGCACCTGTCCGGTGTACCTGGACATCGCCAGGTCGCAGCTGTCCGACGAGGAGCTGGGACTATGAGCCCCGCACCCGGACACGGAAGGAGGGGGCCCCCGATGAGGGGCGCCAAGGCGGACGACTTCAGGCTTGCTTGGAAGCGTCTATTCGAGTACATGGGGAGCTACAGGATCCCGTTCCTGGTCGCCATGGTCATCGCCTGCATCGGGACGGTCCTCACGCTCGCCGGACCGAACATCATCAGCGACGTGACCGATCTGATCCAGGCCGGCGTCTCGGTGTTCGACCAGGATCACGGCCAGTGGATCGTCGGCCAGATGGATCTGGACAGGATAGTCTCGCTCTGCCTGCTCCTGGTGGCGCTGTACGCCGTCAGCGCGGTGCTGACCTTCGTCCAGCAGTACATCATGACCACCATATCGCAGAGGACCGCGTCCAACTTCCGCCGCGACATCTCGAGGAAGATCAACAGGCTGCCCCTGCGCTACTTCGACTCCAGCACCACCGGGGACGTGATGAGCCGCGTCACCAACGACGTGGACACGCTGGGCCAGTCCATGAACCAGAGCATCAGCACGATGGCCACCTCCGTAACGCTCCTGGCGGGCTCGGTCGTCATGATGCTCTACACGAACATGACGATGGCCGCCACGGCGATCCTCTCCTCCCTGGCGGGGTTCGCCTTCATGGCCGTGGTGATGGGGCGCTCACAGAAGTACTTCGACCGCCAGCAGACGGACCTCGGGGCCATGAACGGGCACGTCGAGGAGATGTACTCCGGGCACCTGGTCATGAAGACCTACGGCGGGGAGGCCGCCGCCAAGGCGGAGTTCGACGGCATCAACAGGAGCCTGTACAGGTCCGGGTTCATGTCCCAGTTCCTGGGCGGCCTGATGATGCCCTTCATGAACTTCATCGGGAACCTGGGATACGTGATGGTGTGCATCGTCGGCGCCCTGCTGGTGATGGACGGGAGCATCTCCTTCGGCGTCATCATGGCGTTCATGATCTACGTCCGCCTGTTCACCCAGCCGCTGACCCAGATCTCCCAGGCAGTCGTCTCCATGCAGGCGGTCGCCGCCGCGGCGGAGAGGGTCTTCGGGTTCCTCGACGAGCCCGAGATGGAGGACGAGTCCGGCAAGTCCGCAAGGCTCGACCATGTGGAGGGCCACGTGGAGTTCAGGGACGTCCGCTTCGGGTACACCTCGGACAGGGAGATCATCCACGGCTTCTCGGCCGAGGTCCTGCCCGGACAGAAGGTCGCCATCGTTGGACCGACGGGTGCGGGCAAGACCACTATGGTCAACCTGCTCATGAGGTTCTACGAGGTGAACTCGGGGGACATCCTCATCGACGGCGTGTCCACCCGCGACATGCGCAGGGAGGACGTCCACGACCTGTTCTGCATGGTCCTCCAGGACACCTGGCTCTTCGAGGGCACCCTCAGGGAGAACCTGGTGTACTCCAAGGAGGGTGTCACCGACGAGAGGCTGGACGAGGTCTGCAGGGCGGTCGGCCTGTACCACTACGTCCAGACCCTGCCGGACGGCTACGACACGCGCATCAACGACGCGTCGGAGATGTCCGCCGGCCAGAGGCAGCAGGTCACCATAGCCAGGGCCATGATCGAGGACGCGCCGCTGCTGATCCTCGACGAGGCGACGAGCTCTGTGGACACCCGCACCGAGAGGGTCATCCAGGAGGCCATGGACCGCCTGACGGAGAACCGCACCTCCTTCGTGATAGCCCACAGGCTGTCCACCATCAGGAACTCCGACCTGATCCTGGTGATGAGGGACGGCAACATCATCGAGCAGGGCACCCACGACGGGCTGCTGGCGCAGGGAGGCTTCTACGCCAATCTGTACAACAGCCAGTTCGACCCGGAGGAGGAGTGAGCCCGGCGACGTGACTAAAAAATCTGAAAAATTAGTCACGTCGCAGATGACGTGACTAAAAAATCTGAAAAATTAGTCACGTCGTCGCTCCCTGAACAAACCCAAGAGGCCGTCGTTGCGATATACGACGGTCCTCCCCTTTCTCTCCGATGAGAGGATCCCTTCGTTCTCCATCGCCTTCAGATACTTGGCGGCGGTGGCCCTGCTGCATCCGACATCCGCTTGCATCCGGGATATCGTGCAGAATGGATTGGAGAAGATGGATTCCATTGCCGACAGGGGTATGTTGAGCCTCTCGCATTTCGGCGAGGTTTCAGTCATCAACTTTCTTATGCCTCTTATCGTGCGTATTGTGGAGAGCGATGTCTCACGGACGCCTTCCAGCATGAATATGATCCACGGTTCCCACGCGGATTCCGATGTAACCCCTCTCAGGAGACGATAGTACTCGCTCTTGCGATCGATGATATACTGGCTCAGGAAGAGTATCGGTTCATTCAAGAGTTTATTGTACTGCAGATACAGGATATTGAGGATTCTACCGGTGCGACCGTTCCCGTCAAAGAATGGATGTATGGCTTCGAACTGATAGTGCATGACGGCCATCTTGATTAGCGGGTCTGTCTCATCGTCTGTGAAGATGTACTCCATCAGGTTGTTCATCAGACGTCCGACATTGCTGCCAGACGGAGGTGTGTATGACGTTCCTCTGTTGGCATACGAGACGAGGAAGACCTCATCATCGTCCGTTCTGCGATAATCCATGGGTTGATCGCATATGATGGAGCAGATTCCGCACAATGCAGTGTGATCCGGAATCGTATGGTTGTATCTCATAAGGGCCTGATTGTCTCTCAGGATCTCTCTGGTGAATCTGTCAGATTCATCTCCTCCTGCGGCTGCCACGAAGAGTCTGTTCCGCGAGGACAGGATGTTCTCGATCTCGGAGCTGGATCTGGATTCCTGCAGTGGCAGGAGTTCGAGGAGGATCTTCTGCTCCGGGACAGTCTCGACAAGTCCCCTTAGTTCCCCCAATGCTCTGGAGGCTCCGATGCATGCCTTCAGGACAGATTCTGTCTCGATATCCTCCCTAGGCGGGAGCGGAGGGAGTTCATCGAAGGGAGCTTCCGAATCGAAACTGGGCATGATGTGGTGATATCATGCTCTCTAGTTTATTGTTGGCTTTTGAGGTGTTCGGGCATGCCGTGTAGGTTGTCGGCTATCGTCTGCCATCCACATATGCGACGTCTTCTTCCGCCCCGATGGCAGATGGATGACGAGGTGCCTCGCCCTCATTCGAATGTTCGGCAGGGGTTTTCTTTTTATGTTATACATCTCTTAAAACCCTCCCAAGGTAACAAAATGGACGCAATGACAGCGGTGGCGTTCGTCATCTACTTCATCGCGCTGATCCTGATCGGTATCCACTTCTGGAAGGTCAAGGACCGCGACAGCATGGAGGATTACATCCTCGGGGGTAGGTCGTTCGGCCCATACGTAAGCGCCATGTCCGCGCAGGCATCGGACATGAGCGGCTGGCTCCTGATGGGGCTTCCCGGATCCATCGTCCTGATGGGACTGGGACAGGCCTGGATCGGGATCGGCCTCCTCATAGGATCATATACCTCCTGGCTCTTCGTGGCCAAGAGGCTCAGGAAACACTCCGTCGTCTCCAAGAACTCCCTCACCATGCCGGAGTTCTTCTCCAACCGCTTCGCCGACCACAAGGGATATCTGAGGATCATCTGCGCCGTGGTCATCCTGTTCTTCTTCACCATCTACGTCGGTTCCGGCTTCAAGAGCTGCGGCATCGTCATGGAGATGCTCCTGGAGGACAGCGGAATGCAGCTGGGGATCCTCGTCGGAGGTCTCGTCATCATCCTCTACACCTTCCTCGGAGGGTACAAGGCACTCTGCTGGACCGACTTCTTCCAGGCCATCCTGATGGTCGTCGTCATCGTCATGGTCCCGCTGGTCATCATCGGGGACGTCGGATGGGACACCATCACCACCGGCTGGGATGAGATCATGGCCACCGAGATGCCCGGGTACACCGACTTCTTCTACAACGCCGGTGTCCCGATCACGCTCACGGTCGTGATCTCCGGACTCGTCTGGGGTCTCGGATACTACGGAATGCCCCACATCGTCGTCAGGTACATGTCCATCAGGAAGGTCTCCGAGATCAAGGTCGCCCGCAGGGTCTCCCTGATCTGGGGTATCCTCGCCCTGTCCTTCGTGTGCCTGATCGGAATCATTGCGGGCGTCTACCTGCCGATGAACGGCATAGACATCCTGTCCATGTCTTCCAGCGAGGCGGAGTTCGTGTTCATGTACACCGCCCAGGAGCTCTTCCAGGAGACCGCGCCGTTCCTCCTCGGAGTGGTGTTCGCCGCGATCCTCGCGGCCATCATGTCCACCGCGAGCTCACAGCTCCTGGTCTCCGCGTCGTCCATCACCAACGACGTCCTGGCCAAGAGCAGCAGGGTCCACATCTCCGAGAGGAATCTCATGTGGCTCGCGAGGATCATCGTCGTGATCATCTCGATCATCGGAATGTGCCTCGCCCTGTTCGGCAGCGACAACATCATGGGCCTGGTGTCCTACGCCTGGTCCGGATTCGGATCCGCGTTCTCGCCGGTCATGATCCTGGCGCTGTTCTGGAAGCGCATGAACTGGCAGGGAGCCATGGCGGCCATGATCACTGGATTCGCCGTGGTCGTGTTCTGGGAGACCTTCATGGACTTCACCGGAATGTACTCGCTGTTCCCCGGATTCATCCTGGCGTTCATCGTCGGGGTCGTCGTGGCCAAGCTCACGCCCGCCCCCTCTCAGGAGGTTCTGGACGAGTTCGAGGCCGCCCAGAACTACGTGGACCCCGAGGAGTCCTGAAAACGATCCAAAGGCCCCCTTCCCGACCGGGGAGGGGGCCACCCTTACCTTCTCACAGGTCCTTCGGGACCTCGTCGTTCCGCCTCATCCGATCCGACTCTGGAACGGGGATGTCTGCCGTGTTAGGCCTGATGGGAAATATTATTGTTATTACACTATCGTATGGAATTCCTTTTTATCACCCATTTTCACTTGACATTAACGGACATTGAAATTTTGAGAAAAATTAAAATATAAATTCAGAAAAAGTCCTCTAAATCGCATCAGAACATTGGAATTTTATTTGCGTCTCATTTTCACAACGGCCATTTTCGGCGTCCGGGACCTCTCAAAACCTTCAACAACGGCCCTCTCAATCACCTGCCTATGGGCAGCATATCCGACTTCGAGACGATCACCGGCGAGACCACCGGCGAGCTGACGCTCAAGGGCTCCCGCTTCATCGGGATATGCATGCCGTGCCCCGACGAGGGCTCCATCCAGTCCAACCTGGAGTCGGTATCCTCCAGATGGAGGGACGCCACCCACTACTGCTGGGCGGCGGTGTACGGTGGCTCCTCGAGGAAGGAGAGATCCAGTGACAACGGGGAGCCCTCCGGCACGGCGGGTAAGCCGATCCTGGCGGTCCTCAAGGGGACCGGCCTGACGGACGCGATGGTCGTCGTGGTGAGGTACTTCGGCGGGACCCTGCTGGGGACCGGCGGCCTAGTGCACGCCTACACCGAGGGAGCGAAGATTGCGGTCGCCGATGTAACCAGGGTGACCCGCAGGGCATGCTGCGTCTACTCGTTTCACATGGGCTACGCCGACTACAGCGCCTTCGAGTCGAAGATGGCCGATCTGATGGCCGTGCGTCCCCAGTGCGAGTACTCCGAGCGCGTCGACGTGAGGGCGAGGATACCGATAGCCAGGAGGGACGAGTTCCTGAGGAGGCTCTCCGACCTGACGGAGCGCAGGGTCGTCCCCACGGAGCTGCCGGACGAGTACGTCCGATGCGATGCCCGTCGGTTCTCGCGTTTCAAAGCCTTCCCTGAGCTGTCATCATGGAAGGTGATGGTATTGTGAAAAAGTAGAATTCTAAGGCGGACGACGAGGTTCATACGAGCGGACGCCCAGGCGCGAACATTTGTATCTTGAGCGGTTGGGGTCCATCATGCTCCTCAAAGCCCAGTCGATAGCCAAGGCCTTCGGCCCCGTCAAGGTCCTCAAGGACGTCAGCCTCCAGATCAACGAGGGCGACAGCATCGGACTCATCGGGGTCAACGGCGCCGGGAAGACCACCTTCCTGAGCATCCTCATGGGCGAGATCAAACCCGACACCGGCGAGCTCATACAGCAGACTGAGAGGATAGGCTACCTGGAGCAGTTCGCCGAGTCTGGCGACGTCACCGTGCGCGAGGTCCTCGGACGCCCGTACGGCCACATCGAGGCCATAAGGAGGAGGCTGGCCGAGATCGAGGCGGAGATGATGTCCGGCGGGGACATCGACTGGAACGCCCTGGCAGAGGAGAACTCCGCCCTGGAGGCGAGGCTCGCCAAGGTGGACGAGGATGACGAGGCCCAGAAGGTCGAGGCTCTGAGGAAGGTCGGCCTCGATCCCGACATCATGGAGCGTCTCATGTCCACCCTCTCGGGAGGGGAGCGCACCAAGGTCATGCTCTCCAGGATCGTAATCCAGGCGGACGACTGCGACCTGCTCGTGATGGACGAGCCCACATCCCACCTGGACATCACCACCGTCGAGTGGCTGGAGGACTACCTCATCAAATCGCACTGCGCGGTGCTCGTGGTGAGCCACGACAGGTACTTCCTGGACAAGATCGCCACCCGCATGTTGGAGATCGACCGCGGGAAGTCCCGCGAGTACAAGGGGAACTACTCCGACTTCATCATGAAGAAGATGCTGGAGCTGGACCGCATGGAGAAGGAGTACCGCAAGTACGCCTCCCAGAAGAAGAAGCAGGAGCAGATCGCCGCCGAGCTCCACCAGGACCAGTGGTACATGACCACCCACAAGACCCGCCAGAAGATGATAGAGAAGATGGAGGTCAAGGAGAAGCCGGAGAAGATGCAGGAGATCACCGTCCGCATCCAGTCCGCGCCCAAGTCCGGCAAGAACGTCATGATCGCCAAGGGCCTCTGCGTGGACCTCGGCGGGAGGAGGATCCTCTCCGATGTCGACCTCGACATCCAGAAGGGGGAGAAGGTCGGCATATTCGGCGCGAACGGCGAGGGGAAGTCCACCCTGGTGAAGGCGCTGCTCGGCGAGATCTCATCCAAGGGGGACCTGTGGGTCGCCCCCGGCGCGAAGATCGGGTACTACTCGCAGCATCACGAGATGCTCGACCCCAAGCTCACCGCCGAGGAGCAGCTCCTGCTTATCGTGGGCAAGGAGCGCAGGGCGGAGGCCAGGCACATGCTCGCCCGCTTCCTCATGTTCGGGAACGATGTCGAGAGGCCCATCTCCACCCTGTCCGGAGGGCAGAGGGCGAGGGTCGCGCTGTGCACGCTGCTCCTCGACGCCACGAACCTCCTCATCCTGGACGAGCCCACGAACTACCTCGACATACCTGCGAAGCACGCCGTCGAGGAGGCCCTGAACGAGTACGACGGCACCGTGATCACGGTCACCCACGACAGGTACTTCCTGGACACCGTGTGCACCAAGGTCATCGAGGTCAGGGACGGCCACGCCACGGAGTTCGCGGGCACCTACTCGCAGATGAAGGGCAGGCCCACCGTGCGCGAGATCGTGCTCGACGCGGACGAGTACCGCGTGGTCGCCCCGTTCACCAACTGGGTGACCGGCAGGAAGTACGGCAAAGGCGAGAGGGTGCTGATCACCCCGCCGGAGCAGAAGAGCTACGAGTGGGCGATCAACCAGGGCAAGCTCAAGAAGACCGGCGGACGCCAGCGCAAGAAGGTCGACAAGTCCTTCATGGACGAGTCCGCGGAGCGATCGCGACTGCCGTCCTACGTCATTCGCCGTAGGAGATGCCTCTCGGGTCCATGTGTACGAAAAATAATCGTACATTTGACGTAATTCTACTGATTCCGTGAAATTCGAAACGCGTTTTTTCGAAATTCGTGAAAATCCCTACGAAATTTACCACGATTCTACGAAATCAGAAGAAACCTTTTTATGAGAGCGGACCAGATACGCGACCTCATGAAGGAAATCCTCAGTCCCAACTCCGTTGCCATCATCGGAGCGTCGAACGATGAGGCCAAGCTGGGCGGCATGCTCCTCAAGAACATGATCAACGCCGGGTTCAAGGGCAAACTCTACCCGATCAACCCCAAGGGCGGGGAGATCATGGGCCTCAAGGCCTACGCCTCCGTCACCGATGTGGGCGAGCCCATCGACCTGGCCGTCGTCGCGGTCAAGAACAACCTCGTCGCCGGAGAGATCCGCAAGATGAAGGAGGCCGGCATCAAGTACGCCACCATCCTCACCGCCGGATTCAAGGAGGACTCCCCCGCCGGAGCCGAGATGGAGAAGGAGCTCGTCGCCGTCGCCAAGGAGTGCGGCGTCAGGTTCCTCGGACCGAACTGCTTCGGGCTCATGAACCCCGGGGCCGGCGTCAACGCCACCTTCGCCCACCTCCTGCCCAAGAGCGGGAACATATCCATCTTCTCCCAGTCCGGGGCCGTCGGGTCCTCCATCATCGACTGGGCCTACCACAACGGCATGGGCCTGGCCAACTTCGTCACCTTCGGGAACAAGGCGGACGTCGACGAGGCCGACCTGATCAAGTCCATCTCCGAGGACCCCAACACCAAGGTCCTGGGAATGTACCTCGAGGGTATCAACAACGGCGAGAAGTTCGTCGAGGCCGTCGAGAACATGCCCGTGAAGAAGCCCATCGTGGTCTTCAAGTCCGGAAGGACCCAGGCCGGATCCGCCGCCGCGTCCTCCCATACCGGATCCCTCGCCGGATCGGATGCGGTCAACAACGTCATCTTCGACAAGCTCAACATCTTCAGGGCCCTGAACCTGGACGAGATGTTCGACGCGCTCAGCGTGTTCAGCACCTGCAGCCCCATGAAGAAGGACGGCATCGCCATCATCACCAACGCCGGAGGCCTCGGTGTCATGTCCGCTGACGCGACCTACGACGCGCCCAACGTCTACGCCGTCAAGTTCTCCGACGAGATCCTCGACCAGATCAGGGAGGGAGTCCCCACCGTGGCCGGACTCACCAACCCCATCGACGTCCGCGGAGACGCCAAGGCCGAGTACTTCAAGAACGCCATCAACGTGGTCACCAAGGACCCCAACGTTGGAGGTCTCGTCATCATGGGATCCCCGCTGGACACCGCCGACCTCGAGGCCGTCGCCAGGATCATCGTCGAGATGAGGGACGACATCCCCGTGCCCACCACCGTCTGCTTCGCCGGCGGATACAAGTGCGACAAGGCCAACGCCATCCTCAAGGAGGGCAGGGTCCCGTGCTTCCCCACCCCCGACAGGGCGGTCCGCGCGCTGTCCATCCTCAGGCGCTACACCATCAACGCCGAGCAGAAGGAGACCCCCCTGCAGACTCCGAAGGTCGCCGGCAGGGAGGCCGCCAAGGCCGTCCTCGACAGGGCCAAGGCCGAGGGCAGGGACTCCCTGTCCGAGAGCGAGGGCAAGGAGATCTTCGCCGCCTACGGCGTCCCCACCCCCGGAGAGGCCCTGGTCAAGAGCGTCGACGAGGCCGCCGCCGCGTGCGACAAGATCGGCTACCCCGTGGTCATGAAGATCGTCTCCCCCGACATCAAGCACAAGACCGATGTCGGAGGGGTCGTCGTCGGCGTCAAGAGCGCCGCGGAGGCCAAGGACGCCTACACCAAGATCATGGACTCCTGCACCAAGGCCGTCCCCGGAGCGAACATCGTCGGGGTTTCCATCCAGCAGATGGTCTCCGGACAGGAGGTCATCCTGTCCATGATCCGCGACGAGCAGTTCGGACCGGTCGTGTCCTTCGGTCTCGGAGGAATCTACGTCGAGATCCTGGGGGAGATCTCCCAGGCCCACGTGCCCATGTCCGAGGAGCAGCTCGACAAGATGATCAAGTCCACCAAGGCCTACAAGCTCATGTCCGGAGCCAGGGGACTGCCCGAGGCGGACATCGACGCCCTCAAGGATGCCATCAAGAGGATCGTCCTCATCGCCGAGGAGAACCCCGAGATCCGCGAGCTGGAGATCAACCCGGTCATCGTCGGGCTCAAGGGCAAGGGCTGCTGGGCCGTCGACGCCCTGGTCACCCTGGTCAAGGAGTGATCATAAACAATTCAGGGAGGGGGCGACCCCTCCCACTCTAAGAAACAGCTTCCCACCTTTCTGAATCGTTTCAGATCCGACCGTGCGGGTTGATCCGAGCGGGCTCGCATCTTTGTATGTGAGTATCCTAAGCACAAAGTCTAGAAAATGGACAAAAAGGATCCTTATCCTTATCCTTATCCTTGGCGCGATAAAGATCAAGATAAAGATGAAGCGGGCCCCCTTCCCCCTTTTATATCCCCCATTCATTCAGCGCCCGATGACATCCGAACTCGTCTTCGTGGGACTCGGCCTAAGCGGTACCGACGGAATGACCGTCAAGGCGTTCAACGCACTGAAGGAGTGCGACAAGATCTACGCGGAGTTCTACACCTCCGTCCTCATCGGCACGAAGCCGGAGGATCTGGAGGCGGCCATCGGCAAGAAGATCCACATCCTCTACCGCGCGCAGGTGGAGGAGTGCAACGACATCATCTCCGATGCGAAGACCATGAGGGTCGGCTTCATAACCGCCGGGGACACCATGTCCGCCACCACCCATGTGGACCTGAGGATCCAGGCGGCCGAGGAGGGCATCCCGGTCAGGGTCTTCCACGGCATCTCCATCTTCTCCGCGTGCCCCACGTCGCTGGGCCTCCAGCACTACAAGTTCGGAAGGACGGTCACGCTGCCGTTCATGGAGGAGAACTACCACCCCAAGTCCCCCTACGACCACATCATGGAGAACAAGAGGCGCGGTCTGCACACGCTCATCCTCCTGGACATCAGGGCCGACGAGCTCAGGTACATGACCGCCCACCAGGCCATCGAGTGGCTGATGACCGCCGAGTCCGAGTGGGGCGAGGGGCTCATCGACGACAAGACCATCCTCTGCGTGGCCACCCATGTGGGATGCCCCGACGAGAGGGTGTTCGCCGGGTACCCGCAGGACCTCCTGAAGATGGACCTGGGCGAGCCTCTCCACTCCCTCGTGCTCCCCGGGAAGCTGCACTTCATGGAGGCCTTCGCGCTGGTGAAGTTCGCGGGCGCCCCCGAGGAGATCATCGAGGACGAGTGATTCCGGAGGGGCCAGACCCCTCCATCGATCATTATCCGGGATATGGCCGGATGTCGCGACGTGCATTGGTCATATACATCCAGCACTTTTTTATTGCCAGGATGACGTATCCATCCAACAGGTCCTACCTGAGTGGTAACATGGAGAACAAGAACGCGATCATAGCGGTTGTCGTCGCGGT
>CASFYI010000014.1 GCA_949298875.1 uncultured Methanomassiliicoccales archaeon | reverse complement strand
TGCTGCCCTCGCTCTGCTCCCTGACCTCGACACGGTCCGCAAGAAGAATACCCGCCATCGGCGGGTCCACGCCGTCGCCGTATATAAGGGAAAAGGGGTCTGGGATGGGATTTAAATTACACTATGTAATTAAATATGCCCAGACCCATGTCCCTGCGCCCGCGAGGGCAGGTGACGTCAAATGGTGAAGCAGACCGCTGGAAGGGATTCTCTGGGGGATTTCGCACCGAAGTTCGCCGAGCTGAACGACGATGTGCTGTTCGGGGAGGTGTGGTCCAGGGAGGACAGGCTGTCGCTGCGCGACAGGTCTCTTGTGACTGTTGTTTCCCTGATGTCCCAAGGGCTCACGGACTCGTCGTTCAGATACCATCTGGAATCGGCGAGGAGGGACGGGATCACCAGGGCGGAGATCGCTGAGGTCCTCACGCATGCGGCGTTCTACGCCGGTTGGCCGAAGGCCTGGGCCGCATTCAACATGGCCAAGGAGGTCTGGGCCGATGAGCCGGCGGACGAAGCCATGGCGAGGCACCAGACCGAGATGGTGTTCCCGATAGGCCAGCCCAACGACGCCTACGCACAGTACTTCGTCGGAAGGAGCTATCTGGCACCGGTATCCACGACCCAGATGGGGGTGTTCAACGTGACCTTCGAGCCGGGCTGCAGGAACAACTGGCACATACACCACGCGGAGACCGGCGGAGGGCAGATACTCATCTGCGTCGCAGGGAAGGGACGCTACCAGGAGTGGGGCGGCGAGATCCGCGAGCTGAATCCCGGGGACGTCGTCAACATCCCGGCCAACGTGAAGCACTGGCACGGGGCAGCGCCGGACAGCTGGTTCTCCCACCTGGCCATAGAGGTGCCGGGGACGGGGACGTCCAACGAGTGGTGTGAGCCCGTGGACGACTCGCAGTACCGCTGAGGGATCAGACGAAGCCTCTCCAGGACCCATTAAATACGAATCGAGCAGAAGACACGTCATAGAGATGCCCGACACACGGGATCCGAGGAGACGATACGATGGACGAGATCGACATCATGGAGGCGATGAGGGACAGGCACTCGGTCCGGAGATATACGGACCGGAGGATCGAGGAACCCGTGAAGAGCCTCCTCCAGGAGACCGTCGACGCCTGCAACGCACAGGGCGGCCTCAGCTTCCAGCTGTTCACCGACTCTCCCGGCGCCTTCGACGGCATCCTCTCCGCGGGATTCAAGAATGTCAGGAACTACGTCGCCCTCGTCAAGAAGACCTCCGAATCCGACGAGAAGGTCGGATACTACGGGGAGAGGATAGTCCTCCGCGCACAGCAACTGGGTCTGAGGACCTGTTGGGTCGGGCTCTCCTACAGCAAGAAGAAGTGCAAGGCGGAGGTGGCTGACGACGAGAAGCTCGCCTGCATGCTGGCCATCGGGTACGGGGAGAACGATGGGACGGCTCACAAGAGCAGACCCGCCGACATGCTCGGGAGATGCGAAGAAGATGCGCCCGAATGGTTCGCCAAGGGCATCGAAGCTGTGATGCTGGCACCATCGGCCATGAACAGGCAGAGGTTCAGGTTCATTTTCCAGAGCGACGGGCGCGTCAGAGCCGAGACATCCAAGGGAGCATACTCCGACGTGGACCTCGGCATCGCGAAGCTGCACTTCGAGCTAGGCGCCAGAAAGGAAAATTTCGAATGGGCGTGAGCCCGTAGGCGGCTCCCGGTACACTGGGGGCCAGAGGGTTCGGAGCGATCCGATGCTTCGACCCTCTTATTATCATCATAAGAACACCGGATCGACATAGCCAGCAGAATGCATTGTCATATCATTTATGTATTCGAATGCGGTATGATAACACCTATATTGATTGCTGAAGCGGTCCGTATTACACCTATATTAATTCCTTCAAGCAGGGATCTCACACCCATGTTACAGATTTCGATGATGGACAATAATCCGCACCGAGACTTGCCAGAACGGTCTGGAAGTGAAGAGATGCCACGAAAGCAGACCGTGCGAACAGAAAGCAGGGTGTGAACAACAGAGAAACTGGATTAAGTCCGGCCCCGCCCGGTTCCAGGCGGGGCCGTTTGATTCAGTTGTCGATGGACGACGACTGCATCGTGCCCTCGAGGTACTGGTCGTAGCCGTAGAGGTCGAGGAACCCGTGGCCGGAGAGGCAGAACACGATGGTCTTCTCCTCACCGGTCGCCTTGCACTCCAGGGCCTTGTCGATGGCCGCCTTGATGGCGTGGCAGGACTCCGGTGCGGCCACGATGCCCTCGGTCTTCGCGAAGGTCACGCCGGCCTCGAACGTCTCGGTCTGATCGTAGGCCACCGCCGTCAGGAGGTTCTGGTCGTACGCGGCGGACACGAGCGGGGACATGCCGTGGTACCTGAGGCCTCCGGCGTGGATGCTCTTGGGGATGAACTCCGACCCGAGGGTGTACATCATCAGCAGGGGCGTGACGCCAGCGGTGTCGCCGTAGTCATATCTGAACTCGCCCTCGGTGAGCGAGGGCGCGGCCTTCGGCTCGACGGCGATGATCTCGGTCTCGCTCCTGCCCTTGATCTTCTCGTGCATCATGGGGAAGGTGAATCCGGCGAAGTTCGAGCCGCCGCCGACGCAGGCGATCATGTAGTCGGGGGTGATCTCGGCCTTCTGCATCTGCAGCATGGCCTCCTCCCCGATGACGGTCTGGTGCAGCATCACATGGTTCAGGACGCTGCCGAGGGCGTAGCAGGTGCCCTCGTCCTTCATGGCGAGCTCGCAGGCCTCCGAGATGGCGATCCCCAGGGACCCGGTGGTGTCCGGATGCTCCTTGAGGATCTTCTTCCCGAACTCGGTGTACTCGGACGGGGATGCGTAGACCTCGGCGCCGTACATGTGCATCAGGGTCTTCCTGAAGGGCTTCTGGTTGTAGCTGCCCTTGACCATGAACACGGTGGTGTCTATGTCGAAGAGATTGGACACCATGGCGAGGGCAGTACCCCACTGGCCGGCGCCGGTCTCGGTGGTGAGGGTGTGGATGCCCGACTCCGCGTTGTAGTACGCCTGGGCGAGGGCGGTGTTGCCCTTGTGGCTGCCCAGAGGGCTCGTGTCCTCCCTCTTGAAGTAGATCTTCGCGGGGGTCTTGAGGTACCTCTCGAGACGGTAGGCCCTCTGGAGGGGCGACGGCCTGTTGAGGGCGACGAGGTTGTCCCTGACCTCCTCGGGGATGTCGATGTACCTCTCGGTGGAGGCCTCCTGCTGGATGATGGGCTTGCAGAAGATCGCCTCGAAGTCCTGCGGCTTGGCGGGCTCCTTCGTGACGGGATTGAGCGGAGGCTTGATCTCCGGGAGGTCCGCGGCGAGGTTGTACCAGCGCTTGGGGATCTCCTCGGGATCGAGTGTGATGCGTGCGTCTCTCGGTATTGCCATGGGAGGATGATGGCCTTCGCTGATATTTGTATATAATGGTGTGTTAATGTATAATATTAGTCAATATATGGCCTGTTCATGATTGGAGGTCTGATAACCATAGACCAATGAACATGGATGTCACAAGACCGCCTTTTCGAAACGATAGATCGGTCGGATGTGCCTGCGGTCGCATCGGAGAACGGTGCATGCGACCATCCGAGGATGATCCGGAGAGGATACGCTGACATCGCCCGAGGAAATCGGCGGCGTGGACGCGGATGGGACCTCGGGGAAGGCATCCATGGATCCGATGGGGGCGGGATCGGCATCATCCTCTGTGGATTCGAGGCTCCTATCGGCACGATCCTCGTGAAACATGACGTAAACCGCCGCCAGAACGATGATCATCCCTATGATGACCGCGGCCGCCGCCTTCACCTTGTCCATGGTCCTTCCCCTGCCGGCCGCCTGTCGCATAGCGACCGGGTCGCATCCCATCCCAGCTTCCGGGAATCCCACAGGCCAGGCGAAGCGGCACATGACATGCCCGTATTAAAGACGGATTGCCTACCTTGGATTATTTAATCCTGTATTGTAGCTCAATAAATCGTCATGCCCGGGACATCTGGCACTGTCTGAAAGAAAGGGAACCCCTGAAGGGAGTTCGTTCCACAGATGCCCGGTCGGACCAGTCGACAGTCGCGACGCTCGCGTCGCAGGCGGGCGCGCCCTTTAGATTAAATATTTAATCAGAGCGCCCATCGCACCGCCGATTAGCATGCACTGGGCAGACGTTATTGCCAAGGATGTCGTGGACAACTGCGACCATCCGCTCATCGCGACCGGGATCAGCCCGACGGGTATCCTGCATGTGGGCAGCCTCAGGGAGGCCAT
>CASFYI010000013.1 GCA_949298875.1 uncultured Methanomassiliicoccales archaeon | reverse complement strand
GCCCTGGCTCCGTCTCCAGGAGACGGTGGGGATAAGGAGGCGCATGACCAGGTCCAGGGCCGACGGCACGTTCGACCTGGAATCGTTCCACAAGTGCATGGACCACGACGTGAAGGTGGTCTCGGTCCAGCACGCGGGCAACGTCACCGGGTGCACCGTCCCGGTGAAGGCGGTCGCGGAGATCGCCCACGACTACGGCGCCATAGTCATAGTGGATGGCGCCCAGGCTGCCCCGCACATGCCGATAGACCTCGAGGACATCGGGGCGGACGTCTACTGCATGTCCATCCACAAGATGCTCGGGCCGTCCGGCATGGGCGTGATGTACGGCAGGCGCGAGGTCCTTGAGAAGATGCGCCCGCTGGAGCTCGGAGGCGGCACCGTCGGACTGGCCACCTACGACTCCGTCAACCTCGCCCCGATACCGGACAGGTTCGAGGCGGGTCTGCAGGACTACGCCGGCATCATAGGCACCAAGGCGGCCCTTGAATACCTATCCAAGATAGGCATGGACGAGGTCGAGAGATGGGATCTCGCGCTCATGGAGCGCATATGCTCGTCCCTCGAGGACGTCCGCGGTCTGCACGTGGTGGGTCCCGAGGAGCCCCGTCTGAGGGGAGGCGTGTTCTCGTTCAACATCGACGGCCTCGGCGCCCACGACATCGGCATGATGCTCGACAGCATGGCCGGCGTTATGATCCGCTCCGGCATGCACTGCGCCCATCCCTTCTACGTCTCCCGCGGGATCGACGGCAGCGCCCGCGCCTCCACGTACATCTACAACACGCCCGAGGAGATCGACGTGTTCACCGATGCCGTCAGGCACATCGCCGAGACCTTCGGGAACCGATTTCGATAGCGTGACCGTGGTCGAGCGGCGGAGCTCGAACTCCCCGTCGTACGATGTGGCCGCTTTGGACGTCCTGTCGCCGCAGGTTATGGTGACGACGTGCCCGGACACCGTCAGGACATGGTCGTCGGACGGAAGCAGTTCTATTCCGCGGAGCGTCAGCTCGTCCGTCTCCGAGCCCTCGAACCTGTCCAGGATGTCGGCCACCGAGTCGGCGAGCCCGTCCATCATCCCGCTCTCGGAATCGTCGTTGACGGCTCCGAGGATCCCGGTGACGGCGGCGAGCAGAGCGATCCCGCACACGCACATGACGACGCGGGAGAGGGTGAACGCGATCATGCCGTCACCCAGACCCCGTAGTCGCCATCGGATACGCCGCTCTGTATCGTGACGACCGTCCTGCCGGCGATCGTCACCGGTTCTAGCACGGGGACGGCGGGACGTTCGATGTAGACCCTGTCGATCTCCCTCCCGCCGTCCAGGATGCGGATGACGTATTCCTTGTCCCCGCCCAACTTCAGGGCCTGTCCCGGCGGGATCGAGAGCTCGACGGAGACCATCGTACCCTCGCCGCCGTAGTAGGCCCTGGAGATGCCGTCGCAGAGTCTGTCAGCTTCGACCTCCGCCTCCGACGACGACATGACGTCCTCGGCCGTACCGACCATCCCCATCAGAACGGGCGTCACCGTGGCTATGATGAGGATGGCGACCGCGAGCCTAACCGGCATGTCCAGCACGCCGCGGTCGTCGGACCTCAAAATACCACCGTGATCCTGCAGTCGCTGCTCTCGCCGTATCCGGACTTCGTCACCAGGACGTCTATGAATCCCACGGACGCGTTCCCGGACTGTCTGACGTTCAGGTTCTCGAACGTCACCTTGCCCTCCGAGTCGGTGACGAGATACGCGGTCTCGTAGCCGTCGTCGCCGGAGACCCTCACGTTGAGGCCCTCGAGGACGACGGTAGCGCCCTCGAGCAGGTTACCGTCCTGGTCGGTGACGGTGATCGTGACGGCCTCGACGATCGAGCCGTCAGCGCCGGCCTCGACGCTGTCCGGATCCACGTCCACATCCCCTATCGAGTGGGGCGCCTCTATGTTCCCCATCCAGCCCACGAGAATGGCGGCCCCCATGGTCGCCACCAGTATGATGATCATGAGCTGGAGCGGGAGGCCCTCTATGCCTCCCGAATCCTCCTTTCCGTTCCTGAGTTGCATGTTACTCGGGACGGTCGTTCGCTCACACGGGATTTAAAGGGAAGACGTCAGTGCAAGTATTCATGCACGATATTAGATGTGTATAATCATTCCAGGAGGGGCACGCTGGCCAGGACGGTGTGCTTCGCCCCGCCCGGGCCGAGGTCGCTCCTCATGACGAGGATCTCCCGGACCAGTGATTCCGAGAACACGGTGTCGCGGTGGGAATCGAAGATCCTGCGGGGGACAACGCCGTCGCGGGACCTGGCCACCGTGACGTGGGCTTTGAAGGGCTTCGCGTCGAATCCGATGCCCTCCCTACGGAGCTCGTCGGCGAGGCGGTCCGCGAGGGTGCGGAGGGTTCCGGCGGGCTCCGCCCCCAGCCATACGACCGATGGCCTGTTCTCGTTCGGGAATGCCCCGATTCCGGAGACGCGCAGCTCGAAGGGCGCGACACCCTGCGAAGCGCGCTCGGCGCATGCGGTTATCCTCTTCACCTTGGACTCCTGGACGTCGCCGATGAACCTCAGGGTGATGTGAGTCTGCTCCGGGGGGCTGGGGCGGATGCCGGCGACCCTGAGCTCCTTCCTGAGGGAATCCATCTCCGGGGAGTCCGGGACCGGTATGGACACGAAGGTCCTGATCATGCGCCCAGCTCCGGATGCTGCGTCCTGATGTGCTCCAGGAGCCCCTCGCATCCGCGGAGGATGTCGCGGTAGGCCTTGCCGAAGTCGCCCGTGTAGTACGGGTCGGCCACATCCCCGTCACCGGCGAAGTCCATGAGCTTGGAGATCTCGGCCACCTTCTCGTAGGGTGCGATCCTGTTGGCGTATCCGAGGTTGGACGAGTCCATGCAGACGATGTAGTCGTAGTCGAGGAAGTCCGAGCGCAGGAGCCTCCTGGAGGTCTTTCCAGAGGCGCCGATTCCGTGGAGCGAGAGCTCTTTCACGGTCCTCGGGTCCGGGGGGTCGCCTATGTGCTCCCCGCTTGTTCCGGACGATGCGACGACGAATCTCTCGGCGAGCCCCTCACGGGACAGCAGGTCCCTGAAGACGAACTCGGCCATGGGGCTGCGGCATATGTTGCCGTAGCATACGAACATAACTCTGATTCTCCCGATCACGGTCAGGGTCATCGCGGTCGCGGATATCTAGGTTGGGGATTTACTTTATAGAGAATACGTGGATTCGCCCCCATGGAGCACAAGATTTCCAAACAGGACAGGTGCGTCAACGCGCTCCCGGCGATCAGCCTGGTCATCCTCGTGGCCGTCGGCGTCGTCATGGCTCTCTGGAGCTGAATCAAACATCTCGGGGGCCGCCGCGAGGGGCTCCCGGATCACATCTTCTTCCGGATGGACCCATCCGTATCTGCAAAAATGGAAAGTCGACGGGGGCGTACCCCCGTCTGGAGTTTCATCACTGCTTGGGCTGCAGCATCCTCTTGGCTGCGGCGTTGCCCTTGTCAGCGGCCTTCTTGAGCCACTCCATGGCCTTGTCCATGTCCTTCTCGGTGCCGACTCCGTCCTGGTAGCAGCGTCCGACGATGAACATGGCGTCGGGGTCTCCCTTCTCGGCGGACCTGAGGTAGGCCTGGAACGGGGACTCCTTCTCCTTGATCTGGACCCTCTCGCCGGTCAGGCGCTCGACGATGTCCCTGGACATGATGTGTCCCAGCTGTGCGGCGCGGGTGTACCACTCGACGGCCTTGTCCATGTCCTTCTCGGTGCCGAGGCCGTTCTGGCAGCAGTATCCGGCGTAGTAGAGGCACACGGGGTCGTCGCCCTCTGCTCCCTTGACGAACCATCCGTAGGCCGTCGCGGGGTCCTTCTCGGTGCCCTCTCCCTCCATGTATCCGTAGGCGACATGGTACTGGGATTTGGCGAATCCGTTCTCCGCGAGCTGCTTGTGGATGGCGAACGACTTGGCGAGGTCCTTCTTCACTCCGCGTCCCTTGGAGTAAGCCTCCGCGACGGAGTACTGGGCCTTCATGTAGTTGTCCTCGGCGGCCCTGTTGAGCCAGATGAAGGCCTGCTCGTCGTTCCTCGGGACTCCGCGTCCGAGGGCGTAGGCGTTGCCGACGTTGAAGCAGGCCACGTCGTTGCCGTGGGCGGCGGACATCAGGTAGTACCTGATGGCCATCTTGTTGTCCTTCTTGAGGCCGGTGCCGTTGGCGTAGTTGTCGCCGGTGACCAGCTGGGCGTATCCGTCGCCCAGGTCGGCGGCCCTCTTGAACCAGGCTGCGGAGAGCTGGGTGTTCTTCTTGACCTGTTTGCCGCGGGCGTTGAGCTGTCCGAGCATGACCATGGCGTCGGTCTGTCCGAAGGAGGCGGCCTCCTCGAGCAGCTTCAGTCCCAGGTCGCGGTTCTTCTCGGTCCCCACGGCTCCGATGTGGCACCTGGCGAGTCCGTACACGGCGGAGATGGATCCCCTGCCGGCGGCTGCCGAGTACCATGCGTATGCGGCCGGTCCGTCCTTCTCGACGCCGATGCCGTCCATGTACGCCCTTCCCAGGTTGTACATTCCCGATGCGTCCCCCGCATCGGCGAGCTCCCTGTAGATCGCGAAAGCCTTGCTGCGGTCCCTGGCCACTCCGTAGCCGTACTCGTAGCACCTGCCGAGCTCCTCGGCGGCCGGCGCGTATCCCGCCTCGGCCTGCTCCTGGAGCATGGCGGCCCCGTGGTTCCTGTCGCGGCTGGTGCCCATGCCGTTGAGGATGCAGATGGCCCTCATGCAGCGTGCGGCGTTGTGACCTGCCTCGGCGGCCGCGGTGTAATCCGCGAAAGCGCCCGCCGGGTCGAACTCCGTGCCCACGGCGAGCTCCTTCAGCCTGCCCAGAACGTAGGACGCGTCGGGATCCTCGGCGCCCGCCCTCTGCCTGAAGTATTCGAAGACGACGCCGTCCTTCGGCGTCTCGTGCGACTGGTAATAGTCGGACAGCCATCTGTGCGCCTCCGCGTTGCCCTCCATGCATGCGCGGAACATCCACATGCAGCCCTCCGCAGGGTCAGCTGGGACCGTCAGGCCGTAGGCGTGGCAGTGGCCTACGACGAACTGGGCCCCGGGATGACCCCCTTTGGCTGCGCGGACGTACCAACCGAAGGCGGCAGACTCGTCCGCATCGACGCCCTGGCCGAGTGCGAACCTCTGCCCAAGCTCGAAGCAGGACTGCACGTCCCCTGCCTCGGCCTTGGATATGATATCCTCAATGGGTTCCATCGGGCGTAGTCAACGTGCTTCTGAACTTAAAGGGAGGGGATGGGGCCCTGGAGGGGCCCCTTTGTACCGGCGATGTGCTGGCACTGTCGTTTCTCGTCTCGCGGTCTGCCTTTGGCGGCATCTATCCGCCTGTTCCTGACGTATATCATCAGGGCGACGGCGACGAGGCAGAAGTCTAGCACGTAGAACGGGAACACCGGCCACCAGTCGGCCACGACGACCTTGCTGATCATGCCGCACAGGTATGCGAACTCCACGACCAGCATGAAGTACGGGCTGGTGCCGATGGCGGTGCGTGCGCGCCAGGCGCGGATGATGTTGAAGGGCCAGGCCGCGGCGAAGCCGAGTAGCATCAGGATCTCGAACAGGTCCGAGACCATGGCCTCCATCATCTCACTTCCACGAGATCGTACTCGGAGCTGCCGAAGCCCATCTTGGCGGCGTGCTCGAAGGCGGACATCCAGTTGGTGGCGGGCTGGTTGCACGTCAGGAGGTCTGAGGGTCTCCTGCCGTTGCAGTTGTCCCAGAGGCGGGACCCGGGTATGATCTGCTGCTTCTGCACCAGGTCGACGCTCGCCCTGTCGAGGGCCACGGGGTCCGTGGATGCGAGTATGCCCACGTCCGGCACCACCGGCACGTCGTTCTCGCCGTGGCAGTCGCAGAACGGGGACACGTCGCAGATGACGGTGATGTGGAAGCACTCCTTCCCCTTGGTCGCGGCCATGGCGTACTCGACGATCTTGGCGTTCACTATGTCGAACTTCTGATCCATGAACGCCTCCACGGCATCGAACGGGCAGGCGCTCACGCATCTCCCGCATCCGACGCACCTGTCCTCGACGATCTCCGCCTTGCGGTCGACCATCTCGATGGCCTCGGCGGCGCAGAACTGCATGCACTTCCTGCAGCCCCTGCACTTCTCGGTATCGACGCACGGCTTCCCGGCGGAGTGCATCTCCATCTTCCCCCTGCGGGATCCGCACCCCATGGCCAGGTTCTTGAGGGCTCCGCCGAACCCGGTCTGCTCGTGGCACTTGAAGTGGCTGAGCGTGATGATGACGTCGGAATCGGCGATGGCGCGTCCGATCTTGGCGTTCTTCACGTACTCCCCATCGATGGGGATCTCGACGTCGTCGTCGCCCTTCAGGCCGTCGGCGATCACGATCTGGCATCCCGTGGACATCGGGGAGAACCCGTTGAGGTTGGCGGTGTCCATGTGCTCTATGGCGTTCTTCCTCTTGCCCACGTACAGGGTGTTGCAGTCCGTGAGGAAGGGTATGCCCCCCTGGAGCTTCACGATGTCCGCTATGGTCTTGGCGTAGTTCGGCCTGAGGTACGAGAGGTTGCCGTATTCGCCGAAGTGGGTCTTGATGGCCACGAACTTGCGGTCCATGTCGATGTCCTCGATGCCTGCCGCGCGGACCAGCCTCTCCAGCTTGTCCAGGAGGCTGTCTCCGACCTCGCACCGCATGGATGTGTAGTAGACCTTCGGGGGATTCATGCCACTGTCAACCGGATATCCGGATATTACGGTTCGCTCCCGGCGCCGGCGGGATGCCCGGGAGGTCTGTCTCCTGGACCGAACGGATGACACCTGGGAGACAATATCGGCCTCCGATTATCTCTCACGGGACACGGTGCGGGGTCGGTTTCAAGTAGGGTTTTCCGTTCGTCCGTCCGCGGTTCAACCGCAGGTGTTAGACATGTACAGCATGAGCCCCTATTCGGGACCACTCCTCACGGATGAGGAGTCCATCAGGAAATACGGCGAGGAGAACCACTGGGGTCTCCACGTGGCCGTTGATCTTGGCGGGTGCGACCACCAGAAGATCTGCGACGGCGACTACATCAGGCAGTTCGCCATAGACCTCGCGGATCACATCAGGATGAAGCGCTTCGGAGACCCTGTCGTCGTCAGGTTCGGCGCGGAGCCGAAGGTCGAGGGCTACTCCCTGGTGCAGCTGATCGAGACGTCCTGCATAGCAGGGCACTTCGCCGAGGACACCGATAGAGCGTTCATAGACGTGTTCTCCTGCAGGGAGTTCCCTCCCGAGTCCACGGCGGAGTATTGCAAGGAGTACTTCGGTGCCGAGCGCATGCAGTACGCGACGCTCTTCAGGGACATCTGATCCCGCTGAAACAGGGGCCGTAAGGCCCCGTCATACAGCTCACAAGTTCCTGTCATCCCGACCGTCATCCACATCCGGATTTCACCCAATCAGGAATCGCACGAGGAAGGCGGTCATATTTCCCGGACCTCATGCCGATGTCCCCGTCCACATCCGATCACCTCTGGATGTTCAATCGGAAGGGGACATCACGAATATTGAATTATCCTGATTGTAAAATCAATTCCTCTAATGGTTAAATATCAAACAACGTTTGTTTACTTCCAGAAGGAGGATACCCTGGACAAGAAGGTAGTACTCACTGCGGCCATCGTGGTCGCGTTCCTGCTCTCCTCTTCCATCCTGGTCATGTTCTACAATCAGGATAACGATGACAAGGAGATCAACCTCATAGCCCGTGTCAACACGGAAGGGTCTGGAATCTATATCGACGACAAGTACAGCGCAAGCGACTTCATCGATGTCGACAGCGACGGGACCCCGCTGATCGGCGAGGACGGCACGATCACGTACCATCCCGATTTCTGGGAGGGCAAGATCTTCGGCACCCCCGGACCGACGACCATCCAACACGTTCAACTGAAGAGCATAGTCGAGAGCATGGGCCTCCGTTTCATGCTGTACACCACCGGGGCCGACACCTCCCCGGGATGCGGCGTCGTCTACTACAACGACAGCATCACCAACGCCGCGGCCTTCGAGAACTCCCCCCAGCTCGACGGAGGGATCATCTGGCAGCCCCAGTACCAGGCGATGCTCGAGAGCACCGTCCGTCCATGCGTGTCCCTCATGACCTCCGCCGACTACGACCCCGGACACACCTGCTGCGTTATAGGCGCATCCCATGAGTTCATAACCTCCAACTCCGACATAACCGTCAGGTTCCTCGCCGGATACATCAAGTCCGTCGACTGGGTCAACAACGCCATCGCCGACAAGTCCTCCGAGGAGTACGCCGAGCTGGTGCAGCTCGCCATGGACAGGACCGGAATCTCCAACCGCGCCGTCATCGAGGCGTCCCTGGATTCCGTGAACTACGTGTACGGGAACGACGCGTCCCTCGGAGACACCGCGGACAAGCCCCTTGCCAGCCTCGAGGACGCCGTGGCGGATCTCGTAGACAACCTCGGACTCGCCGGTTCCGTCGAGAGGCAGGGATTCAGCGACACGTACGAGTTCGCGCAGAGGTACGTCAACGGCGGATATCTCGCCAAGGCCCTGGACTACGAGAAGAGCGAGTCCGGGTACTCGATGTCCACCGTCAGGGTCGGAGTCATCGCCGGAGACATCCACCAGATCGCCATCCACCTCGGCATAGAGAAGGGATTCTACGAGGAGTACGGCATCAACGTCGAGGTCAGCAGCGCCTCCAACGGCGGCGGCGTGGCGACCTCCCTGCAGAACGGAGAGGTCGTGTTCGGATTCGTCGGAGCCCCACCCATAACGACCGCTGTCATCAACGGTTCCCTGATCCCGAGCTGAAGGTGGCATAATGGCGACCATATTGAACTGGACCTACGATGAGAACAACCGCTACCATCGCTGGTTCAGGACCGCAGTGATAGCCATCACGTCGCTGGTGTGCTTCGTGTTCGCCTGGTGGGACGTGTCCCTCCTCCTGAACTCGACAGCCATCCCGACCCCGCTGGAGACGTGGAACGCCCTGGTCGACCTCGTGGTCAACGGCGATTCGGTCACCAGCGGACGCACGGTCTGGCAGTACATCGGATCGAGTCTCAAGACGTTCCTGCTGGGATTCCTCCTGGCCCTCGTCGTGGCCGTTCCCCTCGGTCTCATCATAGGATATTCGAAGACCGTGAGGGAGTTCGCCAACCCGGTAATCGAGGTCCTGAGGCCTATCGCCCCGATCGCATGGGCGCCCATATTCATCCTGGCCATCGACTACACCATCGGACCCATACTCGTCGTGTTCATCGGCATATTCTTCCCGGTGCTCACGAACGTGGTGTTCGGTGTGCAGAAGATCGATCCCAACCTGATGGACGCCGCCAGGACGATGGGGGCTTCGTCGGTCCAGGTGTTCTACAAGGTCATGGTCCCGAGCGCCATCCCGTACCTGATGAACGGTGTCAAGGTCGGTCTCGGGGTAGGATGGATGTGTATCGTGGCCGCGGAGCTCTACGCGCCTCAGCTGGGAGGAATCGGATACTACCTCTCGACCATGGCGACCAACGGCCTGTGGCCCAACGCCTTCGCGGCGATCGTGATCATCGCGATACTAGGAATACTCACCACGGGTCTCGCGGAGTACGTCCACAAGATCATTACGAAGAGGATGGGGATGTCCAATGTCTGAGGAGATCGAACCCGGTGTAACCGCCGGCACAGCAGTGGAGAGCGACACCTTCGTGCCCTCCGAGGAGATCAAGGAGGGGGAGGACCAGATCCACATCCGGAATCTGAGCAAGACGTACGTCACCGAGGATTCCGAGACTGTGGTCCTGGAGGACTTCTCCCTCGATATCCGCAAGGGCGAGCTCATAACGATCGTCGGCCCCTCCGGATGCGGGAAGACGACCATACTGAGGATGCTGGCGGGCCTGATCCCCCCGTCCTCGGGGAAGATCCTGATCGGGGACCGCGAGTGCACCGGACCAGGTTCGGACAGGGGCATGGTCTTCCAGGACTTCGCCCTGTTTCCCTGGA
This sequence comes from uncultured Methanomassiliicoccales archaeon, assembly GCA_949298875.1. Classification (GTDB taxonomy): domain Archaea; phylum Thermoplasmatota; class Thermoplasmata; order Methanomassiliicoccales; family Methanomethylophilaceae; genus Methanoprimaticola. The sequence continues at coordinate 19,053 of CASFYI010000013.1, read as the reverse complement.
GATCCGTCAGGAAGAACGTAGAGTTCGGCCTCGAGATCGCCGGCATGCCCAAGGAGGAGCGCCGCGAGCGCGCCGAGAAGTACCTAAAGATCGTCGGTCTGGAGAAGTTCGCCGACCACAGGGTACACGAGCTCTCAGGAGGGATGAAGCAGCGCGTCGCCATCGCAAGGGCGATGGTCACGAACCCTGACGTCATCCTGATGGATGAGCCGTTCGGCGCTCTCGATGCCCAGACCAGGAACCTGATGCAGGCCGGTCTGCTGAAGATCCTGGACAAGACCGATCAGACGATCATCTTCATCACCCACTCGGTCGACGAGGCGGTCTACCTGTCGGACAGGATCGTCATCCTGACCAAGCGCCCGGCCACCATCAAGGAGGTCGTGGAGATCGGCTGGCCCCGTCCCAGGGACCGCGCCTCCCCCGAGTTCACCGCGCTCCGCAAGAGGATCCTCGAAGAGCTGGAGAAGGAGAACGTCCTGGAGTGAGGCTCCCGCCCCTCCCGATCAACGCGAGGGGTCCAAACGATTTCACCCCTGCCGTCTTTGGGACGGCGGGGCTCCTTCTATCCGTGATGTCAGGGGGACACACGCGCCATGGGTCCCTGTCGATTCTTGAATATTATAATAAAGGAAGACGGGCCCGGAGGCCCTGTTTCTCAATGCGACCTCAGAAGGTCAGCTTGAGGTTGTCGTACTTGTAGACCTTGCTCGGGCAGGAGAACTGGCACCTGTAGCAGGCGGTACCCAGGCAGTTCTTGGTCTGGACGATGATCTCCTTGTCGTCGGTGACCTTGAGCGCGTTCTCGGGGCACTCCCTCTCGCACTTCTTGCATCCGGTGCAGCCCTCCATGTGGCCGCGGAGCTCGGTGCCGATGTCGTGGAGGATGTACAGTCCGCGCTCTCCGAGATCGGGGATGTCACGCTGGACCATGCGGTGGACCTCGGGGGTCCCCCTGGGCTTGGGCAGCGCCTGGATGCCGTAGATGGCGTTGTTCTGGTTGTACATGTCCATGGGCATGCCCTCGTCGCAGACGGCAAGCTCCTGGGTGTAGATCTGCTCGAAGATCTTGTCGCCGGCGAACATGATGTGGTTGGCCCTGATGCCGTTGGCGATGTCCTGGAGCTTGTCGAGGAGCTCGGGATCCTTCAGGATGTCCGTTGCCATGGCGAGGGAGGTGTTACCCCACTGGTAGATCGTGTCGCAGGAGGGCGGGAGCAGACCGACGTCCCTGGCCTTGACGGCGTCGACGTAGGTTCCCGAGGCTCCGGCCATGTACATGACCTTCATCTCGTCGAACTTGATGCCGGCGTGCTCGAGCAGGGTGAAGTGACCGGCGCGCATGGCTCCGATGGCCTTCATGGCCTCGGAGATGTCGTGGGAGTCGATGTAGACTCCGTCCTGGAGGTGGAGCTTCCCGTCGCTGGTGGTGAGCTTGCCCTTCTTCCAGAGGTGCTGGTCGAGGGCGGCCGCGACGGCGGCGATGACACCGGTTCCGGTGATCCCGGTGGCCTTGCCGTGCATGGGTCCGTTGGGGATGACGGTCTCGAGGCCGAAGTCGACCTTGTCTCCCTCCTTGGGGATGATGTCGTCGTCCAGGACCTGGCAGATCCACTGGAAGTCGTAGGTCAGGTCGGAGATGGCTCCGGGTCCGGCGAGCATTCCGCACTGGATGGACTGTCCCTCCATGGCGGGTCCCGCGGCGGCGGATCCGGTGTAGATGTCGTCCCCGATCTTCAGGGCCATCTCGGCGTTGGTTCCGTAGTCGGTGACGAGGCAGTTGCGCTTGTCGTCGAGGAAACCGCTCTTGTACATCATGGCGAGCGCGTCGGCTCCGATCTCGTGCCTGATCGCAGGGGGGACGTAGAGCTCGCAGCCGTCCTTGACCTCGAGTCCGACGTCGACCGCGGAGAACACTCCCGCATCCCTTTTCTGCGCGGTGATGCCCCTGGCCTTGTGGGCGTTCTCGCCGGCGAAGGCGAGGTCGTCCACGGGGATCCCCTGGAACAGGGAGAGCTGGATGGGGTTTCCGCAGATGCTGACCTTCTCGACCTGGTTGAGGTCGATGCCGAGGGTCTTGATCAGTTTGTTCTCGGTGTCGATGAGGATCTTGTGGGCCACCTCGGTTCCCACGTTGATGCAGAACGTGAGGTGGTCCATGATGTTCGCGCCGGGGAGGGGGTGGCACTCGGTGACCGAGGTGGACAGGATCTTCCCGCTGTCCAGGTCGACCGCGTGCGCCCTGCTCCCGCTGGTGCCGATGTCGATCGATATTCCATAAGCCATTCTTTTTCCTCCTAAGGTTTGGTTCGGAAGACGCGTCCCGAAGGCTCACTTCCTCCTGAGTTTGCTCCAGAAGGATTTCTTCTCCTCCTTCGCGGGCTTCTGCTCGCAGCAGCCCTTGTCATCGTGATCGTGGCAGTGGCACTCACCGTCATGGTGGTGATGCTCGTGGTCATGGTCATGGCAGTGGCATTCAACGTGCTCGTCCAGCTCGTAGTCGAGGCCGGTGTCGTCGATGGCGTGGAACATCCTGTGCCTGAGCTCATGCTCGTCGACGTCGACGACGGCGCACATGAAAGCGAAGCGCACCTTCTCCATGGGCTCGAGGGTGCCGTGGTGCTCGACCCCGTTGTCGAGGTCGGTGAGGTTCAGGGTCACGCCGGCGCCGTTCTCGTCGACGACGGCGGCCTTGATGTGCCCGAGGAGGCAGCCGGACTCCTGGGCGACCCATTTCCCGACGGTCAGGAGGGCGCCCGCCATCCTGGCCTCGGCGTCGGCGTTCCAGCCGACTATGCTTCCCTGCAGCCCTACCGCGCATCCGCTCGCGTCGTCGAGAGAGGTGTGCTCGTGCTCATGGTCGTGATCGTGGCAGTGGCATTCCTCGTCGTGTCCGCTCATCTCATCATCTCGTAGAGCTTGTCGATGTTCTCGTCGGTCTTGGCGGAGATGGCCTCAACGGGCTTGCCGGGGAATTCCTTGTTGAGCCATCCGGTGACCTCCTCGATCTGTCCGGGCCTGGCCAGGTCCTTCTTGTTGATCAGGATGAAGTCGGCGTTGGACATCTGCATCTTGAAGAACTGCTCCTTCTTCTTGACGAGGTCGTCGAACCTCTGGACGTCGGCGACTCCGATGATGAAGATGTCGTCCGGGTCGATCATGGAGACCTTGACGAGCTCCCTGACCTTGTGGGGGAGTGCGAGGCCGGTGGGCTCGATGATGATTATGTCGGGGTCGATGTCCTTCTTGATGTTCTTGAGGGCGGACTGCAGGGTGCCGGAGAGGGAGCAGCAGATGCATCCGTTCGGCAGCTCGATGGCGTCGTAACCCTGGGCCTTCAGAGTGGCTCCGTCGACACCGATCTCCCCGGACTCGTTCACGAGGAGCGCGGTCTTCTCGCCGCGTTTGGTGTACATGGATGCCAGTTTCATGAGAAGGGTGGTCTTCCCGCTTCCGAGGAAGCCGCCCAGTATGTATACGTACATGACTGGTCCGATGTTTTTCTGATTAAAACGGTTTCCAATCCTACTCCCTTTTTTAATGAGGCTTTATTGCTCCGGTTGGATTTTCGAATCCCACCCTCTATATACTTTTTGTATAGAGTAGGAAAGTGGTTTCTTCGTTAGGAAGTTGGATGGATGGTGGCTGGATGTATGCTCTTGTATCCGTCTCCGTGCCGTAGTCCGTCCGAATCCATTGTATTGATGGCTCAATATTATCTTAAAAGGAAATTATAGATTGTAAATTCCTAAAAGAAATAATCGGATTTTATTTTTATATAAATCGTGATTCTTTAAATAATCATATTTAAGCAAAATATTGAATTCGTCTTCAAAATAGGAAAGTTAAGTAAACTATTATTTGAACATTTGTTTGTAGTATATAAATTATGGTCAAAACATCCATCCTCGATTTGGGTTAAATAACCGCCATGGGTTGGATGTATTGCTGAGTTCGGGTAACACCGGACAAGGCGATAGGAGGAAAACGAATGATTGACTACAAGAAGGTGGACTTCGCTAAGATCCTCAAACGCTACGACGTTGAGTCTCAGAACGAGACCACCCCTGAGGCCGTCGCCAAGAAGATGCTGCCTGCCGACCCCGTTCTCAAGGAGGTTGCGGAGTGCGTCCTCTACATGAAGTTCAAGGAAGTCGGACCGGTCACTACCAAGGCTCTGTCCTCCAAGCAGCCCCTTGACATCATCAACAACGGACTCGTCGTTGGTATGGAGTGCGTCGCCAAGCTGTACGCCGAGCACATCTACTACCTGCCCGAGATCATGATGGCCGCCAAGACCATGGAGATTGGAATCGCTATCGCCGAGAAGCAGATCCCCGGCGGAAGGGAGACCAAAGCTACCATCGTCATGCACGCTGCCGAGGGAGACCCCCACGACATCGGAAAGAACATCGCCGCTGTCATGCTGAGGTCCTCTGGATACACTGTCATCGACATGGGTAAGGACGTCGCTGTTGTCGATGTCGTCGCCAAGGTCGAGGAGGTCAAGCCCCTGATGGTTACCGGAACCGCTCTGATGACCACCACCATGACCGCCTTCCCCAGGGCTGCCGAGAAACTGGTCGCCGATGGCGTCAACATCCCCTTCATGGCCGCCGGAGGCGCTGTGAACAGGGACTTCGCCGAGTCCTTCCCGCTTGGAATCTACTCCGAGAAGGCTCCCCAGACCCCGCCGATTGCGGACAAGGTCCTCGCCGGATACGACTGGAAGAGAGTCAGGGACGAGTGGGATCAGATCGTCGGTGGAGAGGAGTGATTAAAATGGCAGCAACTAGATACACCAAGATGGCATACAGCAACGCGGACGAGATGGTCTTTGGAACCGCCAAATACCCCATCTCCTACGGCTTCGGACTGAAAGTCGGAGCTGGCCGCGTCATCCCTGAGATCAACTACGGACCCAGGCCCGGAAAGGAGAAGGACCCCGAGTCCCTCAGGAAGGAGTACGTCGACTACATCTCCAAGGACATCCTCAACAGGGCTGTCACCGTCGGATTCCCCGACGTTCAGCTCGAGACCGAGTGGGTCTCCCAGATGGGTAACCCCAAGATGGCGACCCCCGTCGTCGAGGGACAGAAGGCCATCTGCGAGAAATACTACGAGGAGTACGGCATCAACTGCGCCGTCAGGCAGACCATCCCCGACCAGCGTGAGGCTGAGGAGGGCTACAGGCCTGGCATGGGCGGAAAGCACGCCTACCCCGAGGCTCTGTTCAACTGCGCCGAGATCGCCTGCGAGAACGGTGCCGATGTCCTGAGCTGCGAGACCCTCGGCGGAAAAGAGCTCGCTGACTACGCTGTCACCAACGGAGACATCGTCGCCTTCCTGTTCGGTGTCGGATACCTCGGATCCATCGACATGGAGTATGTCTGGTCCCAGTTCGTCGACATCTGCAAGAAGAACAAGGTCGTCGCTGGAGGAGACACGAACTGCTCCGGAGCCAACACCTCGATGTTCATGGCTGGAGGATACCTCGACAACGATGTCCAGAGGACCTTCTCCGCTGTGACCCGTGCCATCTCCGCTGCCAGGACCCTTGTGGCCCCCGAGTGCGGTGCCACCGGACCCGACAAGGACTGCGGATACGAGGGACCCATCGTCAAGGCCATCACTGGAAAGCCCGCTGCCCAGGAGGGTAAGAACTGCCAGTGCGCCCACTGCGACCTCCAGGGTAACCTGATCGCCCAGTGCTGCGACCTCTGGTCCAACGAGTCCGTCGAGTACCACCCTGAGTTCGGAGGAACCTCCGTCCAGTGCTGGCTCGGATCCATCGGATACGAGGCTTCCCTGATGAACACCGCCATCCAGTGCGGCCAGGAGAAGACTCTGAGGGACCTGTACATGATCTCCGACAGGGCTCGTGGCCCCGAGGGATACATCCTCGCCTACGACAACGCCTACGAGATCGGAAAGGCCATCGCCGACAACGGTGACAACATCTACCTGAGGGCCAAGGCCGCAGGAGAGACCGCCGCCAAGATCATCAAGAGGGGCTACGACAACAAGGAGCTCCAGCTCACCAACAAGCAGCTTGATGTCCTCAACCAGATCATCAAGGAGCTCGGCGAGCTGCCCGACGATGAGGCGAAGTTCTTCGAGTACGCCGACAAGAAGTACTCCGAGCTCGTGCCTCTGTACAACAAGAAGAACTACGGTCTCTGATCGTAACTTCGAACTAAACCTCCAGGGGGCTTCGGCCCCCACCTTTCTTATTTCTTCCGTTTCCGGCGAGGATTTCCATCCAACCCTCCACGTTAACTAATTTTGAATTTCAGGATAATTTTCGCCTGGATTAGAGTCGAAATTCCACAAAAAGGAGTGTTTCCGGTTCCGATCATCAGGAGCCGGGGATGGGGCTCGATTTTTTGCAGGAATGGGCATTCATCTAGCGATTTCCTAGATATCTGCGAAATCGAGGCGATGATTAAGGGCGGATGTCCACGATAATCATCGCATTCTGAGCAAAATCGTGACTCATTCGTCTATATCCGAACTCGATTCATTGGATGTATGAACTACCAATCTCTGAAAATGAATATATATGAATTAGTTAACCTAAATGTTGGATTATTTTAAACGGTGTTAATTTATAAATGATATCCAATAAATGTATGGATATTACAAACATCCAACAAAGTCTAAAAATACTGTTTGTCGAATCTTCGCTTCGTAGGGGTTTTTCCCCTGCGGAGGAATAAAATGCTTAGTTGCGAAGGTGCAGACTTCAGCAAAGTCCTCAAGCGCTACGACGTCGACATGCAGGTCGAGGTCACGCCTGAGGAGATGGCGAAGAAGCTCCTCCCGACCGACCCTGTCTTCCACAAGGTCGCTGAGGAGGTCATGTACATGAGGTTCAAGACCGTCGGGCCCACCGTCATGCAGGCCCTGAAGGAGAGGGACCCCCTCGACATCATCAACAACGGTCTTGTCGCCGGAATGGAAGTCGTCGCCAAGCTGTATGCGGAGCACGTCTACTACCTGCCCGAGATCATGATGGCCGCCAAGACCATGGAGATCGGAATCGCTCTCGCCGAGAAGCAGGTCCCCGGAGGACTCACCCCCAAGGCCACCGTCGTCATGCACGCCGCCGAGGGAGACCCCCACGACATCGGAAAGAACATCGCCGCCGTCATGATGAGGGCTTCCGGATACAACGTCATCGACATGGGCCGTGACGTCCCGATCGTCGACGCTGTCGCCAAGGTCGAGGAGGTCAAGCCCCTCTTCATCTCCGGAACCGCTCTGATGACCACCACCATGACCGCCTTCCCCGCCGAGGCCAAGATCCTCCAGGAGAAGGGATACAACACCCCTGTCATGGGATGCGGAGGCGCCGTCAACAGGGAGTTCGCCAACTCCTACGACCTCGGAATCTACTCCGAGAAGGCCCCCCAGACCCCTCTGATCGCCCAGAAGCTGCTCGACGGCTACGACTGGAAGAAGATCAGGGATGAGTGGGACAACATCGTCAACGGAGAGTGAGGTAGAATGGCAGTTACTAGATGCACCAAAATGGCTTATGAGAACGCTGACGACATGATCTTCGGATCGTCCCAGCACCCCGTGTCCTACGGCTTCGGACTGAAGGTCGGAGCCGGATACGTCATCCCCGAGGTCAACTACGCCCCCAGGCCCGGAACCGAGAAGGATCCCGAGAAGCTGAGGAAGGAGTACGTCGACTACATCTCCAAGGACATCCTCAACAGGTGTGTCACCGCCGGATTCCCCAACGTCCAGCTCGAGACCGAGTGGGTCTCCCAGATGAACCAGGAGAAGCTGTGCGCCCCCGTCGTCGCCGGTCAGAAGGCCATCTGCGAGAAGTTCCACGAGGAGTACGGACTGAACTGCGCCGTCAGGCAGACCATCCCCGACCAGCGTGAGGCTGACGAGGGACTCAGGCCCGAGGTCGACAAGTCCGAGCACGCCTACGCCCACAAGTTCTTCGAGTGCGCCGAGTTCGCCTGCGAGAACGGTGCCGATGTGTTCTCCGTCGAGTCCGTCGGAGGAAAAGAGTTCGCCGACTACGCCGTCACCAACGGTGACATCGTCGCCTTCCTCTTCGGTGTCGGATACCTCGGTGCCATCGACATGACCTACATCTGGGAGCAGTGCGTCGACATCTGCAAGAAGCACAAGACCATCCCCGGAGGAGACACCAACTGCTCGGGAGCCAACGTCGCCATGTTCATGGCCGGTGGATACCTCGACAACGATGTCCAGAGGACCTTCTCCGCCGTCACCAGGTGTATCTCCGCCGCCAGGACCCTCGCTGCCTGCGAGGCCGGAGCCGTCGGACCTGACAAGGACTGCGGATACGAGGGACCCATCGTCAAGGCCATCACCGGAAAGCCCACCGCTCAGGAGGGTAAGAACTGCCAGTGTGCCCACTGCGACCTCCAGGGTAACCTGATCGCCCAGTGCTGCGACCTCTGGTCCAACGAGTCCGTCGAGTACCACCCCGAGTTCGGAGGAACCTCCGTCCAGTGCTGGGCCGGTTCCCTCGGATACGAGGCTTCCCTGATGAACACCGCCATCCAGCTGGGACAGGAGAAGACCCTCAGGGACCTGTACATGTACTCCGACAGGTTCAGAGGCCCCGAGGCCTACGTGCTCGCCTACGACCACGCCTACATGGTCGGACAGGCCATCGCCGAGAACGGCAACGACCTCTACATGAGGGCCAAGGCCGCCGGTCTCTGCGGTGCCAAGATCCTCAAGCAGGGATACGACTCCAAGGAGCTCGCGCTCACCAACAAGCAGCTCGAGGTCCTCAATGACATCATCAAGAAGCTCGAGGAGCTCCCCGACGACACCGACAAGTTCGTCGAGTACTGCACCAAGGAGTTCCAGGAGTCCGTTCCCAGGTACAACCCCAAGAACTACGGACTCTGAGTCCTTCCCTAAACCCCTTACCGGCGGGCTTGCCCGTCGGGCACTTTTTCAGACTGCTGGCACATTTGTGCGAATGATTTTATTCGCGTGATGGGATATTGTATACGATGTCCATCCTTCTGGCATATGATGGGAAGCCTATGAGCCAGCGTGCGCTGGATTACGCCATAGAGCACTCTGTGAGGTATGAGCAGCCGCTCTACATCCTCACCGTTGTCAAGGAGGACCAGGTAGATCCCGACGATGTCGACGAGAGCATCCGCCAGTACATGGAGAACGCCCGCGACATGGCCGTAGATGCCGGAGCATTGGCTCATACGATCATCATGACCGGCAGGCCGGACGAGACCGTCCTGGATGTTGCGGACAGGTATGACTGCGACACTATCATCGTCGGAAAGTCCAACAGATCGTCCCTGGACAGGCTTCTTATGGGCAGCGTCTCCACGTATGTGGTCAAGAACGCCAACTGTACCGTCATCGTAGTATCCGGCAGCTCCGAGCGATCGGATCTGCTCTCATATGCAAAAGGGCCTTGCCGGGCTCAATGAAGTCTCGATCAGCATGTGCCAGACAAATCCCGGGAGAAGGTCTGAACCCCTCAAAACATAGTCCATAATGTGGTCAATATGGATAGAACTATACCAATTATCGTATTCATTATTCAAGGTTTCGGAGTTTCTTCGTAATCGTTGTCGACACCTCAGAATGAAGTTCTTATACCACAGTTCGATACAGTGCCAGACGGCCGATCGGTATTAGGCTTCAAAAAAGCCCATCATCTTATCACCGTCTGAAGGACCCGCCTCATCAGCGGGTTCCCGGTCGGCTGTCACCCTCCACCAAGGATTGTTTCAACCGAATTCGGAACAATCCGGCATCAGTGTCGATTACGATCCCATGACCTCGGATCGTCGGATGCGGCCCTGCCGTTTAGAATTTTGAGAAGATGTGTCCCGGACGTCTCCGCCCGGGTAAGGCGTTTGCCGGGCCCGAAGGCCCGGGATTGATCAGGCGTTGGTGACCTTCTCCATCAGACCCTGGGACTTGGCGATGTCGTCCGCGGACATCTTCAGGTCGTTCTCGATCTGATAGTCGGTGTGCTGGTCCATGCAGTCAACCGAGGCGATGAGGATACCCTCGTCGGTGGCGGTGAACTTCACGGTGATCGGGGTGTTCTTGGTGACCTGCGAGGGAAGGTCCATCATGAACTCTCCGACGGGGGCGGCGTCGATGACGGCGGTCTTCTTGCCCTCCTCGTTGTTCATGGCGGCGTCCTCGTAGATCTCGACCTTGATGGTGGTCTGTCCGTCGTCGACGGGGTAGTAGGTCTTGACGGACTCGATGGGCAGGACCTCGTTCCTGAAGATGATGTTGGAGATCATCTCGGTGCCGTCCTCGTACATGGCCTTGATTCCGAAGGTCTTGCTCAGGACGTTGTGGACGCTGAGGACACCCTCCGCGGGAGGCTCGACGGCACCGGTGGTGGGGTTGACGACGGGCTCGGCGGCGTTGGACTGCGCGAAGATGGCGGCTCCCTTGGCGACGGACTGGTCGGGGTCGAAGACCTTGATCTGGGCGTCGGGCCACTTGGCGGCGATGGCGTTCTTGACCTGGGGCATCCTGGAGGATCCTCCGACGAGGATGACGTCGTCGATGTCGGACATCGCGAACTCCTTGGAAGCGAGGACGCGCTCGATGATCTCGACGGTGGTCTGGATCAGGCTGGCGGAGGCGGCCTCGAACTCGTCCCTGGTGACGGTGAAGACGACCTTCTGTCCGTTGACGGTGAGGGTTCCCTTGGTGGACTCGGCGGTGGAGAGCCTCTTCTTGATGGTCTCGGAGTCGTTGATCAGGGCCTGCCTTACCTCCTCGTCCTCGTCGATGGACTCGACGTCGACGCCGATCTCCTCCGCGACCTTCTCCTTGATGATCTTGGAGATGGCGGCGTCCCAGTCCTTTCCTCCCAGGAGCCTCTCTCCGTCGGTGGCGACGGCGGTGAACGCGGTGCCGTCGATCTCGAGGACGGTGACATCGAAGGTCCCTCCTCCGAGGTCGTAGACGAGGACCCTCTTCTTGCCCTCGCCGGCGTTGCCGAATCCGAAGGAGATGGCGGCGGCGGTGGGCTCGTTGATCACGGTGACGTCGTCGAGTCCGGCGATGGTCCCGGCGGTCTTGGTGGCGTCCCTCTCGTTCTGTCCGAAGTAGGCGGGGCAGGTGATGACGGCCCTCTTGACGTCGCATCCGTGGTTCTCGTTGAAGTCGTTGATCATCTTCCTGAGGATGACCGCGGACAGCATGATGGGGTTGTACTTCTCCCCGTCGATGTCCACCTCGTAGTCGGTTCCCATCTGCCTCTTGATGGAGGTGATGACCCTCTCGGGGGGATACATCATTGCCATGTCTTTGGCGGGGGATCCGACGATGATCTCCCCGTTCTCGTTGAATAGGATGACGGACGGCGTTGTGTCCTCCTGTTCGAAGTTCTTCTCAACGACCGGGTCCCCATCCTCGTCGATATAGGCAAGGCACGAGTAGGTCGTGCCCAGGTCTATGCCGATGCTATAGTCTGTCATTCCTTTTCCTCCGTTGTGACGGGCGAGCCTTCGGGGCCGTCCCCGCCATCGCAAGTCGTTTCGGAAGCGGTTTCTGCGGTTTCTGAAGGGGTTTCCACCTCCGGGGCATCCGGAGTGCCAAAGCTTGGATCGTACTTGTAGACGGAGACCCTCTCCTTGAGGAGGACCTTGTCGCCCAGCTTGTACCCGTCGGACTGCCTCTCGGCTATCGTGCCGTCCTTCTCCTTCTCGCCGGTCGGCACGACACCGACGATACGCTGGTGGAGTGTGTTGAGCTTGTCGAACTCGAACCTCCCGATGTAGACTCCGACGTCCGTCAGGATGTTCTCCATGTCGACGCAGTACGCCTCGAAGCTCGAGAGGACCATCTCCGGGTCCATCTCAGAGATGCGGGGGCGCATGTCCTTGCAGAGCCTCAGGAAGTCCTCCCTCATGGTGCTGATCTGCTCCATGGCCTTGACCAGGGATTTGTTGCTCGACGACGTCTCGATCTTGGAGATCGTGGCCGAGAGGGCCTTCTGCTGCTCCCTCGTGGTCATGTAGGGGGTCAGGTCCGGGACCGTCGGGCGGGAGCCGAGCTCCTCGAGCATCCCGCGGATCTCCGCGAGCTGGGTCTCCAGGGACTCGAGGGCGGCGCCGTCGAAGGCTGGGGCATCCGGCTCCCGGGCCGGGACCTCCTCGCGGATCGGCATCTCGGCCTGCTCCATGGAGGTCTCCTCCGTGATGACGGTCTCGGGCTCGGCGCTCTCCCTCGGGAGGGGCACCTGCGGCCCGTAGATCAGGAAGTTCTTGAGACGGTTGTTGGTGTTGTCGTTCACTGGAGTCCCTCCTTGCTCAGCAGCCAGATGAACGGGTCCTCGACCCTCATGGGCGTCACGCCCCTGGGCAGGCTGCTGCCCACGGGATTGCATCCGAGAGCGGACACGGCGAAGTAGCAGTGGTCCTCGAAGCCTCCCACGGTCTGGATGAAGTTGTCGCCGAGGCACCTGTGCAGGTACTCGGTCAGCTCGGCGTCGATCTGCTCGAAGTTCTCGTTGTCGACCTTTCCGTGCTCCCTGGGGATGTGGATGGACGAGCACTGTCCGAACAGCACCTTGTCCTCCTCCTCGTCCTCGGGGTTCTTGAGGAGCACGTCCGCCTTCGTCAGGACGACGGCGAGCGGGATGTCGATCTTTGCCTTGGGGCTGAGCTTGTTGTTGGTCCTGATGATCTGGCAGATGTTGTTCAGGACGTCGGACACGTCGGGCCCCACCGGCGGCTTCCCGTCCACGTGAATCCTCTGGTTGATGTAGCGGATCTGGAGCGGGTCCACAAGGTAGACTATGCCCGCGGCCTTGGAGATGAACGAGTTGATGCTCAGGGACATCATCTTGTCGGAGGACACCAGGTCCTCACCCGCGGTGTCGAAGAACGCGAAGGTGAAGACCTTCGGGCGCTCCGAGTCGAACAGCCTCAGGTAGTAGATCAGCGGCTCCCTGCTGTCGTCCGAGACATCGTACGACTTGGTGGCCGGGAGCTTGCGCTTCTCCTCGAAGAGGCGCCTGTAGTACATGTCGCGGTACTTCAGGGTGGTCTTGTCCGTGGCGGCGTTGAGGACGCCGTTGAACTCGGTCGAGACGTAGTTCTTGAGCTGGTTGATCAGGACCGCGATGTAGTGGCTCTTGCCCACGCTCTTGGGTCCGAGGATAACGAAGATCTTGTTGCCCTCCTCCTCGGCACCGGGCGGTATGGGGTTGTGGCACACGGGGCACACGCGGGTGTACACCGGGCGCCTGCACACGTCGCAGACCCCGGAGGAGTTCCTGATGATGTGGTTCTTCGCGATCACGGCCTGGGGTCCGCGGGGGTCCCTCCCGTAGAACAGGCTCTTCTCGTAGTCGATCTCGTTCTGGCCGTCCGCGGTGACGTACTTCGCTGCGTCCGCGCTCCTGGTGCTGGAGGCGGTGGCGGCGAAGGTCCTCGCGCATGTCTGGCCCGAGCAGATGTAGTGGACCTGCGACAGGTCCACCTTGGCGAAGCAGTACGGGCAGATGTACTCCTTGGACGGTTCCCTGGAAGTCTCCTTCTGTTTCCTGGCCATCTCATCCCTCCCTGTAGAGCGGGTGCACGAACCTGTAGTCGAAGTAGTCGGCGTCGTTCTCCAGGAACAGCCTGCACCTCTTCACGTCCTCTATGTTCCCGCGGGCCTCGATGACGCCGCGGCCGTTCTGCAGAGGAACCGGTCCCCCGGACCTCCAGACGACCTCGCCGTCGGTGCGCTTGAGCGGTATGCCGGTGGATGTCTGCACGAGCATCATCGGCGGGAGCTCGTAGACGCCGGGCTCGGTGGACACCTCGATGTCGGCTCCGCCGCGCACGCGCTTGGCGGTGTAGCGGACCTTCTTGCTGTCACCGGAGTTGATGTCCACGGCGATGCCCCTGGAGGGGCGCATCTCGTTGCCGAGCATGTACACCGCGAAGATGTTGATGCACTTCTTGCGGGCCTTGCCCATCGGGATGCGGATCTGCTTGTCCTCCATGTACTCCTCACGGCGCACGGTGACGATCTCCGCATCGATATCGTCGAGGCTCCTGGCCTCGGTGCCGTTGGAGATGACGAGCTTGGCCTCCACGGCGTCCGCCGGCCAGCCCATGGTGATGACGCAGTCCTTGTTGCTCAGGACGCACTCCACGTCCCTGAACGGCTTGAGGTTGGCCACCAGGGTCTCGGTCCCGCGGATGCCGACGCGGCCGCGCGGGATGATCGGGTAGATGTACTGCACGGCGCCGTCGGGGAGCGCGAACTTGACCCCATCGGAGTACTCCGCTATCGGCTTGATCTCCGTCATCCAGGCCTTCACGTCCTCCATGCTGACCATGCTGCCGGAGATGGCGATCTTCTTGGGGGACGAGTAGAGGAGGACGCGCTCGGTGGTGCTCCACTTGGCGGTGTAGGTGCCGTCCGTCTTGTTCCACTTGATCTTCATGTCGCGGACGGGCTTGGGAGCATCGACCGTGGTCTCGCTGAACACCACTCCCTGGGAGCGCTCGACCTTGTTGCGGCCCTCGTACTCCGCGACGAACAGGTAGTAGTACTTCTTGCCCCCGACGAGGCCGATGTCGTCGTAGACGGTCTGGCCGTTGAGGGCGATCTCGGTGCCCACGGAGGACGAGTCCTTCCCATCCGACCTCCAGAGCCTCACGCGGGAGGCCCCGCGCGGCTTCTCGTACATGATGCGCAGTCCGCCGTCGATGGGCTCGATGTTGACCTTGTCGACCTCAGATATGGTCATCACGGGGCCGATGTGGGCGCCCTCCTTCGAGAGGATGCCCCAGCGCTTGGAGTGGATCGAGTAGTAGTACTCGACGCCGGGGTCCAGCGTCTTGTCCACGTAGACCGTGGTGGGTATCTCCGCCAGGGGGCGGGTGTCCTCGTTGACGACGGGGAGCGAGTTCCTCTCCCTGTAGATGCAGTAGGTGACGCCGGTCGCCTCCGCGGGAGGCTCGAACTTGATGGTGAACGAGCGGTCGTTCATGGTGCCGACGGGGTCGGCGGGTCCGGACGGCGGGCTCTCCCTGAGCTTGCTCCTGGCGACTGGGTGGTCGGGGCAGATCTCCGCGGCGGCGACGTACTGCGCCATGCGGGCCTGCCTGGATTCGGCCGTCACGGCCTTCTTGCAGTAGACCTCCGCGGCGTTGTACCTGTTGTTGGCGTCCGCGGCCTTCTGCTTCAGCTCCAGATCGGATTCCAGGGCGTCCGGGTACTTGGCGGCGAGCGCCTCGGCGGAGGTCTTGGCCTCGTAGAACCTGTTGCGGTTGTACGAGTCCATGACGTACTTGCGGGAGGCTGCTATCTCGTCCTGGGCGCGCTTGAGGTCGAGCTCCATGGTGGAGATTCCCGCGAAGCTCGGGAACGTGGCCTTAAGCTGGGTGAGTGCCTTCTCCGCCTTGGCGACCTTGCCGGCCTGCATGCTCATGCGGAAGTCGATCGACAGGCGGTCGGCCTTCTGCTGGCCCTCCTTGAAGTTGAACCCACACTTGATGCAGACGGTGTTCTTGGACTGCTGGGAGGTGCCGCACGCGGGGCACACGGTCTTGAAGTTCTTCCCGCACGCGGGGCAGAACACGGTGTTGGGTCCGGCGGGGACCATCTGGCCGCATTCGGAGCAGCGGATCATGCTGTTCTCGGTGTCGGAGAAGTTGGCGGCGATCTTCTTCTTGTAGCAGAACTGCTGGAGGATCTGGATCGCCATGCCGCTGTCGACGTCGCGCGTCAGGTGCGCTCCCAGCAGCTGGTCGATGTACTGCCTGTTGAACTGGGAGGAGTACTCCTGCTCCAGGGTCTCCATCACCGGGACCAGGGCGCGGTTGCACTTGCCGTAGGATATCAGCGTGGCGAGCTCCCTGTCCGGTTCCAGGACGAGCTTGACGCCCCTCATGGACTGGATGTAGGAGTCTTGCTCCGGGAGGACGTCCGGACGGACGCTGTTGACCCTCTTCTCGCAGACGTCGAAGGCGTTGCGGATCTGGGAGTAGGAGCTGCCCTCGGTGAGAGGCGGGACGTCGATCTCCAGGTTGGGGTGGTTGATCAGCGCGTTGAGCATCTCGACCGGCGTGTAGGTGTCGACGGCGCGCAGCCCCTTGTAGGCGTTGAGCACCTTGTCGCTGACCGGCTTGGGCGGGGTCCCGTCCTTGATGCCGGCGAGCCTGAGGACGTCGGCTTTTGTGACCCCCTCCCAGTGCAGCTTCTTCGTGTACGCGTCGGCCGCGCCGGGCAGGGCGATGTACGTCCCGTCCGACAGGATGACGCAGTCCATCCTGAGCTTCTGCACCTTGCCCTTGAGGACCTCCTGGCCCTTGCTGAACTCGTCGCGCCTGCGCCTGGGGTCCTTGAAGACCTCCTCCATATCGGAGGTCATCTCGACCAGGCGCTCGGATTTGAAGCGCTGCTCGGTGTCGTTCTGCTTGTTCCTGCTGTCGTTGGCCCACTTGCCGCGCTTCGCCTCTATCTTCTTGAGGATGGACTCGGTGCTGTAGGAGGACTCCTTCAGCGGGTTGAGCCCGAGCAGCTGGCAGTAGTTCTGTCTTGAAGCCAATTCCCTCAACCTCATTCGCGGGACTGCATCCTGGTGGACTGCCTCACGGCGAGCCCGGTTCCGCCCTCGCGGACGGACAGACCCATGCTGCCGGAGGAGATCGCGGTGGCGATGGTTCCGAAGGTGTCCCCGAGCCTGTCGATGGTGGTGAACAGCGCTCCGTCGTCGACGGTGGCGATCTGCCTGAGGAAGGACGTGTCCGCCTCCCCGAGGCCGACGGCGATGATCGTGATGTTGTCGTTCCTGCATCCGATGGCCTGCTCGACCGCGCGGTCCCTCTTGCCCCAGATTCCGTCGGTGAGGACGACGATGATGCCGACGCCCGGCTTCGAGCCGAGCATGGAGCGGGCGGTGTCGAGGGGGCTGGCGTCGGTCCCCCTGCCGACCATCTTGACCTTGAGCTCGTCGATGGACGCGAGCACGGCGCGGGGGTCGTTGCTGAGCTCCTGGACGACCTTGATCTTGTCCCCGAACCCGATGAGCGAGAAGTAGGTGTCATCGTTCTGCAGGGTGTTGACGAAGTCGCGGATGGAGGCCTTGGCGCGCTCGATGGGCTCGCCGTCCATGCTCCTGGACAGGTCGACGCAGATGGCGATGTTCTTGAGGATGCACTCGTCGCTGCGCCTGTTCTTGGGGCTTCCGCCCATCCACCTGATGTCCTCGTCGATCGGCTGGGCCTCCACGGTGAGGGGCTCCCCGTCCTGGTAGGCGGCGATGTTGACGACTCCGTTCTGATCGTAGTTGTATTCGATGTCGACGTTGAGGCCCTGTCCGTTGTTGTAGAACCCGGTGATGACGACCTTGGCGAGGACGTTGCAGTCCAGGGGCATCCTGGACTCGCCCTGCAGGGTGTAGACCTCGATCCTGTCGGTCATGTTGCCCTTCTTGATGGTGAACTGCCTGCTGGCGGTGCACGGGACCTTGGAGTTCTTCTTGATGATGATCTCGTTGACGAACTTGGATCCGTCGGGGGAGACCGAGAGGGCTCCGAGGGAGTGGGCGGTGACGTCGATGACGGTCATCTCGGCCCTGAGTCCGGTGGCCTTGCTGTTGTAGAGCTCGCTGACGATGGCGGCTCCCTTGGCGACGGCCAGGTCGGTGTCGCTGTGGGCGATGACCTCTCTGCCGGTGAGGTCCCTGAGGAACCTGGCGACGGCGGGCATCCTGGTGGAGCCTCCGACGAGCAGGATCTCGTCGATGTCGGTCCAGGCGAGGCCGAGGTCGCCCATGAGGTTCAGGCAGACCTCCTTGGTGGCCTCCAGGAGGTGCTCGGTCATGGACTCGAACTCGTCCCTGGTGAGGGTGTACTTGGCGCTGTATCCCTCGTAGTTGATCGGTATGGTGACGCTCTCGGCGATGGACAGGGTCTTCTTGTACCCCTCCGCGGCGACGATGAGCTCGTTCTTGGTGGGGAGGTCGTCCCTGGGATCGACGTCGTACTCGTCGATGAACTGGTCGCAGACGTACTTGACTATGGCCGCGTCCCAGTCCTTGCCTCCGAGGATGTGGTTGCCGTCCGTACCGATGACCTCGATGTTGCCCTTGCTGATCCTGACGATGGTGACGTCGAAGGTCCCGCCTCCGAGGTCGTAGACCATGAGCGTCTTGTCGTTGGAGTGCTTGTACCCGTAGGAGATCGCGGCCGCGGTCGGCTCGTTGATGATCTTCGGAACCTTCACGCCGCAGGACTCGCCGGCTCTGATGGTCGCGGTCCTCTGGAAGTCGTTGAAGTAGGCGGGCACCGTGATGACGGCCTCGTCGACCTTCTCGCCGGTGGCGCGCTCGGCATCCTGGATCAGGTGCTTGAGCAGCATGGCGCTGAGGTCCTCAGAGGTGTAGTCCTTGCCGTTGAAGCTCACGGCGATGGACCCGTCGCCCATGTTCCTCTTGAACGCGGCGGCGTTGACCCCGGTGCCGTTGGACTGCATGTCCTTGGCGTCCTCTCCCACGAGGATGTCCCCATCATCCAGGAAGCAGATGACGGACGGTGTGATCTCCTTGCCGAACGCGTTCGGGATTATCACGGGTTTGCTGTTCTTGGTGTCATATCTTGCGACTGCAGAGTACGTTGTGCCGAGGTCTATCCCAACCTTCATGTCCCATCGGATTCCGTATCGCGCGCCTTATATTAAAGGAAGAGCCAGCGGCCGGGCCGGACCGCTACGAAATCCGCAGCCGTCATCCTGGAGGAATGACGGTGCAGTCGTCGGGGAGGGCCGTCTGCGGAATCCGCAGCATCGTTCGCTGAGGTGCTCGACGGCGGTCTCCAGCACGACCCTGACGTGGTCGTCGCAGAGCGAGTAGTAGATGTTCTTCCCCTCCCTGCGGGAGGAGACGAGGTGGGCCTCGCGCAGCATCCTGAGCTGGTGGGAGGTGGCGGACATGGACATCCCGAGCGTCTCGCTGATGTCGCAGACGCACATCTCTCCGGTGTCGAGGGCCAGGAGGATCCTCACGCGGGTGCTGTCGCCGAATATGCTGAAGAAGTC
>CASFYI010000012.1 GCA_949298875.1 uncultured Methanomassiliicoccales archaeon | reverse complement strand
TGGGCGATCGTCCGCGGCCTGAGCCCCTTCATAGGGATGGGCATGGAGGTCCCCGGCTTCGTGCTCGAGTACATGTTCGAGGGGGCCGACAACTGGATGACCGACAACGGGTACATCCTGTACCACTTCCTGATGACCGCGTTGGTCATGATCGTCTTCGCGTACATAGCATCCTCGATCATGAGGAAGAACAGGCTGGTCATGACCGAGAATGGGCTGGGTGAGCTGAGATGCTGACCGCCGAGCAGGATGCCAGGGAGAGGCGCGTTGCATGGGCGATGCTCATTGGATGCCCCCTGTCCTTCATGTTCATCTCCGTGTTCTCGTTCCTCGGCGTGGCGCCGGGGATCGAGGCCGGGCATCCCCCGATATACCTCATCGCGACGTGCATCGCATGGGCCATCGTGTCCGTGTTCCTGCCGGCCCTCAGGCTGCTGAGGCTGGTCTCCCTGCCCTCGGCGTTCCTGTTCGTGGTCTACGCGAACATGTACTTCTACGTGCTCTCGCTGAACGTCGGGCTGTATCTGAACGTCAGCTGGTGGGGGGACATGGGTCATGTCATCTCGTCCACCATCGTCACCATGATCGTCTTCCTGGCACTGTGCATCATGGAGGTGCACTCGCCCGCACACGTGACCTTCGGCAGGAGGGGAGGGATGGCCGCGATGCTGTTCTTCGTGGCCCTCAGCTTCGGCGGGATCTGGGAGATGATGGAGGGTTTCGCCGACTTCGCCGGAGGCGGATCCTACATGGTCTACGGCGCCAGCGACACCATGGGCGACCTCACCGCCGATCTGATAGGCGTCCTCATCGTCACCGCCTGCGCCTACTGGTACCTCGGCAGGAGGGCCCCCGCCGACATCTGCTCTTCCATACGCTTCGGGAGGGGTGCTTTCGTTGTCAGGGAAGACGGCGAGCGATCTCCGCGAAGTGCTCTGGGGCGACGGCGCGGCGCGCACAAGGACGGTCATGGCCGTCCTGTTCCTCGTGGCAAGCATCGGTTACCTCGCGGCGATCCACGCGTTCGGGATAGAGACCGAGGTGATGCGGGACCGCTTCTGGAAGAACGCTGAGCCCCTGTTCGACGGCATCGTGCCGGCCACCGAGTATCCCCCGCTGGCTCTGGTCTTCATCGCGATACCCAGGCTGTTCGGCTCCGACCCCTGGTCGTACGAGGTCGCCTACGTCGCGATGATCTACGTGTTCATGGTCGCGGGCCTGTGCCTGGTGTCCAGGCTCGCGAGGTCCCTCGGCAGGGACGGGTCGGGCCCGATGGTCGCCTACGGGCTCATGGTCCTCCTGATGCTGGAGTTCGTCCTGGACAGGTTCGACATAATCGCCATGGTCCTCGCGCTGGCCGCCATGGTCCTCCTGGCGGAGCGCCGCACCGTGCCCGCCTTCGTCGTTCTGGCACTCGGCGTGCTCACCAAGGTGTACCCCGCCGTCTTCTTCCCCGTGATGCTCCTCGCGCTCCTCTACGACCGCAGGGTGCGGGACGCATTCCACGGGTTCGCCGCGTTCGTCCTGACGGGATTGGCGGCGGTGGCGGTATGCGTCCTCATCGATCCGGAGATCATCACGAACTTCATCAGCTACAACGGGTTCCGCCCGCTTCAGATAGAGTCGGTCGCCGCGTCCGTGATCTATCCGTTCTCCATGTTCGGCCTCACGGACGTCTGGATTCAGGGGTCGTCGCCAGAGAGCTTCTGGTCCGACAACCTGCGGGGTCCGCTGCCGGACGCCCTGGCGGACTGGATGCTGCCCGTCGCCGTCGCCTGCGTGGTGGCCGTCTGGGTCGCCTACATGGCCCTCCGGTCCCGCGCCGCCGGCGACCTCACCATGCGCCTGGCGTCCCTGGCCATGCTGTCCACGCTGCTCGTCTTCCTGGTGATGAACAAGGTCTTCTCGGCGCAGTACCTCATCTGGGCGATAGCCCCGCTCATGATGGTCCTGCTGACGTCGCCCGAGGGGTCGGAGCGCCGCATCCTCTGGGTCCTGGCACTGGCCGCCGTGCTCACCCAGGCCGACTTCGCCTACAACGTCGGGTTCCTGGGCGGAGGCGCCAACATCGACGACCTCGGCATGCTCGTCATCCTGGCGAAGAACGCGGCGGTCGTCGCCGCGACGGTCCTGGCCCTGAGGTCCATGGTCTCGGCGGGCCGGGAGACAGTCTCCGCGGACCGTCCCGGACCGGTCGCCAACCCTTAAATAAGGGTACCAGATAGGACGGACCGCTCTTCAGAGCCGATGAATGATGAAGGCGCCTTTGAGCGCCGGAAAGAGGTAATTGCAATGTCCGTATACGTGAAGTTCGAGACACCCAAGGAGATTTCCGACAAAGCCTACTCCCTCGCCGAGATGGCCAGGGACGGCGGCAAGATCAAGAAGGGAACCAACGAGGTCACCAAGGTCGTCGAGCGCGGCAACGCCGCCATCGTCATCATGGCCGCCGACGTCGAGCCCCCGGAGATCCTGGCCCACATGCCCGCCCTGTGCGACGAGAGGAACGTCCCCTACGTCTACGTCCCCAGCAAGACCGAGCTCGGCAGCGCCATCGGCCTCGACAAGCCCACCGCCTCCATCGCCATCGTCGATGTCGGAAAGGGCAAGGCCCTGTGCGACGAGATCGCTGCGGCTGTCAAGAACCTGAAAGCCTGAAGGTGAACTGAATGGTAGACACCGACAGCATACCCGCCGAGGTCGTCGAGGTCATCGGCAGGACCGGAATGACCGGGGAGGCTACCCAGGTCAAGGTCCGCGTTCTCGACGGACGCGACAAGGGCAGGATCATCACCAGGAACATCATGGGACCCGTCAGGATGGGCGACATCCTCATGCTGAGGGAGACGTCCAGAGAGGCCCGCAAGCTCGGAATGAGGTGATTCGCATGGTAGACACTACTAGGAAGTGCTCCTTCTGCGGCGCCCCCATCGAGCCCGGCACCGGGAAGATGTTCGTCAAGAAGGACGGGACCATCCTGTTCTTCGACACCAACAAGTGCTACAAGAACATGATCGAGCTCAAGAGGGTCGCCCGTACCACCCTCTGGACCGAGAAGGCCCACCAGGAGAAGGCGACCAAGCTCAAGGCCATGGAGAAGTCCGAGGCCGCCGCCGAGAAGACGGAGTGATTCCCATGGCGATGGAGCAGACCTACCTCATGGTCAAGCCCGACGGAGTCCAGCGCGGACTCTGCGGCGAGATCGTCTCCCGCTTCGAGAAGAAGGGACTGAAGATCGTCGGCATGAAGATGATGACCATCTCCAGGGAGACCGCCGAGAACCACTACGGCGAGCACAAGGGCAAGCCCTTCTTCCCGTCCCTCATCTCCTACATCACCTCCGGACCCGTCCTCGCGATGGTCCTCGAGGGAGAGAACGCCGTCTCCGTGTGCAGGGGCATGATGGGCAAGACCAACCCGGCCGAGTCCGCCCCCGGAACCATCCGCGGCGACTACGCCATGGTCACCGGGATGAACATCATCCACGGCTCGGACTCCGTCGAGTCCGCCAAGAGGGAGATCTCCATCTTCTTCAAGCCGGAGGAGTTCGTCACCTACGACAGGACCTCCGACAAGTGGATCTACGAGTGATTCCAAACCCCTTCCGAAAACCCCTTAACATCACGGTTTCATATTCATCAGCAGAGGTGTCCATCATGGCGATAAGACAGCCCGTCGTCAGTGTTCTGGGTCATGTAGACCACGGTAAGACCAAGCTGCTCGACCGCATAAGGGGCACCTCCGTCCAGGCGAGGGAGGCCGGAGCGATCACGCAGCACATCGGCGCCACCGAGGTGCCGATCGACCACATCTACAAGATGTGCGGCTCGCTCATCGGGAACAAGAAGTTCGACGTCCCCGGCCTGCTCTTCATCGACACGCCCGGACACCAGTCCTTCGTCACCCTCCGTGCCAGGGGAGGGTCCCTGGCGGACCTGGCCGTCCTCGTCATCGACATCCGCGAGGGCCTGATGCCCCAGACCATCGAGTCCATCCGCATCCTCAGGCAGTACAAGACCCCCTTCGTCATCGCCCTCAACAAGGTCGACACCATCGAGGGCTGGATCGCCGAGGAGGGGAGGCCGTTCGTGCTCTCCGAGAGGGTCCAGCAGGACCACACGAGGGCGGTCTTCGAGGAGAAGATGTACAATGTCATCGCCCAGCTGGCCCAGGAGGGCATATCCTCCGACAGGTACGACAGGATCGACGACTTCACCAAGGCCGTCGCTCTCGTGCCCATCAGCGCCAAGGAGGGCGAGGGTATCCAGGACCTGCTCCTGGTGCTCATCGGTCTGGCACAGCGCTTCCTCGAGACGCAGCTCGAGAAGGGCGAGGGTCCCGGAAGGGGCACGATCCTGGAGATCAAGGAGGAGCGCGGACTCGGCAAGACGCTGGACATGATCCTCTACTCCGGGACGCTGAAGAAGGGCGACACCGTCGCCATGGGCACCCGCGGGGCGCCGGTGGTCACGAAGATCAAGGCCATCCTCAAGCCCAAGCCCCTGGACGAGATCCGCGACCCGAGGGACCGTTTCGACTCCGTGAAGGAGCTCCACGCCGCCGCCGGGGTCAAGATCTCCACGCAGAACTGCGAGGGCGTCATCGCCGGAGCGCCCATCATCGTCGTCAAGGGTCCGAACGATCCCGCCATCAAGGCGCTCGCCGAGGAGACGAGCATCAAGATCGAGACCCAGGAGAACGGCATCACGATCAAGGCCGACGCCATCGGCTCCCTGGAGGCGCTGGCGTACGAGGCCAAGGCCCACGACATCCCCATCAGGAAGTACGGCATCGGCGAGATCACCCGCAGGGACATCGTCGAGACCGCCTACGCGGACAAGAAGAACTGCGTCATCCTGGGATTCAACGTCGAGCTCTCCAAGGACGCCGAGGCCGAGCTGATGAACCACGAGGGACTCAAGGTCCTGACCAACCAGATCGTCTACCAGCTCATCGACGACTACGTGGAGTGGGTCGACGAGTGCAAGAGGCAGACCGACACCGACAAGCGCTCGGTGTTCTCGTTCCCCGCCAAGTTCATGGTGCTCCCCAACTGCATATTCCGCGCCAGCAAGCCCGCCATCGTCGGCGTCCGCGTCCTGGCAGGGAGGATCAGGCCCGGGGAGACCCTCATCGGACCCGACGGCAGGGATCTCGGCAGGATCAAGAGCATCCGCATCGGCGAGGACGTCCAGAAGGAGGCCAAGCAGGGCGACGAGGTGGCCGTGGCCATCGACGGCGTCACCGTCGGCAGGCAGATCGACGAGGAGTCGATCGTGTACGTCGACCTCATCGAGTCCGGTTACAAGCAGCTCCAGACCCTGGACCTCACGGCCGACGAGAAGATCGCGATGGAGGAGACCGTCGCCATCAAAAGGAAGGAGGAGCCCTTCTGGGGCATGTGACGGGGGCCTCCCGTGACATATCTCACGGTCCCGTTCTTCACCTACATATTCGCGGTGCTGCCGGTCTGGCTGCCTCTGCTGGCGACGGACCTGGTGGCGCTGTACATCCTCATATTCAGGGAGAGGCACGACCCGAGGACGCTGATATTCTGGGTGGCGGTGGTTTTCATACTGCCGTTCCTCGGCTTCCTCCTCTACCTATTGTTCGGCTGCACGCTGTTCGTCAGACGGTGGGGCTCGCGGAAGGAGGCCTCCGACAGGGGGTTCCTGTCGGGCGCCCCGGACGAGCCGCTGGAGGACGGCCGCAGGCTGTCCAACGTCCTGTCCAGCGCCGGAGCCGATGTGCACACCTCCGGCAACGGTGTCAGACTCTCCTGGGACGCTCCGGATGCCTGGGGGAGCTGCATGGACGCCATGCTCTCCGCCAGCCGCAGCATACACATCGAGACCAACAGGCTCCCGGACGACCCGTCCCTGAGGGATGCGCTGATCTCCAAGGCGGGGGAGGGGGTCGACGTCCGCATCGTCACCGGGACCCGCGGGTTCGGGAGGACCCCCGGCCTCCGCGAGCTCAGGCGCGCAGGGGTCAGGCACACGACCTTCCACGGCTGGTTCCTCTCGACGTTCTCGCTCAGGGCCGAGAGCCGCTGCCTCAGGGAGATCCTCGTGGTCGACGGCTCGGTGGCGTTCACATGCCTGGGGTCCTCGGTCAGGGTGGAGGGCAGGGCGGCCTCCCGCCTCGATCGCAGGTTCCTCGCCGACTGGGCGTTCGCGTCCGGCGAGGACAAGGAGGTCCCCGACGACACAGCATCCTCCGACGGCGGATGCGGCGTGCAGGTGGTCCCGTCCGGTCCCGATTCGTCGGGGATGGCCATGCTCCACG
>CASFYI010000011.1 GCA_949298875.1 uncultured Methanomassiliicoccales archaeon | reverse complement strand
GCTGGCCGGGTGCTTCGCACCCTCCAGGATCGCGATGCACTCCCTCGCCTCGAGGTTGGGTCCGACGGCGTTCCCTACGGGCTGGTCGGCGTAGGTGATGGCGCACTCCGTGTGGATGCCCAGCTTCTCACCCAGGTCCATCATGTCCCTGGCGTAGACGCGGGCGTCCTCAATCGTCGGCACCTTCGTGCCGGTCCCGGTGGGGATGTCCACCAGCAGGTAGTTAGCGCCGATGGCGAGCTTCTTGCTCATGATGGATGCGAGCATCTGCGCCCTGGGGTTGATGCCGAGCGGGTGCTCGATCTTGATGACGATGTCGTCCACGGGGGCGATGTTCATCCCGCCTCCCCATGCGAACACGCCTCCGACCTCCTCGGAGATCCTCTTGAGGCTGGGGCCGTCCAGTTCCACGTCGCAGAACGTCTCCACGAAGTCGGATGTCCCGCAGGCGCTGCTGATGGCCCTGGACGAGGTCTTCGGGATCATGACGCCGGCGGCCGCCACTATAGAGACGACGATGGGCGTGATCTTGTTGCCCGGGACCCCGCCGAAGCTGTGGAAGTCGAATACCGGCTGCCTGTCGAAGGCGATGATGTCGCCGGTGTGGGCCATCGATTTGGTGAAGTCGGCGATCTCGTCAATGTCCATGCCGTTGATGTACAGCGAGGTCAGCCAGGCGGACACCTCGATCTTGGAGAGCTTGTTGTCCAGGATGTCGTTGACGATGGACTCGATCTCCTCGCGGGACAGCTTCTCGCCGTCCATCTTCCTGCGGATGGAGCGGACGGAGTCCGGCTTGCTGGAGTAGATGACCTCCACCTCGTCCCCCTCGCGGACGGCGCAGCGCTCCATCACCGGGCCGGGCATCATGACGGCACCCCTCTCGACGAGGGTGTCCGAGCACGTGACCAGGGCGACGGCGCTCCTCGGTCCGGAGATGGAGACGCGGTCGTTCTCCTTCACGCCGATGGCGGCCGCGTCGTCCTCGTGGATCAGCACGAGGGGCTCGGCGGCGTCGAGGTCGTAGTAGCGCGCGATGAGCTTCATGCGGATCCCCACTTGTCGAGAGCTGCCCTGAGCTCGGGGTGCGTCTCCGCGTACTCCGCCGCGGGGATGCCAGCGAACGCCGCATCCACGGCCTGGCTCATCCCCATGGCACCTGCACGTACTCCGCCTGGATGGCCGGCCACGCCACCTCCCGCCTGGATCTGCACGTTCATGCCGGAGCGCCTGATGATCTCACCGACCAGTCCGGGATGGACACCGCCGGAGCACACGGGCATGACCGCCTTGTAGGGCACGTCGTCCCCGAGACACGCGCGGAGGTTGCTGTCGTCGTGGGCCCCCGCGGACATCTTGCCGACGCCCAGGGTCCCTATGTGGAGCGCGTCGCCGCCCACCATGCGGACCAGCTTGGTCAGGGCGAGCATGTTCACGCCGTGGAGCGGGTCCTTGGTGAACGCCCCGTGCATCGTCCTGTGGACGTGGATGGGCACCTTGATGGACGGGTCCTCGGCCAGGGCCTGGAGGCATCCGTATCCGCAGGTGATCACGTCGATCATGATCTCCCTGGCGCCCCATCCCTGCACCTTCTCGGCGAGCTCCAGGATGCGGTCGCTCCTGGTGCTGACGTTGACGGCGTGCATCATGTAGTGGCCCTCCTCCTCCAGACGGTCGAGGGCCTCAGCCACCTTGACCGTCCTGTCCTCGATGGGGCAGAACGCCTGGTCCACCAGGGTCTCGTCGTCCTTGGAGTTGGTGAGCCCTCCGGAGCCGGCCTCGTAGACGTACTCGGCGGTCTTCTCCGGGGAGAGGCCGATCTTCGGCTTCACGATGGTCCCGACCAGGGGCTTCTCGGGCCTGTGCAGGGCCTGCCTGATCCCCTCGGCCCCGAACTTGGGGCCCTTGAACTGCTCCAGGATGCTCTTCGGGAAGGTCACATCCTCCAGTCTCACGGCTTTGAGCGCGCCGAGGCCGAACAGGTTCCCGGCGATGACGCTGAGGATCTGGGGGACGGCCCCGTTCTCGATGCTGAAGTCCTCGGCTGGGAACTCGCAGGTGACGATGTCCCCGTCGATCGAGGTTATCCTCGCGCCGAGGGTGTCGAAGATGCCGTGGTCCAGGGTGGAGATCCCGGTCCACGTGCCGGTGGACTGCTCCGCCGCGATGGCCTCCGCCGCCTTCTCCATCGGAAGGTCGGTGGTGACCCTGTATCTGCAAACGACGTTCCTGTCCGGATCCTCGGGCTCCCCGAGGTGAAGGTAAGAATAGCTCTCCATCGAAATCGCTCCCTTGAGAATATCCCGTCGCCCAGCTGCCTCACCATCACGTCGTACACCGAGCCGGGGCTCATCATGCCCAGCTCCGTGACGATCGCGTCTATGTACGCGGCGGGGGTGCTGTCGAACACTGGATTGAATATCTTTACCGAGTCGCGGACCTCCCCGGGCCTGACGACCTCGGAGATGTCGCGCTCCTCTATGGTAACCGCATCGCCGAACATGGTCATCGGCGAGAACTTGTAGGTCTCGGCGCAGGCGTAGAGGTGCACCCGGGCCTCGTGGGCGGCCAGCGCCAGCTGGGACGTCCCGACCTTGTTGATGAGGGCGCCCTGCGACGTGACGGTGTCGGCGCCCACGAACACCTTGTCGACCTTGCGCATCACCGAGCGCACGGCGCTGTCGATGATCAGCGTGACGTCCACGCCGGCGTCGGCCAGATCGTTGACCGTGAGGATGCCCTGCCTCCAGGGGCGGGACTCGGTGGCGTACACCCTGATGTCCTTCCCCTGCCTGTGGGCCTCCTTGATGACACCGAGGGCGGCGCTGCTGTTGCAGTGCGTCATGATGACGTCGCCGTCCTGGATCCTGCGGGCGCCGATGCGGGCGATCTCCTCCACCGCCCTCTCGGACCTCTCGCAGAAGGCCTTCGCGTTGGCCGAGACCAGCGCCCTGGCCTCCTCGAGGGAGGATGCCTCGGACGCGCCCTTCACCGTGGCGTGCAGCCCGTTCCACAGCGAGACCGCGGTGGGCCTCGATGCGAGGATCGTGTCGCTCGCCCCCTTCAGATCGGCGAGGAACCCCTCCAGGGTCCCTCCGGTGTACGTGTCGGCGAAGTCGCCCAGCGCGGACGCTCCCGCCCTGGCGATCCTCCCGGCCCCGCGAATCCTCATGCTGCGGATCAGCTCCGCAGTCTCCTCCGCCGTGGTCACGATGGGGGTATCTCCGACTACCCCTATAAGGGCGCGCAATGGAGCCGCGTCGAAGACGCGGGGATGCGATGCATACGATGGTCATTCACCAATATGTTTATCTTATCGGTGTCCGATAAATGATTGCATAATATCGTATTGTCAAGATATTCAGCATGATGTTACATCAACAGACAGGCAGAAGTGCATTGGAGGCGGAGATGATGCCGGAGGATGCGAACAGGCTCATGGCGACGGTGTCCAAAGCCACAGGGCGCGAGCTGGATCCCGAAGTGTGGGAGGATAGGCAGATCATGAACCACGGATGCCAGATCCTCAACAGGATGGGGCACCATCCGAGATTCTAGTACGACAAGAACGTCTACGGACCCTTCTCCTACGAACTCAACGACCTGTTCAAGAGCGCTGGGACGGTGGATGCGGACCTCTGCGACATTCCGACGGAAGACATCGATGCGCTGTCGACTCTGCTGTCCAAGGGATTGGACTTCCTGATGGCGTACAACACACTGATCGCCGCGTTCGGATACAGCCCCAACAAGAGCCACGAAGACATCAAGGACTGGATCGTCGGTAACGAGCCGGAGTACGAACGCTTCTACGACGAGGCGTTCGAATGGTTGCAGGAACATCGACGCGAGAGCAGCTCCCTCGCCATCTCCATCTTCCACGGCTCGATATGGCAGTAACCTCCCGGGTTCCTGTCCAGATACCTCTGGTGATAATCCTCTGCCCTCGTCCAACCTGTGAGCGGTCCGCACTCGACATGGAACTCCGGATACCTCGGGGCCTCCCTCGAGAGGACCTGCCTCACCTTCGCCTCGGACTGGGGATCGGACCAGTAGACCCCAGTCTGGTACTGTATGCCGACATCGTTCCCCTGGCGCCTCTCCTGCGTGGGGTCTATCAGGAACAGGAACACCGCCAGGAGGTCCTCCAGGCTCAGGACCGCGGGATCGTACTCTACACGCACTGCCTCCCGGTACCCGAACCTCCCGGAGCACACGAGCATGTAGTCCGGGATGTAGTGCGGGTCGCCGTTGGCGTAGCCGCATTCGGTGGAGACGATCCCGGGAATGTCCTCCAGCGCCCTCTCCAGGCCCCAGAAGCATCCGCCCGCGAGATGTATGACGCTCAAGGGCGCCTCGGGTGGCCGCAGGACTTCTTGCCCTCGGGGCAGGGCCCCCTGACGCACGCCGGACCGGCGTTCGCGAATATCACGGGGGAGACCTCCTTGCAGAGCGCCAGCATCTGGTCGGCCATCTCGCGGATCTCCCACTGGGCCCTGTTGCAGCACCTCAGCGAGAAGAAGTGGAGCAGCTCGCGGGCGTTCATCGTGATCGTGATGTTCGTGGTGCATCCGTTCGGAAGGAGATACCTCGCATCCTCCGCCGGGATCCCCATGGCCTCCAGCTTGGAGTAGGCGTCCCAGATCGCATCCATGGTCTCGTCGAAGACCCTCAGCGCCTCGGGGTCCGCCTCCACCGTGTGGGGCGTCACGAAGGACGGCTCCTTCAGGGACACGTACCTCTGGCTCTGCTGGGAGAACGAGGCTATCCTGTGCCTCACCAGCTGGTGGGTGAGCGCGCGGGAGACACCGCTGACCGAGAAGGTGAACGTGGCGTGCTCCACCACGGACAGGTGGCCCATGCCGACTATGCGGGACAGCGTCCTCTCCGGGTCAATGCCCTCCATGATCTCGTACGACGGATGCTCCGAATAGCACGAGTTGCCCGCCGATGCGCATATCCTGTCTGCGTCCCTTGTGTATGCCAGAAGCTAGACCCTCAGTCCTGTCCCCCCTTCCAGATCATGTCGCGGACCCTGTCCATCCTCTCGCGGTCCATGAGGTCCGCCAGACGGACCTTGCGGACCTGGGCGTCGCCCAGAAGCCTGCAGATGCCCTCCACGTGCGCGTCTCCGACGATCACGACCATGTTGGAGTGCGTCTTGGCGGCCTCCAGGATCTGCTCGGCCATGTGCTGGTTGCGCTCGTCGATGAGCTTCCTCACCAGCGTGGGATACTTCCTGCGCATGCCCTCGATGTATGCTTCCTCGTTATCGGCGAAGCTCCTCTGCACGCTGGCGACCTTGCGCTTGCCGCCGATGTTGTCCGAGATGCCGGAGAGGCGGTAGCGTATGCGCTCCTTGGTGGACATCTCCCTCCACATCTCGTCCATCACGCGCATGGCGTCCGTATCAATCGGGATGATCTCGGCGCCCGCGAGCCTGCCGGCGTTCACCGCGGCGAGGAACTCCCCGCCGAGCTGTGCGCCGTGCTCCTCGGACATGCGCTGCTGGTACCTCGCGGTCTGCATGTAGATCGGGGACGGCTCGGGACCATCGCCCGAGGGTTCCTTCCCCTCGGCCTCGCGGGTCATGGCGTTGAGCCTGCCCACGTCCAGCTCCAGGAGGACCGCGTCCGGCCAGGTGTTCTTGACGATGAAGGCGACGGGCTCCGCCAGGTTGAACACGTGCCCGGTGCCCACGATCGTGATCATAATCCAGGGATGCTCAGACATATTAAAGAAAGAATGGGAGATAGGGCGGAGCATGCGCAAGTACGACCTCGTCTGCTTCGACATGGACGGAACCCTCACCACCGTACGCAGCTCCTGGAGATGGATCCACGACTACATGGGTGTGGACAACGAGCCGTCCTACCAGGCGTTCATCAACGGGGAGATAGACGAGAACGAGTTCATGCGCAGGGACATCCACCTCTGGATGGAGAACAAACCGGGGATCACGATCGGCGACATCGCCCACATCTTCCAGACGATGCCCCTGATCGGCGGCATACAGGAGACCGTCGCCTGCCTCAAGGACAACGGCATAGCCTGCGTCATCGTCAGCGGCGGGATCGACATCGCCGCGAAGATGCTCACGGACGAGTTCGGCTTCGACGAGTATATCGCGGACAGCCTCGAGACCGATTCCGAGGGCAGGCTCACCGGCGAGGGCATCAGGAACCTGAACCTCCGCGACAAGGGGATCAACGTTAGGGGGTACATCGAGAAGTACTACACGACCCCCGAGCGCACCGTGTCCATCGGCAACTCGTACACCGACATCCCGATGTTCCAGAACTC
>CASFYI010000010.1 GCA_949298875.1 uncultured Methanomassiliicoccales archaeon | reverse complement strand
GTCGCCATCAAAAGGAAGGAGGAGCCCTACTGGGGCATGTGACGGGGGCCTCCCGTGACATATCTCACGGTCCCGTTCTACACCTACATATTCGCGGTGCTGACGGTCTGGCTGCCCCTGCTGGCGACGGACCTGGTGGCGCTGTACATCCTCATATTCAGGGAGAGGCACGACCCGAGGACGCTGATATTCTGGGTGGCGGTGGTTTTCATACTGCCGTTCCTCGGCTTCCTCCTCTACCTACTGTTCGGCTGCACGCTGTTCGTCAGACGGTGGGGTTCGAAGAAGGAGGCCTCCGACAGGGGATTCCTGTCCGGCGAATCGGACCAGCCGCCGGAGGACGGCCGCAGGCTGTCCAATGTGTTGTCAAGCGCCGGTTCCGATGTGTACACATCGGGCAACAGCGTTCGCCTCCGCTGGAACGCCTCCGACGCGTGGGACGACTGCAAGGACGCCATAGTCTCCGCCCGCCGCAGCATACACATCGAGACCAACAGGCTCCCGGACGAGCCGTCCCTGAGAGACCTGCTGTGCTCCAAGGCGGGGGAGGGTGTCGACGTCCGCATCGTCACCGGGACCCGCGGGTTCGGGAGGACCCCCGGCCTCCGCGAGCTCAGACGCGCCGGGGTCAGGCACGCGACCTTCCACGGCTGGTTCCTCTCGACGTTCTCACTCAGGGCCGAAAGCCGCTGCCTCAGGGATATTCTCGTGGTCGACGGCTCGGTGGCGTTCACATGCCTGGGGTCCTCGGTCAGGGTGGAGGGCAGGGCGGCCTCCCGCCTCGATCGCAGGTTCCTCGCCGACTGGGCGTTCGCGTCCGGCGAGGACACGGACGTCCCTGACGACACAGCATCCTCCGACGGCGGATGCGGTGTGCAGGTGGTCCCGTCCGGTCCCGATTCGTCGGGGATGGCCATGCTCCACGGGTACTCCGAAATTATATCTGAGGCGAGGGACAGGCTGTACCTCACGTTCCCGTTCCTGATCCCCAACGACGAGATGTACAACGCCATCAAGCAGGCGGTCATAGCGGGCACCGACGTCAGGATACTCATCCCGTCGGTCTGCAGGCACTGGTACCAGCCCTGGAACTCCCTCGCCGCCTCCAATCCGCTCATGCAGGCCGGCGCGAGGGTGTACTTCTCCGACACGGCGTCGGTGAGATGCCTGGCAGTCGCGGACGGCAAGGTTCTGGCCATGGGGTCCGGCGTCTTCAACTCCAGGTCCCTGTGGGCCGATTACGCGGTGAACGTGGTGGTCAGCTCCGAGGATGTCGCCAGGGACGCCGAGGTGGCGTTCCTGACCGAGCTCGAGGGTGCGGCCGAGTGCCTTCCGGAGGAGTACAGCCGCAGGTCCTTCGGGGACCGCGTCAAGATCGCGGTCGCCAGGATGCTGATGTTCCTGAACCGATCGCCCAGACCTTCTGAGACGGACCATCCCGACCCCGGTCACGGTGCAGCTCATCGGCATATCCTTCTCCGGGGAAGGTCCCCTTCGTGCGCACCGATCCCGTCGATCTCCGACCCTTTAAGGAAGCTTTATAAAGGTCTCCCCTTTAGCCCGACGTCACAGGTGTTCAAATGGCAGACTTCAAAGTCGTTGTGAACGATGTCAAGACTGGAAAGTCCTACGCCGTCCCCGTGACCGGTCACCAC
This sequence comes from uncultured Methanomassiliicoccales archaeon, assembly GCA_949298875.1. Classification (GTDB taxonomy): domain Archaea; phylum Thermoplasmatota; class Thermoplasmata; order Methanomassiliicoccales; family Methanomethylophilaceae; genus Methanoprimaticola. The sequence goes on along the minus strand of CASFYI010000010.1, from coordinate 3,790 downwards.
GCGAACTCTCTGATTGGCGTTAGCGTCGGAGAGGTCGTTGATGGTGTTTTCGTGGGCCTTCCCGACTACAAGCTCCAGATCACCGGAGGCTCCGACTCCAACGGAACCCCCATGAGGAAGGACCTCCCCGGCAACAAGAGGGTCAAGCTCCTCCTCTCCGACGGACTCGGATTCCACGAGGTCTACCACGGAGAGAGGAAGAGGGTCGCCATCCGCGGTGCCCAGATCTCCGATGCGATCGTCCAGATCAACATGAAGGTCGTCGAGTACGGACCCAAGACCATCGAGGAGATCCTCAACCCCGCCCCCGAGGGAGAGGCTCCCGCGGAGTAATTCAGATGAAGGTACCGAAGCAGCCCGAGATCAACATCGGGATGATCGGTCACGTCGACCACGGAAAGACCACCCTCACCAAGGCCCTCTCGGGCGAGTGGACCGACCGCCACTCGGAGGAGCTGAAGAGGGGTATCTCCATCCGTCTCGGATACGCCGACGTGGCGTTCTACAAGTGCCCCGAGTGCCAGGGCGCCGCCGCATACGGCACCACCAAGAAGTGCAAGAACTGCGGTGCCGACGCCGAGTTCCTGAGGGCCGTGTCCTTCGTGGACGCCCCTGGGCACGAGACGCTCATGGCGACGATGCTCTCCGGAGCCGCCCTCATGGACGGAGCCCTGCTGCTGGTGGCCGCCAACGAGAAGTGCCCCCAGCCCCAGACCAAGGAGCATCTGATGGCCCTGTCGATCATCGGCATAGACAAGATCATCATCGTCCAGAACAAGATCGACATCGTGACCCGTGAGCAGGCCATCGAGAACTACAAGCAGATCAAGGAGTTCGTCAAGGGCACAATTGCGGAGAACGCGCCGATCATACCGATCTCGGCCAACCGCGGCGTGAACATCGACATGCTCATCGAGGCCATCGAGGAGCACATCGTCTCCAAGATCGAGAGGAACCCCGAGGCTACCCCGCTGATGCACGTGGCCCGTTCCTTCGACATCAACTCCCCCGGCGCCAAGCCCGAGGAGCTGAGGGGCGGAGTCCTCGGAGGGTCCCTCATGCAGGGCACCCTGAAGGTCGGCGACGAGATCGAGATCGCACCCGGACGCAAGACTGAGGTCGCGGGCAAGGTGGTCTACGAGAACATCAGGGCCACCGTCACATCCCTCGAGGCCGGAGGCAAGAGCGTCAAGAAGGTCGTCCCCGGAGGACTCATCGCCATCGGGACCGGTCTCGACGCGGCCATGACCAAGTCGGACGGACTCACCGGGAGGGTCATCGGACGCCCCGGAGAGCTGCCCCCCGTGGTCCATGACTTCGAGATGAAGACCGTGCTGCTGGACCGCGTCGTCGGCTCGTCCGCCGAGCTCTCGGTGGACGACATCAAGAGCAACGAGCCCCTGATGCTGAGCGTCGGAACCGCGACGACCGTGGGCGTCGTCAAGAGCGCCAGGAGCGGCTCCGCCGAGGTCGCCCTCAAGATCCCCGTGTGCATCCTGCCCGGGCAGAGGGTCGCCATCTCCAGGCGCATCTCCAACAAGTGGAGACTCATCGGCTACGGTATCGTCGAGTGAGCGTCATGCAGACGGTCGTGCTCGACACAAACGCCTTACTGATGCCCTTCGAGATCAGGATAAACCTGGACCTCGCCCTGCAGGAGCTGCTGGGCGACACCAGGATCCTGGTCCCGGGCCCCCTCATAGGGGAGCTGAAGCGTCTGGACCACAAGTTCTCCGGTGCGGCGCTCGCGCTCGCCCGCAAATACGAGATCATCCCCACCGTCGCCACCGGCGACAGCGCCGTCATCGAGCTGGCGAAGCGGGAGAACGCCTTCGTGCTCACCAACGACCGGGAGCTCCGCAGGCGCCTCAGGCGCGAGAAGGTCCCGATCATATACCTCAGGTCCGGCACCCATCTCACGATGGAGAGGTACCTCGGGGACTGAGCAGTCGTTATCTATCCTGGACCCGATTCGGGGACCATGGTATGGCCGTTCGGTAAGAAGGATGAGAAGCCGGTCGAGAACAAGCTGCCGGAGCAGTCCGAGAGGCAGTACAACCTGTTCTGGATGATCCGCATGAGCCCGTTCGCCGACCGCTCGGACGAGGAGGTCCAGCAGGTCATCGACAGGAAGATCGCGGAGGTCGAGAGGACCCTGAGGACCCAGCCTGTCGAGATGGTCCGCGTCAAGAGCGAGAGGAAGGTCGAGAAGCTGAGGGCTCTCTCCGGCGACAGCGCAGCCATCGCCGCCGAGAGGGACGAGGCCATCCTCCACTTCAACAGGAACATGATCGAGGACAACGGAGGCTCCGTCCCCACCGATCCCGCGAAGATCTCCGCCACCGTCTCCAGGGAAGGATGGGCCGACGGGACGGGGTTGGTTGACGTCGAGGGGATGCCCCACTGCCCCAGATGCGGCTACATCAACAGGAAGACGAAGGTCTGCGTCAACTGCGGATCGAAGCTGAAGCACCGATCGGCGCTCCGAAAAACGTGTTGAAGTTGTTTTACGGGCCGGGTGCCGCCCGGCCCGATGATCACTCGACGACCTCGGCCTTCAGGATCTTGACGTCCTCGAGGGGTCTGTCCCTGCGGTCGGTCTCGACCCTGCCGATCTTGTCGACGACGTCCATTCCGGAGACGACCTCGCCGAACACGGGGTGTGCGGACGGGGTGCGGGGGTCCTCCCTGTCGAGGTACTTGTTGTCCACGGTGTTGATGAAGAACTGGCTGCCTCCGGAGTGGGGCCTGCCGGTGTTGGCCATGGAGATGGTCCCCCTGACGTTGGAGTGGCCCTTGCCGAACTCGTCCTCGATGGTGTAGCCGGGTCCGCCCATTCCGGTGCCGGTGGGGTCCCCGCCCTGGATCATGAATCCGTCGATGACCCTGTGGAAGATGGTGCCGTCGTAGAAGCCCTCCTTCGCCAGCTTGACGAAGTTGCCGGTGGTGATGGGCATGTCCTCGTTCATCTTCAGGGTGATGTCTCCCATGGTAGTGTGAAGGATGACCTGAGTCATGCACGCTCCATCCGCCCCGTGTCCTTAAACCCTTCCGCCGACCGCCCCGTTATATCGCCGCATGCCGTGCATGTCCTCGATGGACCCGTTCAGGCTGCAGGATCACGGGACGACGCCGGGGAGGGAGGCTGTCGCAGGGATCACCACGTTCCTCTCGATGGCGTACATCCTGGTCACCGTGCCGGGGATACTCGCATCGCCGGACGGGATGCAGTGGGGCGCCGTGTTCCTGGCGTCGGCGATATCGTCGGCGGTCGGCACCCTCGTCATGGCGCTGTACGCCAACGTGCCGTACGCTCTGGCGCCCGGTCTCGGGATGGCCTCGTTCCTCACCGTGACCGTGTGCGGCGACATGGGTTTCACCTGGCAGGAGGGCCTGTCGATCGTATTCATATGCGGCCTGGTGAACATCGCCATCACCCTGAGCAACGTACGCCGCCTGATCATCGCGGCCATCCCCCGCAGCCTCCAGCTGGCGATATCCGGGGGCATAGGGCTGTTCCTGGCCTACGTCGGGCTGCTGGAGTCCGGCCTCCTGGACCTGTCGGGGGGCACCCCAGCCCTGGGCGACCTGGCCAGCCCCCAGGTCCTGCTGTTCGTCGTCGCCCTCGTCGTGTCGATGCTCCTATACATCCGCAACGTCCGCGGGGCGCCGATCATCGCCATCGCGGTCATCGCCCTCCTGGGCATCCCGATGGGGGTGACGCACATGGGCGACAATGTGGGCTTCGGAGAGGCCGTGTCCCAGCTGTGCTCGTCATTCGGGGCGATCT
>CASFYI010000009.1 GCA_949298875.1 uncultured Methanomassiliicoccales archaeon | reverse complement strand
CGCGGCGAGCCTCCAGGGAAATCGGCGGGAGGACCGCCGTGCCGGATGTTTCCCCTAATCAGGACCCGACAGGGTCGAAAGCAACAGAAGATAGGGGATTCGAAAATGGAAAAGAAACAGTCCGCGATGCTGGCAGTGCTCATCATCGCGATAATCATCGTGGCTGTGCTGTTCTATGGCGAGTTCACCGGGGGATTCTCCTTCGTGAGCATCTCCGACGGTTCCAACCCGCAGGAGCAGTATCAGTTCAGCAAGAACCTCGACGTGTGGTTCATGCTCATGCTTGTCGCATTCCTGATGATCTTCATCAGGAAGTTCGAGTGGGGCGTCTGTCTCGCCACTCTGCTCTCCGCAGCCGCCAGCTTCGTGGTGTACCTCGCCCTCCAGCAGTTCGTCTTCGATTACACCGTATGGGACCAGGCCCTGCTGATCAGGGCGGTCATCTGCGCCATCACCCTCGTCATCGCGATCGGGGTGTTCCTCGGAACCTGCAAGATGTGGCAGTACCTGCTCATCGGCGTGGCCTTCGGCTTCGTCTACTGCCTCGTGGAGTACATCATCGGCAACGTCGAGATCTTCGGCACCCTCGCCACCGACCCCGGAGGATCCGTCCTCGTCCACCTGTGCGCCGCCTACTTCGGTATCGGCGTCGCCCTCGGTATCCGCGACAAGACGGCGTTCGACGAGCCCATGTACACGACCACCCACAGCGTCACGTTCGTCTGGCTCGCCTCCATGCTCCTGTGGATGCTCTGGCCCTCCTTCGTGTGCTCCCTGCTCCCGCTCGAGAGCGTCACCACCGGGACCATCACCTGCTACATGGCCGGGATCGGATCCCTGCTGAGCACGTACTTCGTGAGCTCCATGCTGGGCAAGATCAACTGCCTGGTGTTCACCTACGCCATGCTCTGCGGACCCGTCGCCATCGGAGCCCCGCTGCTCTCCGTCGGACCCTGGGGAGGACTCCTCATCGGACTCATCGCCGGTGCCGTCTCCACCCTGTGCTTCGTCTACCTCCAGCCCTGGTTCACCAAGAAGATCGGGGTCATGGACATGATGGGCGTCCACAACCTGCACGGAGTCGGTGGATGGATGGGTGCGATCTTCGTATCCGTCATCGTCGGCAGCGTGTCCACCTTCGTGATCGCGATCATCGTCTTCGTCGTCGTGATGGTCACCGGATTCGTCATCGGACTCGTCGTGAGGGCGACCCGCGGATCCATGGTCATCTGCGACGATGACTTCGACTTCGTGAAGACCGAGGCTCCCAAGGATCTCCCCGAGGAGGCCCCGGCCGCCGCTCCGGCGGAAGCCTGATAAACCACAGGCGGGGGCAACCCCGCCACACCCTCTCCCGTTTTCTTCAACTCCTTCCTTTCGTCGGGGGAGGGACACTTCTCATTCCCGCTTCCCTCTCCAAGGGATGTGCCTTTATGTGTTGGATGGATGAGAAATGGATGTTTTCTGAGACTATTATTTAAAACAATCTGTTCAATGGATTCAGATGATATCCAATCGCCTTCTTATGGTCGAAACATTGAAATAGCAAACTCTACACACTTTTTCAAAAATCATAAACTTTAAATATAGTACAAATCAGACGACAGCAAGCATTAAATAGTGATCTCTCAGATTCTTTTTACAAGCTCGCAAGAGCCACTGACCTCGGTCAGAAAAAAGGAGGAACAAGAAATGAGCAAAGAGGAGATCCTTGCAGATCTGAAGAAGTCTGTCGAGACCTGGGATATCAAGCTCGTCCAGGAGGCCACCCAGAAGGCCATCGACGCCAACATCTCCGTCAGCGAGATCATCGGAGACGGACTCGGAAAGGGAATGGAAGTCATCGGCGACAGGTTCGACAAGGCCGAGATCTTCCTCCCGCAGGTCGTCGCCGCCTCCAAGACCATGGAGATGGCTCTCAAAATCCTCGAGCCCCTCATGACCGCCGGTGCCGGATCCCTCAAGGGATGCGTCATCATGGGAACCGTCGAGGGAGACATCCACGAGATCGGAAAGAACGTCTGCTGCGCCATGCTCCGCGGTGCCGGATACAAGGTCATCGACCTCGGACCCGATGTGACTGCCCAGGACTTCCTCGACGCCGCCGACGAGAACGAGGCGCAGGTCATCGGAGGATCCGCTCTCATGACCACCACCCTCGAGTCCCAGAGGGAGCTCGTCGAGGCCAAGAACGAGGTTGAGGCCCCCTACAAGTGCATCTTCGGAGGAGCCCCCTGCAGCCAGGAGTGGTGCGACCAGATCGGAGCCGACGGATACTCCGAGACCGCGAACGAGATCATCGGACTCGTCGACAAGCTTGTCGGAGCCTGAAGTCAAACGCCATAGGAACTACAAAGGAGGAAAAGAAATGGCAGCAACAAGGGCACTCACCATCCCCGACGTCTACGACAGGTTCGTGAAGGGAAAGAAAGTCAAGGTGGAGGACTGGGACTACAAGATCACCCCCGAGAACCTCACCGCGCTCAAAGAGAAGTACAACATCAAGTTCGACCCGAAGGAGATCGTCCCCGAGGACAAGGACATGGTCAACAGGCTCTTCCAGGCCGGACTGGAGATGCTGGTCACCGTCGGTTACTACAACCAGGACCTTGGCCGCGTCATGCACGTCACCGAGGAGGAGGTCTGGGAGGGGATCAAGAAGACCCCGACCAAGATGATCTACGGAGAGGGAAAAGACATCGCCAGATTCTACCCCAGGCACGGCAACAGCAACGTCAAGCCGATCATCCAGGGAGGACCCACCGGATCCCCGATCTCCGAGGACGTCTTCGTGCAGGTCATGCAGTCCTACGCCCAGGAGGGAGTCGTCGACACCCTCGTCAACGGAGTCATGACCACGATCGAGGGCCACCCGGCTAAGACCAAGACCCCCTACGAGATCCGTGCGACCATGGCCGAGCTCAGGGCCGTCAAGGAGGCCCGTGTAAGGGCAGCCAGGCCCGGCATGGGTGTTTAGGGACCCGAGACGCCTCTGTCCGAGGCCGGACGTCTCTGCGCCGATCTCCCCAACGCGGGACACAGGATCACCGACGCGCACGAGTGCTCCCAGCTCAACGAGCTGAAGATCGACATGACCGGACTGAACATGCTGGCCGGATGGACCACCGTCGGCGACATGATCATGATCGAGCAGATGCCCATCTTCGGTGGATACACCGGAGGCGTCGAGGAGACCGCCATCTGCGACGTCGCCACCACCCTCGGATCCTTCGCCTGCTTCAGCGGAAACTTCCACCTTGACGGACCGATCCACATCAGGTGGGGAGTCACCACCGCGAGAGAGACCCTCCAGGTCGCCGCGTGGGCCGCCGCAGCCGTCGACGCCAACACCGACCTGCTCCTGGCCAACCAGTACTACCCGATGGCCGGACCCTGCACCGAGATGTGCCTGCTGGAGACCGCCGCCCAGGCGATCACCGACACCGCCTCTGGAAGGGAGCTCCTCTCCGGATCCGCCGCCGCCAAGGGAGTCGTCCAGGACAAGACCACCGGAATGGAGGCCAGGATCATGGGCAACGCCGCCGTGGCCACCTGCGGAATGAAGATCTCCGACGTCAACGAGATCCTGAACAAGATCGTGCCCTCCTACGAGGCCCACTTCACCGACGCCCCGGCTGGCAAGACCTTCCAGGAGTGCTACGACGTCAAGACCGTCAAGCCGACCCAGGAGTACCTGGACATCTACGACAAGGCCGTCGCCACCCTCAGGGACGCCGGTCTCGACATCAAGCACTGAGTCCCCGGGACCAGCGCGAAACCACGGGGACCGCCGGGACGACACACCCGGCCCTCCCCTTCCCCGCCGACGGCGGCATCCGGCGCCCGAGGCGGGGGAAACGCCACCCTGCATCCGTCACGTTTCCCTCCTATCGCTAGGGTGGTGTTCCTCCGTTTCTCATATCACATCCCCGAAGGCAGGGCTACAATCCGCCACACCATCTACCAGGTATCTGGTATGTCGCTTTCGGTTATGACGTCATTAGGGATACACCCACAGGATGGACTTCGAGAGAGCTCTAACCGACATCAGGGCAGGACGCCCGATCCTGGTCTACGACTTCGACGACCGCGAGAGGGAGTGCGACATGACGGTCGCATCCCAGTCCGTGACCCCCGCGACCCTCAGGACCATGAGGCGCGAGGCCGGTGGGCTCATCTGCACCACGGTCCCCGGCGAGCTGGCCGCCCGTCTGGGTCTGCCGTTCCTCTCGGACGTCTTCTGGGACGACTCGTACAAGTACCCGCTCCTCGGGGCGATGGCCCCGTCCGACATCCCCTACGACAGGACGAAGTCCTCCTTCGGGATCACGATAAACCACCGCGAGACCTACACTGGCATCACGGACAACGACCGCGCCCTCACCATCACCAGGTTCGTGGACGCCATATTCCGCGAGGCCCCCGCGGAGGAGATCGTCGCCGACCTCGGCAGGCACTTCCGCGCCCCCGGCCACGTCCATCTCCTCAACACCACCGACAGGATACTCGAGACCCGCAAGGGCCACACCGAGCTCTGCACCGCCATGATGTACATGGCCGGCGTGAGGCCGTCGGCTACCATCTGCGAGATGATGGGGGACGACGGGGGATCCATGCCCAGGGACCGCGTGGAGGAGTTCGCCGCCGCCAACGGCTACGTCCTCGTGACTGGCGAGGAGGTCCTGGAGCACTGGACGGAGTGGAGGAAGTCCAACCCATGACCCGCGTCATGGCCTCCGGCGTCTTCGACATCATCCACCCGGGGCACATATCTTACCTGGAGCAGGCCCGCTCCTACGGGGACGAGCTGGTGGTCGTCATAGCCAACGACGACACCGTCCGCAGGAGCAAGCACGAGCCGATAACGCCGGAGGCGATGCGCGCGCGGATCGTCGGCGCGCTAAAACCGGTGGACAGGGCGATAGTCGGCGGGCACGGGGACATGATGGATACCGTCCGCTACGTCAGGCCGGACGTCATCGTCCTCGGCTACGACCAGCACTTCCAGGAGGCGGAGCTCGCCAAGAGGCTGGAGGACGAGGGGATGGGCGGCATCAGGGTGGTCCGGGCGACCGAATGCGCCGAGGACCTCAACGCCACCCGCAGGATCATCGCGAAGATCCGCAGCATGGGGGGAGCCCCGTGAAGAAGATAGGCATAGCAGACACCACATTCGCCAGGTACGACATGGCCCGCTCGGCCATCGACCAGCTCCAGAGGACCGGCACGGGCTTCACCATCGTGAGATACACAGTCCCCGGCTTCAAGGACCTCCCTGTCGCATGCAAGAAGCTCCTCGAGGAGCAGGGATGCGACATCGTGATGGCCCTCGGCATGCCCGGCCCTATGGAGAAGGACAAGATGTGCGCCCACGAGGCCTCCACCGGCCTCATGCTGGCGCAGCTGATGACGAACAAACACATTATCGAGGTCTTCGTCCACGAGGACGAGGCCAAGGACGACGCCGAGCTGGCGTTCCTCGCCGACAGCAGGGCGAGGGAGCACGCGCTCAACGTCTACGACATGCTCTTCCGTCCGGAGAGCCTCACCAGGAGGGCCGGTACCGGCCTGAGGCAGGGGTTCGCGGACAAGGGGCCTGTCCTGCAGAGAAGGTGACGAGATGAAGGAGTACAAGATCGGGATGGTCGCAGCGGAGTTCAACTTCGAGGTCACATCCCTCATGATCGAGAGGGCGAAGGCGGAAGCCGAGTTCCTCGGAGTGAAGATAACAAAGACCATCCTGGTCCCCGGGGTCTTCGAGATCCCCATGGCCGTCAAGAACATGCTCGAGAAGGACGACATCGACGCCGTCATCACCCTCGGCGCGGTCATCACCGGCGAGACCAAGCACGACGAGGTCGTCGTCGCCCAGGCCTCCCGTAAGATCATGGACCTCGGTCTCGAGTACAACAAGCCCGTCGGGTTCGGGGTCACCGGCCCCGGCATGACCGAGCTCCAGGCGATGGACCGCATCGAGAAGGGCCGCGAGGTCGTCGACGCGGTCGTCAAGATGCTCCAGAGGCTGGAGTGATCGCCTTCGGCGGGCGTCGCATCCTCAGGCGCCCGCCGTCGGAAACCCCTTTCAACGTTCTCATCACGGTGTCGACGGACAGACCCATGTCCATGGATATCCTGACGCATCCCTCGCCCATGAGGTATCTGCCGAGTATCTCCTCTTTCTCGCTGTCGACCGCTCCCATGCGGTGCCCTCCATCATGATCGGATTGTGATGCCCTCGGACGCGCCCTGCAGGCAGGGCATCTCCTTCCGTTGCCGTCGGAGCGCGAGCGCCATACGTGGCCGCACACCGGGCAGACGTTCTCCCGCGGCTCGTCGTTCCAGCGGTACGAACCGCAGGTCGGGCACCTGACCGGGATTTCGACATGGCTGACCCATCCGTGACCGCAGCGCAGGCAGATCTTCATCCTTGGATCGTCCGAGGCCATCAGCACACCTATTGGATTATACATCCAATATGTCATAGATAAAACCGGCTGGTGTAGACGTCCAATTCCCCGGCGGGCACGGATGTACATTATAAATCGTAGCAACGCATCGCATTCGCGGGTGGAAGATGGAAGAGATAGTGATGGTCACGGCACTGGCGCTTTTCACGCTGCTGGCCGCAGTCTGTTCCATCATCTTCAACAAGCTAAAGCTCCCGCCCCTCATCGGCTACATCATCGCCGGTATCGTCCTTGTCAATGTGATGTTCATCTACCAGGACGAGGAGACGATCCTCGCGGAAGAGGAGATCATATCGCTGCTGAAGGACTTCGGCTTGATTCTTCTGATGTTCTGCATCGGGTTGGAGATCAACATCAAGAAGATACGCAAGCAGGGGTCCTTCGCCATCCTGGTGGCCGTCATCCAGCTGCCCCTGATGGTCCTCGGCGGATTCATCGCCGGATCTCTCCTCGGCTACGACATGACCCAGTCCATCGTGCTGGGCGCCATCATCTCCGGTTCCTCCACGGCCGTCGTCATGGGGGTCCTCAAGTCCCAGGGTAAGCTGGACAAGGAGCACATCGAGATGCTCGTCCTCATCACCATCATGGAGGACATCGGCCAGGTCATCATCCTGTCCATGATCACCCCGCTGATGGCGAACTACGCCGCTGGTGCGATGGGCGGGATGGACATCAACGAGATCATCGTCCTGATCGTCAAGATCCTCGCGTTCATGATCATCAGCATCGTGGTCGGTCTGAGGATCGTCCCGAAGATCATCAACTGGATCTCCGACAACGTATCCGACGAGATCCTCACCGTGACGTCCGTCGGTCTGGCGTTCGGCATGGCCCTCCTCTCGATGTACGCCGGTCTGTCCATGGCCATCGGCGCCTTCCTGATGGGGATGATGGTCGCCAGCAGCAGGAAGGCCAAGGACATCAATCACAAGATCGAGCCGATGCGCGACCTGTTCATGGCCGTGTTCTTCATCAGCGTGGGTGCGGAGGTCTTCCCCGCGTCCATCCTCGTGGACAACTTCAGCACGATCCTGATATTCTTCCTGCTGTTCTTCGTCCTGAAGAGCGCCACCGTCTTCCTCGCCTACTGGATCGGGAACGAGAGCTGCAAGAACGGGTTCCTGTCGGCCACCAGCCTGTGCGCCATGGGAGAGTTCGCGTTCATCATCGCCGCCGAGGCCCTGGCGAGCCACGTTGTCGACGAGTCGTTCTACACCTCGGTCATCGGCGCCGCGCTCATGTCCATGATCGTCCTGCCGATAGCGGCCCGCTACTCCGGTGTCCTTTGGGACAAGACGGTGGACAGATGCCCCCGCAAGGTCTACGCTGCCTGCTGCTCCCTCAACGACGCCAGGTCCAGGACATACGAGCGCCTCTCCGCCTCGTCCAAGAAGTCCCAGAAGGCGGTCTACCGCAGCATGACCCATGCCTACATCAACATCCTGGTCATCGCGGTCATCGAGATAGCGTTCTACTTCCTTCTCCCGCCGCTCTGCGACTGGCTGCTCACCGCGTTCGGAGGGAGCCAGACCGGCTGGGTCCTCATGATCCTCGGAGTGAACTTCCTGCTCCTGACGATCCCCACGTACTACATGATCAACAACGTGAAGTTCCTGGACGAGATCATCATCACCGGGGCGAAGCGCATCGCCAACAGGGAGGGCTCGGACAGCAACCCGTCCGCGGTCTACGACAGGTTCCTCAGGCTGCTGGACATCAACACGTACCTGCTGATCCTGCTGATCGACTTCCTGATCATCCTCATCGTGCCCAACGCCGTCAACGTCGAGCTGTGGTACTACGCCGTTGTCGTGGCCGCGGCCGCCCTCGTGATCCTCTCCGTGTACGTCAAGAAGTATCGCCAGAACAAGCTGGAGAGACAGGCCCTGGACGCCGACGATCAGGACGATGCTCACCGATCCCTGCGGGACCGACGTCCATTCCGGCAGTGCTGACGCACACCGATACTTTTATACGGGATGTCGACCAACGATTGTTTGGTGATTCGAAATGGCCACGAGTTCATATTACGAGGACCTGATCCTGGACACGCCCGAGGCCATCGCCAACATGGAGAGGGCCATAGAGCGTGCCGGGGAGATCGACGAGGTGTTCCCCTACCGGAAGGTGGAGCTCTGCACCGACCGCGCGATCATGGACAAGTTCATGAAGGGATGAGGGAGAGTAGTGGGATACAGGATATTCCCCCTAAGCGAATTCATCAGGACCTATCCCGAGGAAGATATCCAGAAGAGGCTGAGTCTCTTCAGATGCTCCGGAGATAGGGATCTCGAGGACTTCCTTCACAGATTGGCCATTCCGTATGAGAAGCGCGAACTGGCCAGGGTCTATCTGGCTCTGGATACGGAGAGCGGTTCGATACTCGGATACTTCAGCCTCAGCATGCGCTGCGGGATCGTACCGAAGGACTCCCGGATCTCCAGATCCATGTACAAGCACCTCAACGTGCTGTCCGAGACCGATGTGGCCCAGATGTACCTGATAGGCCAGCTCGGACGCGCCGACGGTTCGGAGAAGGGATTCGGGAAGCAGCTCATGGCCGATGCGATGGGTCTCATCCGCGAGGCCAACGCGATCATCGGATGCCCGGTGGTCCGCATCGACTGCAAGCCTGAGCTGATGGAGTACTACACCGGATACGGGTTCCAATCCGTCAGGATGAACGAGTCCGGGACGCTGATGATGATGGTCTGCCTGCTCAGGCCCCAGTTTCCCTGGGAGCCGGAGCAGCTGACTTGAGAACGAAACAGTTTCGACGATGGCCGGAGAACGGTCTCCGGCCACCGTCTGGATATTTCAGATATCGGTTCAGGACGCGTGGTGCTTCAGGAAGCGCTCAAGCCTGTCGTAGGCCTCTTCCAGCGTCTCCATCGGAGGCAGGGTGATGGTCCTGAAGTGATCCTGCCCGAACTCGGTGCAGAAGCCGCTACCATGAACCACGACGACGCCCTCCTCCCTGATCAGGTCCAGGACGAAGTCCTTGTCGGTCCTCCAGGGGGTGCCCCTGAGGTCGATGCTGGGGAACATGTAGAACGCCCCCTTCACGCGGCGGGTGGAGATGCGGTCGATCTCGTTGAGGCGCCTGTAGGAGAAGTCCGCCCTCTCCTTCAGCTTCCTGTTCATCTCGGCGATGTACTCCTGAGGGCCCTGCAGGGATGCGCGGGCGGCCGCCTGGCAGGGGACGTTGGGGCAGATCCTAGCGCGGAACTGCTTCATGAGCCCCTCGCGGACCTCGTCCATCAGGCCTCCCTCGTCCATGAAGTACATGTAGCCCATCCTCCAGCCGGGCATCAGGTTGACCTTGGAGAACCCGTTGAAGATCACGCGGGGTATGTCGTCGGGGAGCTGGGACGCGGAGAAGTAGTCTCCCTCCATGACGATCTTGTCGTAGATCTCGTCCGAGATCAGGGGGATGTCGAACTCCGCGGCGAGGTCGCCCATCTCGCGGATGGTCTTCTCGTCGTAGACCGCGCCGGTCGGGTTGTTCGGGTTGATGATGATCATCGCCTTGGTGCGGTCGGTGATCCTCTTCCTGATCATGTCCACGTCGGGGCGCCAGTCCTCCTCCTCGATCTGCCTGTAGGGGACGGTGCGGCCCTCGTAGAAGTTGATGTACTGGGCGTACGAGGGGTAGCCGGGTCCGGGGACGAGGATCTCGTCTCCGGGCTCGATGAGGGTGCCCATCATGACGTTGATGGCCTCGCTGACGCCGGCGGTGACGTAGACGTCGCCGGATGTGATGTGGATGCCGTGCTTCTCGTATTCGCGGTCGACGATGGCCTCGCGGAGGTCCAGGTTGCCCTGGGAGTCCCCATATCCGTTGTCCGTCTCGTCGACTGCCGCGCGGAGGGTGGCCTTGAAGTACTCGGGGGTCTCGAAGTCCCACTTGTTGGGGTCCCCGATGTTGAGATCAAGGAGATCCACTCCCGCTGCTTTGGCGGCGGCGGCAGGGACGGTGACCTCGCGTATCGCGTAGTTCATTCCCATCGAGCGCCTGGATGCCTTGATCTTCTTCATGTTAATCGGGTCGTCCACTGCCAGCATCGTATAAAACCCTCGCGTGTCACCAGCGCTAAATACGGCCTCGGCTCTCGAACGGGCGTGGATGACAGGCTGTTCACTCCGGCGGTGGTCGCGCTCGTCTTTCTGAGCTTCGTCATGGGGACCAGCGAGTTCATCGTCATGGGCATCCTCCCGGACATCGCGTCTGGGCTCGGTGTCGAGTACACCATGGTCGGAGGCCTGGTGTCCGTCTTCGCGTTGAGCTACGCTGTGTTCACGCCGCTGATAACGGGTGTCACGGGGAGGATCGGGAGGTACAGGCTCGCCATGTCCCTGGCGGTCGTGTTCATCCTGGCCAACCTGCTGTCGCTTGTGTCGTGGGGGTACGTCCCGCTGCTGGTGTCCCGCGTGGTCACCGCCGCCGCATCGGGATCGCTTCTGGCAGTGGGTCTGACCTTCGTGATGGACCTCGTCACGCAGAGGCACCGCTCCGCCGCCGTGTCGTGGGTGTTCGCCGGATTCAGCCTATCGTCGATAGTCGGCGTTCCACTGGGGACTTACATGTCAGGCATCCTCGGATGGAGGTCGGTGTTCGTCCTGATACTCCTCATGTCGCTCGTCGCCCTGGCATTCGCGGCGAGGACGCTCCCGCGTTCCGGTGGTGCTTCAGGACCGCGGCGCAAGGGCGCTGCGCGGAGGATGCTTAGGGATCCGAGGGTCCTGCTCGCATGCCTGGTGACGGTCTTCAGCGCCGGCGGGGTCTACGCCGTGTACACGTACATCACGCCGATATTCGAGGACGAGCTCGGTTTCTCCGAGGGCATGGTGTCCCTCGGCCTCATGGCATACGGGGTGGCCGTTCTGGCCAGCAACCTGATGTCCGGGAGGATAGCCTCCCACGGCGGGTTCCGCACCGTCCGCTGGGGATGCCTGCTGGAGGGCGCGGCGCTGTTCCTGTTGCCGACGGCTTTGGCCGGAGCCGTCACGGGGATGGCCGACATACTGCTCATCGGGCTCATGATGTACGTCATGAACGCCTCCGTGCAGGTGCATCTGCTGGAGATCGGGACCAGGGACTACCCCGAGGCGATAAACCTCGTATCCTCCCTCAACCCGACGTCGTTCAACGTGGGGATAGCTGCGGGTTCCTATCTCGCAGGTATCGTCTTCGACTCCTTCGGCCTTCCGTACATCGGCTACCTGGGCGCCGCGTTCCTCCTGATGGCCGCGGTTTGCTCGTGCCTCGTGATCCTCGCGTGCAGAGGGGAGGGCAGGGGGACCTCCTCCACGGCCAGGGACCGACGGATGGTTTATCGCGCCTCCTCTTTCGTAGCGTATCCTCGGGAAGTAATGGGCAGAAACATCGGGGATGTCGCGTTACGCGGCATCCTTCTGGAAAGGGGTTTTCGGGGGCCGGAGCCCCCGCGGGTCTCATCTGATCTCGATGGTGACGTCCTTCTTGAGTCCCAGGTCTCCCGCGACCTCGATGGATTTGAGGACGGCGCAGGGGACGGGGCAGGCGGTGTGCCCGATGTTCTCGCTGGCCCACTTGTAGATGGCGGACTGGCTCATCGGGAGCCCGATCTCCTCCCACGGGACGAGGGTGGGGACGGGGGTCTTCTTGACCATGGGGCAGTTGCTCTCGATCTCGATGGACACGGTCATGTCATCGTTGGGTTTGGCGCGGATGACGGTGGTCATGTTGCAGACACCGGCGTGTACGGTAACCTCGCATTCCGACATGCCATCCTAATCGACTGGGTATAAGATAAGGGTGCCCCGCCTGGGGCGGGGCGGTAAGAAGCGTTAAAGGTCTCAGGACCACCAGTCGCCGTTGCGGCGGTCGATGGTCTCGTCCCTGTCGGGGCCGACGCTGACGATGTCCACAGGGGTCTTCAGGTACCTCTCGGTGAACTCGATGTACTCGCGCATCTCGCCCGGGAGGTTGTCGTATCCGCCCTTGACGAGCTCCTCGGTGCTGTCCCAGCCCTTCCATCCCTTGAGGGTCTCGTACACGGGCTTGGCCCTGTTGAGCTTGGCGATGGATGCGGGGAAGTGCCTCACCTCGGTGCCGTCGATCTCGTACGCTACGCACACGGGGATCTCGGCCATGTCGTTCAGGACGTCGATCTTGGTCATGACCAGGGAGGTGAATCCGCACATCCTCTTCGCATGCTCAACGACGACGAGGTCCAGCCATCCGCAGCGTCTTCCGCGTCCGGTGGTGACTCCGAACTCGCCGCCGCGGGCCTGGAGCTCCTTCTCCTCCTTCTCGTTGAGCTCGGTGACGAAGGGTCCCTCGCCCACGCGGGTGGTGTACGCCTTGACCACGCCGAGGACCCTGTCGATCCTGTTGGGGGCCACGCCGGAACCGGTGCAGACACCGCCTCCGCAGGTTGCCGAGGAGGTCACATACGGGTAGGTCCCGTGGTCGATGTCCAGCATCGCGCCCTGGGCGCCCTCGAAGATGACGTTGCCGCCGTTGTCCAGGGCGTCGTTGATAAGCACGGAGGTGTCGCAGATGTACTTCCCGATGGAGTCGCTCCATCCCTTCATCTTCTCGAAGAGGGACTCGGGGGTGCACTGGCAGGGCTCGGCTCCCATGAGGTCGAGCATGTCCTTCTTGTAGGGCAGGATGAACTGGATCTTGTCCTTCAGAACGTCGTCCTCCAGGAGGTCCCCGGCGCGGAATCCGATCCTCGCGATCTTGTCCTGGTAGGCGGGTCCGATGCCCTTCTTGGTGGTCCCCACCACGTTCTTCCCGCGGTACTTCTCCTCTGCGCCGTCGAGCTTCTTGTGGTAGTTCATGATGAGATGGGCGCGGTCGGAGATCCTGAGGCCGTCGATGCTGCCTCCGGCGGCCAGCACCTGGTCGATCTCCTCCTGGAGTTCCTCCAGGTTGACGACGACGCCGTTCCCGATGACGGCGAGCTTCCCCGGACGCACGACACCGGACGGGAGCCCGTGGAGCTTGAACGTCTTGCCGTCCACGATGATGGTGTGGCCGGCGTTGTTGCCGCCCTGGAAGCGGACGATCATGTCCGCCCTCTCGTCCAGGTAGTCTGTGATCTTTCCTTTCCCCTCGTCTCCCCACTGCGATCCGATGATGGCTAGTCCGGGCATTCTGAATCCTCTGGCGGAAGGATGACCCAGACCGTATTAAAGCTTCGAGTCGGGGCTGGCCTCGGCGAAGAGCGCCTTGAGCTCTTCCAGGGGTATGTCCGTCATGAACTCCGTCGGGGAGAAGTGCGTCAGGGAGGCGCGCCCGTGCCGGTTCAGGAGCTCGACGAACTCGGCGATCCTTGGAGGGGACGTCTTGAGATGGGAGGAGAGCTCGCTCATGTCGTAGACGAAGACCTGGTCCTCCAGCTCGTTGCGCCAGAGGTTGAGGTACTTGACGCACCTGCGCTCGTCTGCCATCCCCTCGGGGCTCATTCTGTCCAGCAGGGCGCGGTCGTGCAGCGGGCCCAGCCAGAACGGGCCGAGCGGATGCCTCTCGTCGCGGACGTCCGACGTGGAGCGTTCAAGCGTGTCCATGTCGTACTCCATGTACCCGAGCTGGGCCAGGGTCCTGTCCGCCGCGTTCGCTCCCTCCTCGATCTGCACGTAGGTGCGGTAGTAGTGGTCGGCGAAGAATGACAGCAGCGGCCTCATGCCGCGGTCGAACTTGGCCAGCTCGCGGGCCACGTTGCACATGAGGATGCGCAGGCCGCCCTCGTGGCACATGTATCCGCGTATGGGCTCGCACTGGTACCTCCTGCGGCATTTCACCGCGTGGGCGCCGGCTAGGGGCGCCATGTCGGTGGCGGTGACCGCCAGGATCCCCTTCCTGGCACATCCGCGGATGGCCGATTGGAGGAACGGCATGGGCGATCCGAAGGGGTCCAGGTCCACGTAGTCGAAGCTGGACTCGGAGAAGAGTATGTGCATGTCCCTCTTGGACGAGGTGCAGTTGGAGAGCCCGTTGAGCTCGATGTTGGCGTCGATCCACTCGACGGCCTCGGCGGAGATGTCGTTGGCTACGACCTCGGTGCCGGGGACCTCGTTGGCTATGCGGACGGACCTGGAGCCGGTGGCCGCCATGGCGTCTCCGACGCGGATGCGGTCCCTCTCCAGGGCACGAAGGAGCATGACGCTGACGTCCCTGTTGAAGGACATCTGCTCGTTGAAGAACACGGGCCCGATCTTCTTGCCGGGTCCGTGGGTGGAATGGAGCTGGGGGACGAGGATCCTTGTCCCGCCCTCGGTGATGATGGAACCCTCGGGGCTCAAACGTTCTCACCGCTCATGAGGCGCACGATCTTGTATGGAAGCAGGTTGCGGTTGGTGGGGGTGACCTCCAGGATCCTGACGTCGTCCCTCCTGCGGATGTCCTGCAGAAGGGGGTTCCTGGATTTCTTGTGGAGCGTGATGATCATGGGTTTGTCGGCGTCGAGGGCTTCCTTCACGGCGTCGATGAACGCCTGGGACTCGACCTCCATCTTCCCGACTTCGTCGATGACGATGATGTCGCAGCTCTCGCAGGCCTCCTTGATCGCCTTCACGCCTATGGCCTCGAGCTTGGACAGGTCCACGCCGAGCTTGCCGACCATGACGCGGCTCTCGATGTCGGTGCTGGCGAATACGTCGGTCTCACCGGTGAGAAGGTCGCGGACTGTGAAACCGGTCTTGTGCCTGCCGTCGCCGACGGGCTCGTCGATCATGCCGCCTATCTTCAGCTCCCCGTCCTGCAGCATCTCTATGACCCGCAACAGGGCATAGGTCTTCCCGGATCCAGGAAGGCCAGTGATTCCTATCTTTATGTCAGAGATCATTCGCAACAACCCGCCGAAAGGTCGGCCTATCCCGTATGGGATGACCTCTTATTTAATTCATCTCCGAATGTTCAGGCTGGATGTATTGTCCAAATACATCAACCTGGGGTTAACAACCGTGTTCAGGAGATGGATGAGATGTACATCAGGGGGTAATCCAGCTCCTTGTCGTAGCGCATCTCGGCGACGACGGTGGCCTCACCCACAGCGACGGTGACGACCGCGTCGATCATGTCTCCGGTCAGGGAGGCGTATTCGTAGGTGCCCTCCCCGCCGGGGATGCGGCTGCGGTCGATGCGGATGTGTGCGTCCTCCACGTAGGGCTGGACCATGACGGTCTCGGACATGGTCCTCTCCAGGAGATCCACCGTGGCCGAGGATACGGGGGATCCGACGAACTGGTGATAGATGGTGCCCATCTTGATCCCCGCTTCGAAAAGCGCCCTCTCCCTGTCGTCGCAGGCGAACCTGCTGCCCGCGGTTTCCTCTCTGTTCATGGGGCTCGTATGGAGGGTCCCGGATAAATCCGTTGGCGCCGGATCGTGGCGTCAGCCCGCGTCTCGCCAGGCAGATCTTCTGGCGTCTGTCCTTGGGCGAGTCAGGATACTTGTACTCTATCAGGCCGGCCTCCATGAGTTCGGCTACGCATCTGCGGAAGGTGTTGTTCACACTATTGTAGCCTATGGATGTCGCTAATTCCCGTCCGCTTTGGCAGCCGTTGATTCTGAGCGATTCCAGGATCGCTTCCTTCGTCTCCTTCGGATCTCTGTACTTTCCTTTCGGATTGTAGATCGGATCTTCTGGAACGTCAGGCAGGAAGCTTTCATGAACGGGGATGATGACACGCAGGGATCTGCGTTCCAGGTCCGTTTCGAATCTAGGCATCTCGGATCCATTCCTTTCCAGGCTGCGGAGTATCTTCGGTATCCCCGTGTTACGTCCTTCCGTCAGTTTCAATTCTTTCAGGAAGTCTCCCAGACGGCCGTTCCTATACCAGTCCGTCCTCAGGTCGAATCTTGCGATCCTCTCATCCGATATGCTGGGATCTGGACCCGGACAGCTGGATATCTCCATCCTGTCAGGATAGATGTATACCCTCACAGGTTCCGGTATCGTGTAGTCCTTATGGTAGACGGCATTCACCACAGCCTCTTCGACAGCCTCATATGGATAGTTATAGAAGCGTAGGGATTCGGCCTGATAAGGGACCTTGACAACCATCTCCTGGATGTACATCTCTTTGATGAGGGACAGGGCTTTCCTCAGCTGATCGTCAATAGGTCCGTCGAATGTACTCTCCCTCATGTTTGTTCCAGTTTCATCCCGCATATAGACGACCTCGATCCTGGCTCCGCGGAAGTGGTCTTCCGGATGCGGAGAGAACATCATGAGGCCGATGTTGACGGGTTTGACCATCTCGTCTGGTCCGCGGACTATGCGTAGCGTACGATAGAGGTCCAGCGTGTCCATGTTGGCGAAGTCCAGGCCGCTTCCGATGGCTGAAAGGTAATCCCCCACCAGACTTGCCCTCATGTCCTTGATGCTGGCCTCCTCGTTGATGGAATCATCGAACGTGATTCTGTTGCACCTGCGGATGAGTTCTATCTCCTCATCCCTGTTCGCGCGTATGGTGTTCGATAACCTGCGAATGTAATACGCTCTCTCCACATTGTCGGATTTCTTCTGACTGCTGAGAGAGACTGGACACTTGTATGGTCTGGATTCCCCCTTGGGGACCCATATCACAAGAAGATGAGCCCCTTTGTAGATGTGATGTGATAGTTGTGGGATGTAGCGCGGGGTAATCTTATTGCACAGATCGTTGAGTTCTTTCTCTATCTTCGGGATGGATTCAGGATTGAGTCCGTTGTAAGCGAATGGTTGCCCTTCGACCTCAGTGACTCCTATGACGATGTACCCTCCGCCTATGTTGTCATAGTCATTGGCAAACGCACATATGGTGCGGATGATCTTCTCCGGATTGAAATCTGATTTGAACTCGATGCGGTCGCTCTCTATCAGCGTCCCTTCTAGAAGTTCATCGATGTTTATCGGAATCATCTGGGCCCTCAGCTAGTCGTAATGTTCTCATGGTTGATATTCATATGCATATGCACATGCTGATGCATATTCTGATGCATATTCTGATGCACATGCATATGCACATGCATTTACTAATAACCTGATAAAGAAGAAAAAATGGCCGGACACCGTCCGCAGGCGGCTGTCCGGGATATGGAATTGTGGCCGCCGGATCAGGCCTGGCCGTTCTCGACCATGAACCTCAGGCAGAACGGGATGAGCTTGCTGTTGGCCTTGTGGTTCTCCACGCATGCCATGCAGTTCCCGTGGTTGGGGCACTCCACCTTGGGGCAGTTGCAGTTGGGGTTGAGCACGATTTCCGACATGGCCGTGTAATCGGGGGCACTGGGTATATACCATTCGATTAGGTTTTCCTAAATGGATTGGGGCATGATTTATATGGGTGCGTCAATCGCGCAGGCATGGTCGACGTCTCGGAGAGGATAGCCGAGCTCAAGCGCGAACGCAACGCCATAATCCTGGCGCACAACTACTGCCTGCCCGAGGTGCAGGACATCGCCGACAAGGTCGGGGACTCCCTCGGTCTCTCCATAGCGGCATCCGAGACGGACGCCGACGTCATCGTGTTCTGCGGCGTGTCCTTCATGGCCGAGACCGCCAAGATCCTCAATCCCGGCAAGACCGTGCTGATCCCGGATCCGGACGCGGTGTGCTCCATGGCGCAGATGTGCACCCCCGAGCAGATCCGCGAGGCCCGCGCCCGCAACCCCTGGTGCGAGGTCGTCGGCTATGTCAACTCCACCGCCGCGTGCAAGGCGGAGATGGACGTCTGCTGCACGTCGTCCAACGTCGTCAAGGTCGTCTCCGGACTCTCCTCGGACAAGGTCCTCTTCGTCCCCGACAGGAACCTCGGCTCCTACGCCGCATCGAAGAACCCATCCAAGGACATCGAGCTCTGGCACGGGTTCTGCCCCATCCATCAGTCCATCTCCGTCGGTCAGGTGGAGGCGCTCAGGCGCGAGCATCCGGACGCGGAGATTTTGGCCCATCCCGAGTGCAGGGCGCCGGTCCTCGCGATGGCCGACTTCATCGGATCAACCGAGGGCATGATCGGCCACTGCCGCCAGTCCGAGTCGAAGGAGTTCATAGTGCTCACGGAGGTGGGCATGAGGCACAGGCTCGAGAGGGAGGTCCCCGGAAGGGAGTGGTGGTTCCCCGAGTCCGCCGTGTGCGGGGCCATGAAGATGGCGACCCCCGAGGGCGTGCTGGAGTGCCTGGAGAAGATGGGACCGGCCGTCGAGCTCCCGGACGATGTCATCGCCGGTGCCCGCAGGCCGGTGGAGAGGATGGTCGCCGGAAAGCGATCACGAATACATCAGGTCCTTCATCGCGTCCTTCGGGATGAGGTCCTTCAGCTTGCCGTCGTTGACGTCGACGGTCTTGAACGCCACCTTGATCAGGTGGGCGATGGTCTCGTCGGAGGGGACCTGGTCGAAGAAGCTCTGGACGATCTTGAAGTAGATCTTGTTCTCGTCGTCCGACATGTAGAACCCGCCGTTGTTGATGGTGTTGTTCAGCGTGTTCAGCTCGGGGATGAGCTTCACCCTCGCGTCGGAGTCGAAGTCGAACATCAGGTAGCAGTAGATGTTCAGGGTCATGTTGCCGTCGTCGGCCATGATGACCATGCCGATGGGAAGGTCGTCCCCCATGGCGCTCAGCACGATGGTGCCGTCGCGGTCCTCGTAGTTGAGGTCCAGGGATTCCAGCGCCTTCTTAGCGTTCTTGATGGTCCTGTTGCTGGGGTTGCCGATCATTCGGAACTCCTCCTGTCAAGAGGCACGTACTCCCTGGGCTCGCCGATGTTCACGTAGGCGGGACGGAGGATCTTGTTGGAGGTGACGATCTCCTCGATCCTGTGGGCGCTCCATCCGACTATCCTGGCGGTGGCGAAGATCGGGGTGTACAGCTCCCTCGGGATGCCGAGCAGGTCGTAGACGAACCCGCTGTAGAAGTCCACGTTGGCGGAGACCCCGGTGGTGTTGGGGTGCTTGGCCATGATGAGCTCCGGGGCGATCTCCTCGACGGCGGCGTAGAGGTTGTAGTCGTCCAGCCTCCCCTTCTCGGCCGCGAGCTTCTCGACGAAGGACTTGAAGACCTTGGCCCTGGGGTCCGAGAGGGTGTAGACCGCGTGCCCCATCCCGTAGATCAGGCCCTGGTGGTCGAACGCCTTCTTGTCCAGGATGTCCGAGAGGTACTTGGTGAGCGACTTCCTGTTGTCCGGGTGCTTCACGTGGCGCTTGAGGTCGTCCATCATGTCCATGACCTTCAGGTTCGCGCCTCCGTGCTTCGGTCCCTTGAGGGAGGACATTGCCGCGGCGATGACCGCGTACGTGTCGGATCCGGAGGAGGTGGTCACGCGGGTGGTGAAGGTGGAGTTGTTGCCCCCGCCGTGCTCCATGTGCAGGACGAGCGCCAGGTCGAGGACGGTGGCCTCGAGATAGGTGTAGGACTTGTCCGGCCTGAGCATCCTGAGGAAGTTCTCCGCGGTGGAGAGCCTCGGGTCCGGGCGGTGGATGTACATGCTCTCGTCGTTGATGTAGTGGTTGTAGGCGTGGTAGCTGTAGACGGTGAGCATGGGGAAGACGCTGATCAGGTAGATGCACTGCCTGAGGACGTTCTTGGTGGAGTTGTCCAGGGCGTTCTTGTCGTAGGAGGAGAGGAACAGTATGCATCTGGAGACGGAGTTCATGATGTCCTTGTTGGCGGCCTTCATGATGACGTCCCTGGTGAAGGTGACGGGCAGCCTCCTCTCCTCCGCCAGGTGCATCTTGAACTCCTCGAGCTCGTCCTGGGTGGGGAGGTTGCCGAACAGCAGGAGGTAGGTGCATTCCTCGAACCCGAAGCGTTTGTTCAGGAATCCCTGGGTCAGGTCCTCGATGTCGTAGCCGCGGTAGCGCAGCTTGCCCTCGCAGGGGACCTTCTTCCCGTCGATCTTCTCGGTCCCGTCGACCTGGGAGATGCTCGTGAGCCCGACGACGACGCCGTTGCCCTTGTTGTCGCGCAGCCCCTTCTTGACGTCGAACTTCTCGTAGAGCTCCGGCGGGAAGCTGTCGATGGACTGGCACTCCTTGGCCTTGCTCTCGATGAATCTCTTGTACTCGCTGTTCATGGGTACGTCCCCCGTCCTCCGGTACGGGGATCCGCCCGGGGTGAATTGTCTGGACTATCACTCGTCGGTAGTTAATCGTGTCGTCGTGCGTCAGCGCTGACCCTCGCCCGCGATGTCCTCCAGGAGCCCGAAGTCGAATCCGCCGGTCTCCGCCGCGTCGAGCAGCTCGTCCAGGTTGGACAGGAACGCCTGCCTGACGTCCTCGCCCTGCAGCCTCCCCTCCGATCTCGACAGCGAGTCCTCCTCCGGGAACCTCAGCGGCAGGTAGGGGATGACGCCCAGGCACCTCATGCCGGTGAGCTCCTCTATCTTCCTGATGCCGTCCCCGAGGATGGAGGCGTCGCCCCTGAAGCGGTTGATCACGAAGCCCCTGAGCAGGGGTCTGACGTCCTCGGGGATGATCCTCCACGTCCCGTATATCGCCGCGAAGGCCCCTCCGCGCTCGATATCCGCCACGAGCACAGCAGGCACGCCCAGGAGGCGCATGAGGCCTGTGTTGGCGAGGTCGCTGGACATGAGGTTCAGCTCGGCAGGGGATCCGGACCCCTCGCATACAACGCAGTTGTGGGAGGACGAGAGCCTGCCGTAGGCCTCGCGGATACCTTCGACCGCCGCATCCCTGTCGGGCTCGACGCCGTTGCCGATGTCCATGAGCGGTCTCCCGCCGACGATCATCTGCATCCTGCCCCCGCCTGACGGCTTGTAGAGCACGGGGTTCATGTCGGTCTCCGGCTCGAGGCCGCAGGCCCACGCCTGGAAGGTCTGCCCCATCCCGATCTCCCCGCCGTCCTTGGTGGCGTACGAGTTGAGCGAGAGGTTGAACGCCTTGAAGGGCACGGGGTCGAGCCCCCTGCGGGCCATGTGGCGGCAGATCATGGCGCCTATCACGGTCTTCCCCGCGTCGGAGGACGTGCCGAGGACGAGGATCCTCACTCGCCCACCCCCAGCATGCGCATGACCGCGTCCATGTCCAGGTTGGATTCGAACACGTCCGCCAGCCTCTCGAGGTTCTCCTCGAGGATCTCGTCGTAGTCGCGGGAGTCGGAGGCGTCGTAATGCTCGCCGCCGTGCGTTATCCTGGAGAGGAAATGGGCCCTGAAGGGCTTCCTGTCGAATATGCCGTGCAGGTAGGTGCCGTAGAGCATCTCGTCCTCCCTCACGGCCCCGTCGGTGACCCTGTCCCTGTCGAAGTTGTTGGTGATCTCGAAGAGCGGCTCCTCGCGGACCTCGGACATGCCCATGTGCAGCTCGTAGCCGGTGATGTCGCCGCCGTCGCCGACGAGCATGCGCCCCTCGCTGTTCACGACGCGCTTGGAGTAATCGCCGAACGTGGTGGTCATGTCGAACAGCCCCAGCCCGGGCAGGGTGCGGCTGACCCCGCCCTCTATGCCCTCGGGGTCCCGGAGCTCGCGCCCCATCATCTGGTACCCTCCGCAAATGCCCACTATGGGCACCCTGCCTCTGAGGGAGCGCACCTTGTCGGCGATGCCTGTGCCCTCCATCCACAGGAGGTCCTGGACGGTGTTCTTCGTTCCGGGCAGGACGATCGCGTCGGCGCCGTCCAGGTCCTCGGGCCTCTCGGCGAAGACGACGGTGACGTCCTCCAGGAACAGCGGGTCCAGGTCGGTGAAGTTGGCGATCCTCGGGTAGCGCACGGCCGCGATCCTGCATCTGCCGTGGCCCATGGTGGCGACGCTCCTGAGGGCCTCGGAGTCCTCGGACGGGAGCACGAAGTCCCCGTGGGGGATGACGCCGATGACCGGGACCCCGCAGAGGCGCTCGAACTCGGGTATCCCGGCCCTGAACCTCTCCGGGTCCCCGCGGACGTTGTTGAACACGACGCCCTTGATCCTCCTCCTGTCCTCCTCCGGGATGAGCTCGACGGTCCCCAGCGCGTAGGCGAACGCGCCGCCCCATTCGACGTTAACCACGAGTATCACGTCGGCGTCGGCCTCCCTGGCCGCGCCCATGTTGGCGATGTCCACGTCGTAGATGTTGATCTCCGCCGGGGATCCGGCGCCCTCCATGAGGACGAAGTCGTAGTGTCTCTTGAGGAAGGCGATGTTCTCGCGGACGATCCCCCTGCCGGGTCCGGGGACGAACTCCCCGTAGTACGATTCCACGTCGTAGTCCGCATACGGCTTCCCGTAGACGACCACCTGGGACACCGTGTCCCCCTTCGGCTTGAGGAGAATGGGGTTCATGTGGCTGTCCGGGGTCTTGAGGCCGGCGGCCTTGGCCTGGACGGTCTGCGCCATGGCGATCTCCGTGCCCATCCTGGTGGCCTTGGCGTTGAGGCTCATGTTCTGGCTCTTGAAGGGGGCGACGATGTAGCCCCTCCTGTGGAGGATGCGGCAGAGCGCGGCGACGGTGATGGACTTCCCGGCGTCCGAGGTGGCGCCCACGACCATGAGGGCCCTGCCCTCGTGCCAGAAGCGTCTCTTCGCCTCGTCGAATATGTCCCTGAAGCGGGGGTCTCCCGCCTCCGTGATGCCGAGGCGCCCGACCTCGGAGATGATGAACTGGCACACCTCGGTGCGGTGGATGAAGAGGCAGTCGGAGCATGACCAGACCTCGTTGCCGCGCCTGCCGACTAGCATCTCGCCGAGGTCGGTGTCGTGGCAGGGATAGAACGGGCAGTAGCAGAACGTGCAGTCCTGTCCCGTGAAGTGGCACGGGTGGTAGTCGCATGTGAGGTCGCTGCCGATCCAGCCCCTCTGGAGCTCCTCGTTCACCTTCTTCTTGATGCAGTCCATGATGGCCAGCGGATTCCTCTGTGAAGATATAATGGATGGGTCGTCCAAGTGCATCCATCCGGGGGTGTGAGGTCCATCAACACGAATCTGGGGTTTTCGGCGCACCCCCCTGCATCCGTTCATATACGGCGAAGACCTGGTTGGAAGCATGGGTGCACACTTCAGGTTCGTGCATTGCGCGGACCTACATCTGGGAAGCAGGTTCAAGGGGGTGTCCTCCAGGGACCCCGAAGTCGGCGAGAGGATGACGGAGTCGGTGTTCCAGTCGTTCTCGCGCATAGTTGATCTGGCGATATCGGAGGGGGTCGACTTCATGGTCATCGCCGGCGATGCCTTCGACGAATCGACCATCACCCCGGCCACCAGGCACAGGTTCGCGTCGGAGCTGGCACGTCTCGGCAGGCCGTGCTTCATCGCCCGCGGGAACCACGACCCGCACACCGACTGGGAGTCCAGCATCCCGTATCCCCCGAACGTCCACGAGTTCGGGACGGAGCCGGAGTACATAGAGCTGGACGGGATCGACGGGCTGGAGATCGCCGGGGTCAGCTTCGCCGACTGGCACGAGGAGCGCAACCTCCCGTCGATGATCCAGGGATCCCCGGAAAGGTTCACCGTGGCGGTCATGCACTGCGACGTCGACAGTGTCGGCGCGCAATACGACTATTCCCCGTGCAGGCTGTCCGACATGTCCGGACGCGGGGTGGACTACTGGGCCATCGGCCACATACCCAGGCGCGCCGTCCTATCGGAGAACCCGTACGTGGTGTACCCCGGAAATATCCAGGGCAGGAAGATCACCGAGGACGGGGAGAAGGGATGCTACCTGGTCACCGTGGACGGCGGCCGCGTCTCGGAGCTGCGCTTCGTCCCCACGCAGGGCATCGTGTGGAGGGACATCCGCGTGGACATCACCGGCAGGACGATGGACGACGTCATCGCCGAGGCCCGCGGAGCCGTGGGCCCGGGGGACATCGTCAGGATGACGTTCACGGGGACCGGCGAGCTGGACGGGGCCCTGAGGCTCAACGACAACTCGGACTACCTGTCCAAGGTGCTAGGGTGCACCGTATGCGAGGTCGTCGTCGAGACGTCCCCGTCGATCGACATGGATTCCAGGTCGGGCGGTTCGGACATGACCGCCAAGGTCATAGCCTCCGGCAGGGGGCTCGCCGCCTCAGGCAGGGAGGCGATATTGGGGAGGATCCTCGCCAATCCCATCGCGGCCCGCCACCGCGACTACTACGAGTCGCTCACCGATGAGGAGCTCGTCCGTCTCGTGGAGAGGGCTACGGGGATGCTCGTGGCTGGCATGGGGGCGGGCAGATGAGGATAAGGTCCGCATCCATCCGCTCCTTCGGAGGGATACGCGATAGGAGCTACCGTTTCTCGGACGGGCTCACCGTGCTTCACGGTCCCAACGAGAGCGGGAAGACGACCGTGATGGAGTTCATCAGGTCCACGCTCGTGCCGTCGCCCAAGAGGAACCAGTACCCGTCGAGGGAGAAGACCGACTCCGGGACCCTGACGTACGAGCAGGGCGGCGAGGAGAGGACGCTCAGGCTGATCCAGAAGACCGTCGAGGGCGAACGTCCCGATATGCCCACGGGCACGGACGATCCCGTCCTGTTCCGCAGCGTGTTCGCCATGACCCCCTCGGACCTGGACGACGAGAAGGTCGTCACCGAGGGCGGTGTGAGGAGCAGGTTCCTCACCGTGCCCGGAGGGGACTCACTCCCCGCGGCAAGGGCTTCCGCGGAGGAGATGTGGGAGTCCAGCCTCGGCAGGAGGTCGAACTCCCGCAGCAGGGTGCTCTCGCTGGACTCGGAGATCTCCGACCTCGACGCGAGCATCGCCGAATCGAGGCGCCAGGTCGACGGGTACGGGGAACTCGACAGACGCAGGTCCGAGCTCCGCGAAGAGCTCGAGAGGCTGACTGGCGAATCCAAGGCCGATATCGAGGCAAAGAGGATACACGACATCTACGAATCCAACACGTCCAACTACGACAGGCTGTCCAAACTGCAGAAGGAGCGCGCCGACCTGGGAGGGTTCGTGACGGTGTCCCCCGAGGACGAGGCCCGCTACGGCGAGCTGGTCTCCAAGGCCTCCGCCGCGGAGAACGAGCTCGGGCAGCTGAACAGCCGCCGGCAGGAGGAGGAGAGGGATCTGAAGGGGGCCGACCGCCGCAAGGTGGCCGCCCGTTCGAAGGCCATCGAGACCTTCCCGGGACGTCTGCAGGCGTACAGGGAGGATTCCCGCACCCTGAGGGAGCTCGAATCACGCCAGAGGGCCCCGAAGAGGTCCGCACCCGTCACCGAGGTACGCCGTGTCAGATCCATGCCGGTGATGGCTCTGGGACTCGTCCTCGCCGCCGCCGGTCTGGTGCTGGGCGTCATGTACACTCCCTATGCCATGGCGCTCACGGCGGTCGGTGCTGTCGCACTCGTACTGGGCGCCCGTGGGCACGAGGTGCGCGTCCAGGCCACACCGCCCGATTCAGATGACGACGGGACGGATGCGGAGCTCGCCGCCGTGCGGCAGAGGATGTCGGCCTTCGAGGACGATGTGGCATCGGTCATGTCCGACCTCGGGCTAGAATCGTACGGGATGGAGGACGACGTCGAATGCCTCACGAAGGCCAGGGACGCCGCCGCATCCATCGAGAGGATGGAGAGGCATGTGCTCCGCGCCAGG
>CASFYI010000008.1 GCA_949298875.1 uncultured Methanomassiliicoccales archaeon | reverse complement strand
TACGCAACCCGCGCATTCCCGTGCATACCGGGGAAGTATATAAGCCTTGTGTTCAAGGCCTTCAACCGCCGATATCCACTACGCGACTTGTCCGGACAGACTCCCTGTGATCAGGGGTCCTCCGCGCCTCGCGCAGACCCCCCTACAGCCCACTTGTATATATGGATTACTGTAGTCGAGTCTTCCGGAGGCCGACCGGATATCATCGAACGATTGTCATCACCGTCCGCATCCGATCGGATTCGCACGCCACACACAGGCAGCATCTTCCAGCTGTCCGCGTATTCTCTAGTATCTCTTTCTACCCTATAAAGAAGATAGGTCGTTCGAATCGACATCGCTCGTTGCCGACGATGCGCACCTGGCAGCTTCCCATCGTCTCCAGGGCGGAGGAGTGCATCTCCGGCGTGGAACCCGCGCAGCACGACGCGTCCACCCACACATCCGCCTCCGGGAGGAACGTGCGGATCATCAGCGCATTGCTCACGACGCAGATGTCCGTGCACAGACCGATCACGCCGACGCTGACTGCTCCGGAATCGCGGAGGAACTCCGCGAGCTCCACCGAACCGAACGTGGGCTTCTCGTAGCGCCGGGCACCTCTGGCGGCCAAGGCCGCCTCCACCGGGTCCGGCATCGACCAGCCGTGAGTCCCCCTGATGCAGTGGGGGATCGGCAGCATCCTGCCCTCCCTCGTATCGGGATAGTCCTCGCCGTGCGTGTCCAGCGTGCACACGACCGTCCCCTCGAAGGATCCGATCCGGTCGACCACGCGCGGAACGACCGCGACTGCCTCAGGGGTGCCGAGGGAGCCGTCGATGAAATCGTTCTGCATGTCGACGACCACCAGGAACTTGTTACCGCTGACCTCGGTTGAGAAATCCATGACTGGGGATGTATTACTATGTATATCGATTAGACTGAGAAACGGCCGTCCCCCGAAGGGGACGTAAGATGGCGGCGAACCGCCGTTTAGATCACCAACGCACAAGCGCCATCGGCACGAAGACCGCGACGAACACGGCGATGAAGGCCAAAACCAGCGAGAAGTCGCATAGTCCGCCAGAGTCGTCACCAGATGAGGGTTCGGGCTCCCAGATGGCATAGAACGTGGAATTCACAGTCACGGTGATTGTAGTTCCAGGGGAGTATGAAGTGCCACTGCCGTCCTGGGCTGTGTTCCATCCGAGGAACACCCTGTCTCCAGATGTCGGAGCCTTAAACGTCATTGTCTGGCCGCTGAGATAGTATTCGGAGTAGTTCCCTGCTACATCATCCATAAAACTGACGGTGAGAACGTTGTCAGGAGGCTCTACTACGGTCACCTGGAACGTCGTGGTCCAGCTGCCACAGTCTACAGTGACTTCATTGGTTCCGAGGGCCAAGACATTGGGATAGACGGTATATCCTGTAAACTCCTGGTAGGACTCGCTGCTCGACATCCTATATCCGATCTTCATTCCGGTGGGATCGAAGAGTTCCCCTGGATAGTACGTGGTCTTGCTGGGAGCGCTGAGCACGGTGAACTCCGGCTCCACCTCGATGCCGTAGCTAAAGTGGGTGGTGCGGGAGCCGCTCTGCACTATCAGGGAGATGAATGAGTAATCGTCGCTGAACTTATCGGAGATCCTGCTCGGGGTGACAAGCTCGGATCCGCCGTTGGTGTTATGGACACTGACAAGCAGCCCCTCAGAGGAAAAGTTGTCCCCAGCAACATAATTGGTCTTGTCGGGAGCCTTGTCCACGCGGAGGAACGGATGGACCAGGTGCGGGACGCTGTTGTTGATGAACCACGCCGCATCCGCCTCGTTAGGATTTGTGGTGTGATCCCATGCGCTGTAGACAGTCTGCGGTATGAACCCGATGTTCATGGCACAGGAGGTGGAGCCGGTCGTGGTTCCGTAGCCACAGATCACACTGAAGCCGCTGTCGCAGAATCTCTGTGCAGAAGGGGTTCCCCAGAAGTTCTTCCCGGTATCTCCATCTTTCCGGAGAAGGCGGTATCATTAACATTGGCGCAGTCGGAAACCCTCCCCGAGCTGTATCCTACGATACCTCCTCCATAGCTCTTAACAGTGGGCTCAAAACCACCGACCATGTGGGCAGTGCCTGTGAACCTGCTCTGAGTGTACACCGACACAGAGGCATTGGAGAGACAATTCTCCACGACACCACTCGAATACCCTGCTATGCCACCGACGTACATGTTGTTCTGGACATCCAGACGCTGCTCGTCCGTGATGTAGCTGATCGAGTCGCGGCTCGTGTGGGATATGTTGACATCGCTATCCTTCATCTCGCACATCGAGATTGTACCCCTGTTCAAACCAGCGATGCCACCAGCGTAGATGGTAGCGACAACATCCTCGGACGTATAGTCCATTGTGAGGGAGCTGTTACTCACGAGGCAGTTCTCGATCGTACCTGTGTTCGTGGCAGCGATTATTCCGCCAATGACCTCATAGCCTGTCAGAACAACCGTGACATCATCGAAGAAGAGGTTGCGGACGGTCCCATTGTTGTCTGCGATGAATCCGACATCGCCGTCCCCATCGAGGTTCAGACCTCTGATGGTGTAACCATTCCCGTCCAGGGTTCCGTTGAAAGCGCCCCCGCTGCTGCCGATGGGCATCCATGAACTTGTGACGGTTATGTCATTAATCAGAAGATAGTGGTTATTGGGGTTACTTGCCACAGCACCGATGTACTGCAGCTGCTGCTCAGTGGATATGAGATAGGGATCGGACTGTGAACCCGATCCGCCAGCCCATGGCCCGTCGTCGGCCTCAATGTCCGTCGAGACAAGTGCGACGGAAGAGAGAACGACGATTAGGGCAACGAATACGGCTGCCTGGCCTTTCATGAGAATCGAATCAGAATCTCTATGCTTAAAGATACTGTCCTAGGCAGCCTCATCAAACCGTGTCCTCCCGGTGCTTGGAGAACCGCGAAAATGACCATGACATAATGCAGTGGATAAGGAGAGCGAACCCGAACCCAGAGACCAACCCGCTGGCCCAAACAGGAGCCATGCCGACCGAGGTGTCGATGAATGAAGCATAGATCCACTCGGCAGGGGCAACGAGTACCATGGCTAAGGATGCGACGGTCCAGACGATCAACCGAACGTCAATCCGCCGGCATACCACCATACCGGAGATCATACCCGCCAGAGCACCGAGGACCATGGAGAACTCGCGGACACATATCGGCATCTCGTTCCCACCGATGTACATCGTCCTGTCACCCATTTGATGACAGAACATGTCGCCGATGGAATACACCGTAGCTGAGAGGAAGTCCATGGAAGACCAAAGATCCCCGTTGTCCATCCTACCTGGGAGACCGCCGATATCGACCACTGTGCCGTCTGGGACCATCAATGGTGGCAAAACGCACAGAATAATCAGCACCACAAGTGCGACGACGTAGAACCATCCGAGCCTCCCCCTCGCATCCATGATAATGCATCCCATTCCCGCGTATTTTGTCATTTCTAGGTAATTTGGACGCCATAGCGTCCCTCAGACGGATCGTGCATGGCCAACCTTTAAGAACGGTAAGCCTTTGTCCGGTCACAACTGTGGGAGTGGCCCAGCCTGGCAAGGCGTCAGACTGCTAATCTGATGTCACCATGTGACCCGAGGGTTCGAATCCCTCCTCCCACGCCATAGAATTTTGAATCATCACTTGGGAACCTGCTCCCATCGTCCATCGGAACATCCCGATGTCACGACCCCAGGGTCCTGAACACATCCTTGCCGTCCTTCGGCGGGATCCTTCCGCGGTCGTCGCCGCAGAACCCCTCGCGGACGCGCTCCAGAAGGGATACGAGCGTCTCGCGCTCCGACCGGTCCAGACCGGCCGTGAGCTCGTCCTCCATCCTCCTGCGGAGGGCCTCCATCCTCTGGACGGCCTCCCTGCCGTTTTCGGTGAGGGACACCAGCCTCACCCTGCGGTCGCTCTCGTCGGGGAGCTGCTCGACCAGGCCCCTGCGCTCGAGGCTCTTGACCGCGCCTGCCACCGTCGGGAACGCGTACCCGTAGTACTCCTCCAGCTCCCTCATCCTCACCGGACGGCCCATCACTATGACGAAGCGCATGAAGCGGAGATCCGTGTACGACATCCCGCAGGAGGAGAGCTCCTCCTCGAAGCGGCTGTCGATACGGTTGGCGATCAGCTTGATCAGCATTCCGCAGTCCTCGGTCATGGGGATTCCCTCCCCATGCTCCATATATTATGGTGACGGGGGAAGCTTAGGCGGGATGCGATGGAAGGCCCGGAGGTCCGAGCGGCAGAATGGAACGGGTTTTGAGGGGGAGGGGGATGCCCCAGCCCCTGCGGGATCACTCGTACGATCCGCGCCTCATCCTCTCGAGGGCCAGCTTGATCCTCTCGACGGGCTCGGTGACGGTCATCCTGATGTATCCGTCGGCGCTCTCGCCGAACCCGTTCCCGGGGGTGACGATGACGCCGAGGTCGATCATCTTCTGGGTGAACTCGGCCGACGGCATGCCGCAGTCGAACCAGACGTAGAACGTGCCCTTGGGCATGACCACGTCGTATCCGAGCTCCCTCAGGCCCTCCACGAGGACCCTCCTGCGCTCGGCGTAGATGGCCATGTTGTCCCTGACGGCCTGCGGGATCTCCCCGTCGTCGCCGTAGAGGCTCAGGGCCTTGATGCCCGCATCCTGGATGAACGCCGGCGCTCCGGAGTCGGTCTGGCCCTTGCACTTGGTCAGCCCGGCGATGAGGTCGGGATGGCCGACGGCGTATCCGAGCCTGAACCCGGTCATGTTGAACGTCTTGGAGAAAGAGCCGAACTCGATGGCGTCCGGTCCGACCTGGAGGATGGACGGGGCCCTGTAGCCGTCGTAGCACATCTCGGAGTAGGCGGCGTCGTAGCACAGGATGGTCTTGTTCTCCTGGCACCAGGCGTAGACCTTCTTGAGGTAATCGAGGTCGCAGGTCGCTCCCGTCGGGTTGTTCGGATAGTTCAGGTAGAGCATCCTGGCCCCCTTGGGGCACTCGTCCACGTCGAGCAGCCAGTTCTTCTCCGCCCTCAGGGGGACCTTGACGCACTTGGCCTCGTTGAAGATCGTGGCCGCTCCCGAGTACACGGGGTATCCGGGGGACGGCGCGATGATGGTCTCGCCGGCGTTGACGAAGGCCTGGGCGATGTTGAAGATGCCCTCCTTGGAGCCGATGGTGATGCACACCTGGGTGTCCGGGTCGATGTCGAGCCCGAAGCGCTTCTTGTACCACTCGGCGACGGCCACGCGGAGGCGCCTCTCGCCCTGGGACGAGGAGTACTTCTGGTTCTCGTTCTTTGCGGCGGACTCCGCCATCGCCTCGACGATGCACTCCGGCGTCGGGAGGTCGGGGTCGCCGATCCCGAAGTCGATCATGTCCCATCCGGCCTTCCTCTTCTCCGCGGAGAGCTTCTCCAGCCTCACGAAGAGGTAGGGGGGAATCTGCTTCAGCCTGTCTGCCTGTTCGAATGTAGTCATCGTATCACGAAACCTCGCCCTCGAAGACCAGCTCCGCCGGCCCCTCCATGAGGGCGTACTTGAGATCCTTGTCGATCGTTATCCTCAGCCATCCGCCCGGGAGCTCCACGTCGACCGGCTCCCCGAAGGGCACGCGCCCGGTCAGGGCGGCGGCGGTCGTGGATGCGCACGCGCCGGTCCCGCAGGCCAGCGTCCATGCGGCGCCGCGCTCGTACACGCGGATGTGTATCTTTCCGTCCTCCACCCTGCAGAACTCCACGTTGGTCTTGCGGGGGAAGAACGGGTGGCGCTCCAGCACCGGGCCCAGCATGTCGATCTGGGCGTCGGTGAGCTCTGTGAACGTCACGAAGTGGGGGTTGCCCATGGACACCGCGCTGGCCCTGAGCTCGATGCCCTCGACGGTGAACGGCTGGTCTATGAACTCGCCGTCATGGTCGACGGGCACGGTGCGGCCGTCGGTGATGGGCGCGCCCATGTTGATCCTCACGGTGGAAACCTTCCCGGAATCGTCGCGGAACGTCTCCGCCACCAGGTCGCCGGCCAGGGTGTGGATCCTGAACCTCTCGGCGCCCACGATGCCGTAGTCCCAGGCGTGCTTGGCGACGCAGCGGATGCCGTTGCCGCACATCTCCGCCTCGGTCCCGTCGGCGTTGATGATCCTCATGGTGATGTCGGTGCCCTCCCCGGGGAGCACGTAGAGCACCCCGTCGGCCCCGATGCCGAAGTGGCGGTCGCACATGCGCCTGCACCACTCGGGGTCCACCGACAGCTTCCCGTCGGTGCCGTCCAGGAGGATGAAGTCGTTCCCCAGCCCCTGGTACTTCCAGAACCTCATCTCAGCCTCTCCGGGACGATCTGGTGGCGCCAGACGTCCTCCATAGTCTCCGCCTCGCGGATGAGCTCGGCCTTCCCGTCGTTCACCAGGACCTCCGCGCACAGGGGGCGGGAGTTGTACCTGCTGGACATCGAGAATCCGTACGCGCCGGCGTCGTAGACGGCCACCAGGTCCCCGACCTGGGGGTCCGGGAGGACGCGGTCGTGGGCCAGGTAGTCGCCGGACTCGCAGATCGGCCCGACGACGTCGTACTTGCTGGTGCACGCCTTGCCCATCCTGTTGGCCAGCGCCACGTGGTGGTAGGAGTCGTACATGGTGGGCCTGACGAGGGTGTTGAATCCCGCGTCCACACCGACATACCTCTTCACACCGGTGTCCTTGAGGTCGTTCACGCGGGTGAGCAGGACGGTGGAGTCGCAGACGATGTACCTGCCGGGCTCCAGCATGATGGTCTTGACATCGGTCTCCTCCTCGATCATGCTGGTGAGGTTGGAGGCGAGCTCCTCGACGTCCATCTCCTCCTCCTGGGGGCGGTAGGGCACGCCGATGCCGCCTCCCATGTCGATGAACTCCAGGTCGATGCCCAGGCCCTTGAGCTCGTTGACCAGCTCGATGAGGACCTCCATCATGTCCATGAAGGGCTCGACGACCTGTCCGCCGGAGCCGATGTGGGCGTGGATGCCCTTGATGTTGAATCCCAGGTCCTTCGCCCTGGCGTAGGTGTCGATCACCTGGTCCAGGGGGATGCCGAACTTGGCGCCCTTGTTGCCGGTGGTGACCTTGGCGCTGTGGCCGGAGCCGACTCCGGGGGTGATCCTGAACGAGACGTCGGAGCAGGGGGCGATCCTCGCCAGGCGCTCCATCTCGCACGCAGAGTCGAGGTTGATCATGACCCCCAGCTCGGAGACCGCCTTAAGCTCGGCGTCGGAGACGTTGACGCCGGTGTACATGATGCGGTCCGGCGTGAATCCCGCCTTCAGGCAGGACATGACCTCGCCGATGGAGACGGCGTCGATGCCGGCGCCCTCCTCCCTCAGGATGCTGAGGATGGCCAGGTTGGTGTTCGCCTTGCAGGCGTAGTGCACCCTGGTGTCCATGAACCTGGAGAAGGCGCCGTAGATGCGGCGGTAGTTCTCCCTGACCCTCTGCTCGTCCGTCACGTAGACGGGCGTGCCGAACTCGTCGGCTATCTCGACGGCGGACTTGCCGCCGATGTACATGACCCCGTCCTTCGCGGGGAACTCGCGGAACATCGCTGACCACCTATGAACTTCTCGTGGAGCGTGCGCACCACGTCTATGACCTTGCTCATCGGGACGACGAAGTTGAGGGACACGTCGGACGCACCCTCGGAGATCATCTCCACGTTGGCGTTGGCCTCCTTGACCGCGCCGAAGACGTCGCCGGAGACCCCGCACTTGTCCAGCAGGTTGTCCCCCACGGCGCAGATGAGCGCCACGTCGTTCTTCACGTCGATCCTCTCGATGTCCCCTCCGGACAGGCCGTTCAGCTGCCTGAGGGTCATCTTCACGTCGTTGTTGTGGACGAGGAACGCCACGGACGACAGGGTCGTGGATATGGAGTATATGATGACGTTGATCTCGGCGATCTTGTCGATGATGCGCGCCACCATCGCCGGGCGGTACGCGATCTCGGCCGAGCTTATGGTGATGATCGAGAGGTCCGTCTTGGCGGCGACGGAGCGGAGCATCTCGGCCGTGCTCTTCCTGAGGTGATGGATCAGGGTGCCGGGCTCCTCCGGCCTGAAGGAGTTCTTCACCTTCAGGGGGATGTGCTTGAGCCTGACGGGCTCGATGGTCCTCGGGTGGAGGACCTTGGCGCCGAAGTAGGCCAGCTCCGCGGCCTCCCCGAAGTTCATCTCCGGGATCTTCTTCGCGCCGGCGACGATGCGGGGGTCGGCGGTCATGAACCCGTCGACGTCCGTCCAGATCTCCAGCATGTCCGCGTCGATGGCGTTGGCGACGACGGCCGCGGAGTAGTCGGATCCGCCGCGACCGAAGGTCAGCGGGCCCTTGTTGGGACCGACGCCGTAGAATCCGGTGATGATGGGGACCACGCCCATGGACAGCAGGGGCTTGACCCTCATGGTCATGCCGGAGGCGGTGTTGAGCAGGTCCGCGGATCCGTTGCCGGGGGTGCCGAGGGCGATGATCCCCACATCCTCCGACGTCAGGGCCACGGATTTGATGCCCATGTCCCTCAGGACAAACGCGAGCATGAGCGAGGAGAACCTCTCGCCCTGGGAGACGACCGCGTCCTTGTAGAACGGGTCCTCGCGGTCCGCGAGGAGCGCCTTGCGGAAGCCCTCGATGCGGGAGTCGAACTCCGCGCGGAACTCGGCCATCGTCTCGCCCTCGAAGAGCTGGGACGCGGCCATGAGATGCTTGTTGGAGAACTCGGTCACGACGGACTCCACATCGGGGTTCGCGCTGTCGGCGACGCTCACAAGGAAGTTCGTGATCCCCGACATGGCGGAGACCACGACGACCTTCTCGTCCTCCTTGTCGGCGATGATTTTGGCTACCCTCTTCAGGGCCTCGGCGGAGCCGACGCTCGTGCCGCCGAACTTCATGACTGTTATCATAGGTAGAACCTCCGGGACCGCCCTCGGGCGATGCCGATCCCCCTCAGGACCTGGTCGATCCTCTCCCTGCATCCCTCGCTCAGGGGGGTCAGCGGGAGCCTGGGCTCGCCGTTGCCGTATCCCATCCCGCCCATGACGTACTTGATGGGTATCGGATTGGACTCCTCGAAGAGGGCCGAGAAGAGCGGGAGGAGCTTGGACTGTATGGCGCGGGCGGACGCGACGTCCCCCGCCCTGGCGCTGCGCACCAGGTCGGACATGAGGGCGGGGCAGCAGTTGCTGGCCACCGAGATCACGCCGTCGCCCCCGAGGCAGACCAGCGCGAGCGTGAGCGCGTCGTCGCCGCTGAGGACCTCGAAGCCCTCCGGCCTCCGCCTGAGGATGTCCTGGATCTGGGCCATGTTGCCGCTGGCCTCCTTGACCCCGGCGATGCCGTCGACCTCGGCGATGCGCATCAGCGTGTCGGAGGTGATGTTGATGCCGGTCCTTCCCGGGATGTTGTAGACGATCACGGGTATGTCGATGGCGTCGGCGACCGCCTCGAAGTGCCTGAAGAGACCCTCCTGGGTCGGCTTGACGTAGTAGGGCGCGATGGAGAGGACCCCGTCCGCGCCTATGTCCTGGGCGCTCCGGCTCAGGGCGACGGCCTCGCGGGTGCAGTTGCTCCCCGCCCCGGCCAGGACCTTCGCCTTCTTCGCCTGGTCCCTGACGATCTCGATCACGCGGAGATGCTCCTCGTGGTCGAGGGTGGCGGACTCGCCGGTGCTCCCGCACGGCACGAGGACGTCCACCCCGTTGGATTCCTGGAAGTCGACGAGGCGCCTGAGCGCCTCCTCGTCGACGGAGCCGTCCTTGGCGAACGGCGTGATGAGTGCGGTTCCGGTTCCTGCGAACATCGTGATCGGGCCTCCCCGTAATGCTCCTTCAGTATCAGCCTTGTCCTGGTGCTGAGGATGTTGTCGTACCGGCGGACCCTCTCGATGATCTCGTTGAGGTGCTGCGAGGACTCCACGTCGACGATCGCGATGATGTCCTGGTCGCCGGTGACCTCGAACACCTCGGTGACGCCGTCGTACCCGGCCAGCTCCCTGGCTATCTCCTGGGTGTCGGTGTTCACCGCGATGCTGATCTCCACCAGCGCCTTGACGTTCTTCGAGCTCGTCTTGATGGTGAACCCGCGTATGATGCCCTCCTCGACCATCTTGTGGACCCTGCTGCGCACGGTCCCCTCAGATACGCCGAGCTGGTTGGCTATCTCGACGAACGGACATCTCGAGTCCTTCTTCAGCAGCTCTATGATCTTCTTGTCGAGGTTGTCAATCATATCGATCACCCGGGCTCCGCCTGATGGTCCGAGTGAAGTGCGCCCCGATATTAAATCTATGGGAAAACGCGGTCCGACGGGCGATATCCGCAGTGGTCGGACCGCCGCCGGCGGGATGCGATGCCCGCCGGCTGCGAAATTCGCAGAATCAAGATGCGTCCGCCCCGCCGTCCCCGTGACGGTAGTCCAAGGGGTCGGTGAGGATGTCCACCTGTATCCTGCTGTACGGGATCTCGATGCCGTCGTCGTTGAGCTGCCTGTAGACGAGCTCGCGGATCTGCCCGGCGTAGTGGGCGCTGTTGTTGAAGTCGTCCACGTAGCAGGCGAGGCGGAACTTGATGCCCGACCCGGCGAACTCCACGAGCCTGGCGTTGGGAGGGATGCAGGACCCGTCGGTGATGACGTGGGGATGCTTCCTGCCGGCGGTCTCCAGGGACGCCTTCGCCTTGTCGAGGTCCGTGCCGTAGGCGACATCGACGTAGATGAAGATCCTGGTCCTGTTGAAGTCCACGGAGGACAGGTTGACCAGGGTGGCCGTGGACACGGCGTTGTTCGGCATCGTCACCACACGGTCGAAGTCCCAGTTCTCCAGCTCGGTGTACATGAGCCTGACCCTGCGGACCCTGTAGGTGGTGTCGTTGATCTGGATGAAGTCGCCCTTCTTGAACGGGCGAGAGGCCAGGAGCACGATGCCGCTGAAGAACTGGTTGAGGGTCTCCTGCGCACCGAGCGTTATGCCCAGGGTGACCACTCCCGCGCTGACCATGATGCCGGCGAAGTCCACGCCGAAGGCCGACAGCGCCGCGCACACCGCGACCACGCAGATCACCAGCTTCCCGATCATCTTGAGCAGCGGGAGCAGGGACATGTCGACCCCGTCCACATCGGCGGCCTCGTCCAGGCCCTTCAGGAAGGCGGTCACGATGAACAGGTAGACCATCCAGGCGATCAGCGAGCCGACCACTACGTAGACGACCATGGACAGGGCTCCGATGAAGTGGGCCATCCCTGCGTTGGCCCCGACGATCTGCACGCACTCGTTGACGGCGATGACGAACATCACCACGGTGATCATGGACGTCAGGCGCTTGGTGAGCGTCCTCTTCTCGTCCTGCGTCTTCCTCGCCCCGACGAGGCGGGTGAACATCGGGATGATGATCTCGGACACCATCACGGTGGCGATAATCCAGATGATCAGGGTCACCAGGGCGGTCACCCACACCGAGTTGAGCGGGGCGTCCAGCGTGTTGGGGAACACGCCGAAGAACTTGTTGTAGGCGTCCCCCGTGGCGAAGACGGAGGTGACCTCCACGGTGATCGGGCATGCGATCTCGACCCCGCCCTCGCCGTCGCCGATGCTGTTGGCCAGCAGCGTGACCGTGCCGACGACGGTCTTGTTGTCTGAGTAGGCATCGGCCGAGACGGTGACCTCGATTATCGCCATGTTGCCGTCGTGTCCGGCCGGCATGAGGACCCCGGAATCCGGATTGACCGAATCCAGGACAGTGATCTTCGTGGACACCGATACGGAATCGCCCAGACCTGACACGGAATCCACCGAGAGGGCTACCGGCGTATCGCCCTTGTTGGTCACATAGAGGTTCACCGTCTCGCTGGTGCCGCTGTCCAGCGTCAGCGAGAGATCGTTCCCGTCGATGGTGTCGATGTGGAGATCCCCCTCGGCCAGGGCCTCGGACTGCGGAGCCGCGGAAGCCGCGATGACCGCCGCGAGGATGAGCAATGCCGAGAGGAGCGTGAGCCTCCTTGCGTTCATGTAGCGCCGATTTCCGCATCCTATTTAAAATTAAGAAAAGGGAGACACGCGAATCGCGCAGCACTGACGCACTCCGCAACGCTTATCACCCCGGAGCCCGAGCCCCGCCCCATGGAACCGGAGGGCATCATCGGACTGCTGCAGACATCTGTCGTCCTGGCCGTCATGGCCTCCGGCGCCATCTGCGACTGGAGGACCAGACACGTCCCCGACGCGCACTGGCTCATCCTCTGCGTCATCGGGATCCCCCTGGCGGCCGCCGGGATCGGGATCGGCAAAGACCCTTTGACAGGGGCGCTCTACGCTGCCGGCGGCCTCCTGCTCTCATGGTACATGCTGTCTGG
Organism: uncultured Methanomassiliicoccales archaeon; assembly: GCA_949298875.1. Lineage (GTDB taxonomy): Archaea > Thermoplasmatota > Thermoplasmata > Methanomassiliicoccales > Methanomethylophilaceae > Methanoprimaticola. The sequence goes on along the minus strand of CASFYI010000008.1, from coordinate 31,074 downwards.
GAGGCTGGTAGGACCTGCCGCCGCGCCGGTGGTAGCGGCGGGGTTCGCTTCGATGGCCCTGCCGGCCCTGACCTCCGGGATCACGGACGGGATAGTCTCAGCCGCGATGTTCGCCATGTGCGTCCTCCTCCACAGGTGCGGGCTTCTCACCGGAGGGGCGGACGCCAAATGCGCGATGACGCTGGCACTGATCCTCCCGTCTCTTCCGGAGACATCCGTCATCCCGCTGATATGGCACGGCTCGGCGCTTCCACCGGTGCTGTCGGTCCTGCTGCTGGCACTGGCGATGTCTCTCGCCGGGTCGCTCTGGATCCTCGCACTGAACCTCCGCTCCGGCTATACCGGAAAAGGGATGCTCACGACATTGGAGATGGATGTGGGATCGATGGACCCGGACTTCCACTGGCCCGTCCAGAGGCCTGTCGGAGAGGACCTCGTCGGATGCAGGGGATCGCCCGGGACGGCGGCGGACATCATCCGCGAACTGAAAGATGCGGGGATCGCGAGAGCGCGTGCGGCACCCTCGGTGCCGTTCGTCGCGCCGATGTTCCTGGCGCTCGCCCTGGTGCTGATCCTCGGGGACCCCGTCGGCGCACTATGCCGAGATCGAACCCGCAGTTGGAGCACCTGGAGCCGTCCAGCTCCGACGCGTCCACCGAGAACCCGAACCTGCGTATGACCGGCCTGCCGCACCTCGGACAGAAGGTGTCCCCCGGCCCCTCGGCGATTATGTTGCCGACGTAGACGTAGTTCAGACCCTCCTCGATGCCTATCTCCCTGCATCTGAGAACCGTCTCCACGGGCGTCCACGGGACGTCGGTGAGCTTGTAGTCGGGATGGAACCTGGTGAAATGTACGGGCACATCGGAGGAGAGCTCCGACGCCACCCACGAGCAGAATGCGCGCACCTCGTCCTCGGAGTCGTTGAGCCCCGGGATCACCAGGTACGTGAGCTCGAGATGCACCCCCTCGGAGAAGACTATGCGGACCGAGTCCAGGACGTCCCGGAGATGGGCGCCGCACTCCCGCATGTAGAACTCCTCGGTGAACCCCTTGACGTCGATGTTCATGGCGTCCGCGATGCGGCAGAGGTCCCTGAGGGGGCCCTCGCACGCCAGCCCGTTGGTCACCAGGACGATGCGTATGTCTGGGTCCACGGCGGCCACGTCGCGGATGTACTCGTACCAGATCATGGGCTCGTTGTAGGTGAACGCGATGACGTTCAGGCCCTCGCGCCTGCAGTGCGCCACCAGGTCCTCGGGCGACACGTAGGTGGACCTCCTCCTGCCGGTCGGTATCGAAGATATCGCGAAGTTCTGGCAGTGGAGACAGCGCATGTTGCACCCGGCGCCGCCGATGGACAGGCACCTCCTCCCGGGCATGTAGTTGTATAGGGGCTTCTTCTCCATCGGGTCCACGCACATGGACGTGACCTTCCCGTAGCTGGACGCGAACAGCGTCCCGCCCTCGGCCCTGCGGGCCATGCAGCGTCCGGTCTGGCCCTCGCCGATCCTGCAGTGGTGCGGGCACAGGCCGCAGACGAAGGCGTCGCCGTCCCTCTCGCAGTACGCCGCCTCGATCCGGGAATCGATATTCGCCATAGGGGATCACCGTCCTCTCGCCCCCGTCGATCAAGTGGGGTGCGCCGGTGTCGTTGACTATCCCGATTATCGAGAAGGGCACCTCGGCCTCGTAGAGCCTGTCGAGAGCGTCCTGGGGCGCGGTGAAGACGAGCTCGTACTCCCCTCCCCAGCCCAGGAGCAGGTCCCTGACGTCCCTGCCGGACGCCTCGGCCATCTCGTCGACCGACGGCCCCCTGGGTATGAACGACAGCTCCACCTCCATGCCCACGCCGGAGGCGGCGCATATGGTGTTGAGCGCCGTGCCGAGCCCGTCGGACAGGTCCATGCACGACGTGACGACCCCCGTCGCGGCCATCGCCTCCCCCTCGGCCACCCTGGGGACCGGCACGTAGAGCTGACTCCTGGCGTCCTCGGCGTCAATTCCGAGCTCCAGCGAGACGAATCCCGCCGCCGGGCCGCCGACGGGCCCTGTCACCGCGACGACGTCCCCGGGCCTGGCGCCGGAGCGGAGAATCGGCCTCCTGCCGTCCATGGATCCTAGCGCGGTCGTCGTGACCACCCCGGGGCCCACCTTGGTGTCCCCTCCGGCGATCCCGGTGCCGCAGAACTCGGCGCACTGGCTTATCCCGCTCATTATGTCGTATGCGGCCTGGACATCCAGATCGCCCGGGAGGACCAGCGATGCCAGTATCCCCTTGGGGCGCGCGCCCATCGCCGCGAGGTCGCTGAAGCTGACCGCCGCGGAGTACCAGCCGAACTGCTCGTACGTCATGCCGGCGGGCATGTGCCTGTCGAAGGTCACGGCGTCCGTGGAGACCACGACGCCCCTGCCGAGCACCGCGGCGTCGTCGCCGGGACCGACCTCGCCCTCCCGGACTATGAACGTCCCGAAGTCCTCTATGAGCTGCCTCTCGCCGATCTCTCCGATCAGGGTCATCGGTGCTCCATCGGATGCAGGGTATAAGGATATCCGTGTCGCCGGACACCGAAAATTATTATCTGTTCACAACCGTTCATCATTATAGAAAGTCTATATGACATTTGAATGTCTGACTCGCCATCCCCGAGACGATGGGATGTGGAAGGTGCATGGAATGAGGGATTACAGGCACGGAAACCTGGCGTACTTGAGCATCAGCGGAGTCCCGTTCAGGGACTTCAAGGAAGGGAACATCTACTACGTCGACAAGACCATGCTCATCGCGGACATCCTCGGCGATCGCAGCAGAAACGTCTACATCTACGTCCGTCCGCGCAGATTCGGCAAGAGCACCAACCTGTCGATGCTGGATGCGTTCTTCAACCTGAAGTACGAGGGGAACGACTGGTTCGACGGCCTCGAGATATCGAAGCACCACGAGTTCGACGGCCACAGGAACACCCACCCGGTCATCAGGATGAATCTCAAGGACATCCTCACGGACACCTTCGACAACTTCATCGGAGCCATGACGGAGGAGATCCATCATGCCTTCAAGGCCCACCACGAGCTGTTCCAGACCGATGCGACGACGCCGGACGAGAAGCGTCTGTACGAGTCGCTGGGCCTGAACAGCGTCCCCCAGTCATTGCTCGTGAATTCTCTGAAGACGCTCAGCGAGATCCTCTACCGCACATATGAAGGGAGGAGGGTGGTCGTCCTGATCGACGAGTACGACCACCCCGTCACCGAGGCATTCGATACGGACTCCCTCCGCCCCATCACGCAGTTCCTCGGCAAGATCCTATCCGCCACCCTGAAGGACAACGGATGCATCGAACTGGCATACATCACCGGCATCACCAGAATCGCCAAGGAGGGGATGTTCTCCGGCCTGAACGGCGTCGTCGTGAACGACGTGTTCTCCGAGAGGTCGGGAGAGAGGTTCGGATTCACAGAGAGGGAGGTCCGCGACATGCTGGAGTACTACGGGCACCCCGAAAAGTTCGACGAGGTCAGGGAGTGGTACGACGGCTACAGGTTCGGAGACTCCGAGGTGTACAACACGTTCAGCGTGCTCAACTACGTCTACCACGGCTTCGAACCCGACGGGTACTGGGCGATGAGCGGATCGGACGAACCCCTGATCTGGATGATGACCAGGCTTAGATACAGGAACTTTCCGCTGATCAGCGGTATCGTCAGAGGCGTCCCGACGAGGAGCGAGGTCATCAGATCGATGACGTACGACGACATCCTGGAGGCCATGGGGAACGGCGAGGGAGGCACCGAGATGCTGTCCCTCATGGTGATGGCCGGATATCTGAAGGCCATCCCCGACGGGGACGGGAAATACCTGCTGTCACTGCCGAACAAGGAGATCCAGTCCGTGATGGGGAGGTTCACCTCCAGACTCAGAGAGAAGGGAGGGAGCATGCTGCCCGACCTGGAGAGGGCGATGACCGAGAGGGATGCAGAAGGTGTGCGCAGGACGGTCGAGGAGATCCTGGATTCAGGCAGCTACCTGACCGTCAGGGGACACGCAGACTATCAGAACATCCTCATGGCCGTGATGCTGTGCATCTTCCCGGACCACGACGTCAGGGCGGAGCCGGAACGCGGCAACGGACGCGCGGACATCGTGGCCGTCCCGAGAGACGGGGGACCCAACATCGTCATCGAGATCAAGACGGCCGGAAGCGACGAGAGCCTCGGACAGGAGGCCAACGACGCACTCGAGCAGATCCGCAGGGTAGGATATCACAGGGGGATGCGCGGGAGGACCGTCCTGATAGGGCTGGCATTCCATGTGAAGAGGGCCGAGGCGAGGGCGGAGACCGTCGACCTCCGACGACGCAACAGAGGGGAACGTCTTAGCACTTGTCGGACAGCCATCATAAACCGCGCATTCCTTTAAATAGAAGTGGCTGATTCGAAACCCGATAGGAGCAATATTCTTGCCTGGTCAGTCCGCAACAACGCAGCCGAAGAAGAACAAGGTCGTCGTCAACAAGCCCCAGACGGGAAACCAGTACGACAAGGGGAAGAAGAACAGGCCTCAGAGGACCAAGGAGTCCACCAAGAGGCAGGCGATGCTCAACACCCACCGCATCAACCCCTTCAAGTACGACATGAACCAGATTCTCGATGCGTCCGCCATGGACCCCGCAAAGGCGTCCTCCTTCCTCGCCTCGGTCATCGCCAAGGCGTCCCGCGTGTCCACCAAGGACGCGAAGGACTTCGTGAGGACCTTCCAGGACGCGGGCGACCTCACCAAGGACGAGGTCGACAAGATCAGCAAGCTCCTGGACAAGTACAGCAGATACCGCTGAGGTCCGCACATGAGGAGCGCCGAGCTCGCCAGGGGGAGGGTCTTCATCCTGCGCCTGGAGGACGGCGAGGTCCTCCGCGAAACCATAGAATCCTTCTGCAGGGACAACGGCATAGCCCGTGCCCTGGTGCACGTCACCGGCGCCGTCGACGCCGGGTCCCGCATGGTCAGCGGCCCGAGGGTCCCCGTGGGGGACAGGGTCGAGCCCATCGTCATCGAGCTGGAGCACCAATGCGAGATCACCGGGCACGGCACCGTGTTCCCCGATGCGGACGGCAACCCGCTGCTCCATCTCCACGGCTCCGCCGGGAGGGAGGGGTTCTGCGCCACTGGCGACTTCGGCCCGGGCATGGTGTCCTGGCTCGTGATGGAGGTGCTCATAGAGGAGCTGGTCGGCGACGGCCCCGTCAGGGAGGAGTCCGACCCCAGGATAGGCGGTAGACTTCTGGAGGTTAGACGATGGCATCCGAGGAGATACTCAGGAAGACGATCCACAACGCGGACGGCAAGCCCTTCGCCAAATACAGGAACATACAGGGCTCCTTCGTCACCGAGGGCTTCGAGCTCTTCATAGACGAGGTCCAGGGGGACCGCATGGGGCACTCCAGGATGAGGGTCCGCGTCCCCATGAAGAGGGCGGGATTCCCGGAGGACACCCGTTCCAACGGTTCGCGCAGGGCGGCCCTCGGCGACATCATAGCCAGGAGGTTCTGGGAGTCCGCCAGGACGCACGCCCGCTCCAACATCCCCAAGACCGACGGGGGCGTCGTCTACATGCCCCGCCCCGGCCAGGAGATCCTCGACCGCGGGAGCGTGGAGGTCACGGAGCACTACGTGGAGGCGCGCTTCACCGCCGACCTCCCCTCGAAGGCCAACAAGGTCGACGAGGAGTCCGCCATCGACCTCATCTTCGGGAGGATCTCGCTCATCGTCTCCGAGTCCATGCTGTTCGCCTCCTACAAGAGGCAGAAGCTCTACAACCATCTGGAGACCGCCGAGAACGCGGACTCCATCAGGTCCAGGCTCCCGGAGCTGGGCCTCGCCGCATTCGTCGGCATCGGCTCGATCCTTCCCCGCAGGGACGACGGCCTCGCCCCCATGACCGACGCGGTACCGTTCGACTGCGACGACTCCCTCAAGGTGACCGTCGAGGTCCCCAACGGCGACCCCGTCACCGGCATGGGGATACCGATCGGGTTCACCACGATCTCCGGACCCAGCGGGTCCGGGAAGTCCGTCCTCGCGGACGCCGTGTTCGCCGGCATCTACGACCACATCCCGGGGGACGGAAGGGAGCTCGTGATCTCCGACCCGGACGCCGTGTACGTGATGACCGAGGCCGGAAGGCCCTACGAATCAGGAAGGCTCACGGGACCCGCCTCCGAGATGGAATCCGTGGACGAGGCTGTCGGATGCGGATCCCGCCTCATCATCATGGACGAGGAGTACTCGTGCCCGTGCGTCCTGCGCAGGTCGGTCGTCTCCGGCGACAATGACCTAGTACCCGTCTCGGAGACCGCCGGCTCCCTCGGCCGCTCCAGGATCTCGGTGCTCATGGTCACCGGGGACGTCGACGCCGTCTCCAGGGCCGGACTCGCCCTGTCCATGGACGGGTACAGGGTCGGGAGGCTCGACGTCGAGCATCGTGAAGGGTCGGAGTTCCCGATCCCCCAGGGGCGCTATCCCGTTGCGAAGAACGTCTCCTTCGAGAAGGGCAGGAAGGAGGTCAGCACCTCCGCCCCAGAGATCCGCACCGTCGAGATCGGGGAATACAAGGTGACGGCTCCCGTCGCAGGGTTCTTCGACCACGCCCAGACCAGGGCGGTGGCGGACGCGATAGCCCTGGCCCGCGAATCGATGGACGGCTCGAAGGATCTCAGGACCGTCTGCGGGGATGCGCTGGCGATGCTGAGGGAGAAGGACGCATCCGAGGGCACCGGCATGGCCCATGCGCAGGCCAGGGCCGTGGACATGGCTGCGGTGCTGCTGAGGCACCCTCAGATGCTGTTCATAAGGCGCTGATCAGCGCCTGTTGTTGCCGTAGGCGTTCTGCCAGTTGTCGAAGACGCGGTCCGCGTAGTTGTTGATGTGGACCTGGTCGACCTTGTCGTCCGGCACGATGAATCCCGCGATGGGGTACTCCTTGTCGCAGTAGGGGCAGCGGACGTACGGGCAGTTGGAGCTGGCCTGGGGGCACGCCTTGCAGGCGACAGCCCTGGACTGGAAGAGGCTGAACTCCCTCCCGCAGTTGGGGCACAGATAGCGCCTGGCGGCGACCTTCAGGTCCTTGGTGATGCCTGCGGCCCTCTCCTCCGGCGTCAGCCACATGGGCGCGCGCGGGGAGATCGGCGTGTTGTAGGACGGTCCGCCGCTCCAGTCGCTCACTGGGAGACCCCCTTGGCGGCGGAGACGACTGCCTTCAGGACGGATCCCTCGCTGCACTGCTCGAGGAGCGTCCCGGTGACGATGATGTCGGCTCCCGCCTCGCGCGCGGCGGCCGCGGCCTCGGGGGTGCGGATGCCTCCGCCCACGATCAGTGGGATGCCCACAGCCTTCTTGACGGCCGAGATCATCTCGGGGGGCACGGGCCTGTCGGCGCCGGAACCCGCCTCGAGGTACACGATGCTCATGCCGTACATCTCGCAGGCGAGCGCGTAGGCGACGGCGCGGTCGATCTGGTCCCTCCTGATCGGGTCGGCCTTGCCGACCTCGCCGACCTTCATCCCGGGCTCGACGATGATGTATCCCATGGGGATGGTCTCGATGCCGAGCTTCCTGATGTACGGAGCGGCGTAGACCTGGGCGCCGATGACCCACTTGAGGTCGGTGCTGTTCAGCATGCTCATGAAGAGGAGCGCGTCGACCTCCGGGGAGAGCGCCTCGGCGTTGCCGGGGAAGTGGATGACCGGGAGTCCGGATGCGTCCTTGATAGCCCTCGTGGTGGCCGCGAGGTTCTCGGAGGTGACGCCGGTGGATCCCCCGATGAGGACCGCGTCGCTGCCTGCGGCGAGCATCCTCTCCGCAATCCTGCCGGCCTCCTCCGGGGGCTGCTTGTCGGGGTCGATGAGGGCCATGTGGAGGGTCCCCTTCGAGGCGATCATTTCGCGGAGGTTGTCCATGACGGTCATGAAATCACATCTGGTACGTATGCGGCCGATGCCACACGGCCATGGGCCGCCCGGACACCGCGCACTATATGGTTTACGATATAGGCACCATACTAAAAGATAGCGACATCGCGGGACATCCGGGAGACGGACCCCCAAGTGCCAGACGCCCGCGCCGAACATGTCCCTGGACACTTGAAATACGGAGTCCGACAATCATCCCCGCATGACATGGTATGTGACCGTCGGGGAGGCCGAGCCCCGCGCCGCCGAGGGGCTCCAGGACATCGAATCCGCCGTGAGGAGCGTCCCGAACGGGGAGAGCGAGTTCTTCGTCGTCGAGCCCGTCCCGGATTCCGAGGACTCGTTCGTCCAGGCGTCCGTGTGGACAGAGGGGATAGCGCTCGGGACCAGCTACGTCGCGGAGGTCCGCATGCCGTCCGGTAGCGGCTTCAGGCAGTGGAGGCTCAGGACCAAGCGCTTCGAGGACATCGAGTCGGCCGTGCTCGCCTACATGGACGGGGAGGCGCCGTCGGGAGCCCCCTGGGTCGATGTCACCGACGAGTTCACGGATTCCTGAAGATGTGATAGTGCCTCGAGAGGGAGCCGTGCACCCTCTGCACGAACATCGATTCCAGCTCCATCGCCGGGAACTCCATCGGATGGGGGAGGACCACTCCTGCCCTCGCTCCCTGTCTCAGAGCCTTCGGTATGGCCTCGCCGGCGCGGCGGTAGATCACGTCTATGTCCTCGCCGCCGGTCTTCGTGGATCTGCCGTAGGGCGGGTCGGTGCAGATCGCATCCACATCGTGGAAGCGCTCCCCTATCTCCCCTATGTCCAGGACCTCGAAGTCGTGTATCGGGAGACCGTAGAACTCCATGTTCTCCCTGCAACCGTCGACCATCTCCGGGTCGAAGTCGGATGCCATGGCGCGCATCCCCATCTCGGCCGCCTCTATGACGATGCCTCCCGTCCCGCAGAACGGGTCCAGGACCGTGCCCCCCTTCCTCACCCCGGTGAGGTTGATCAGCGCCCTCGCATACTTGGGGTGCAGGGATATCGGCGAGAAGAACGGCCTCTCCCCCACCTTGCGCTTCTCCAGCAGATCGGTCTCCGTGACCCTCTGCTCGAGGTAGAGGTGGATGCCGTCGCACATCTGCATCCGCACCACGAAATCCGGCTCGCGGAGGTTGACGTCGTTCCTCTTGGAGAGTATCCCGCCTATCCTCCTGATGATCCCCTGGGAGTCCGCATCCCTCATCATGCCCTCGAAGCGCTTCGCGCGGATGGCGAAGCTCCCCTCCGGGAGCTCAGCGGATTCGAGGTTGGAGACGTCGTCCGGATCGTACATCCCGAGGTAGCGCCCCATGCTGTGCGTCAGCGCTATCCTGTCGGCGATGCCGTCCAGCGCCGAGGGGTCGAACTCGGCCACCATGTATCCCGGGCCGGTCCTGACGACGCGGTGGTCGCCGGCCTCGGCCTCGATGCATCTGACCGCCTCCGCGGGAGGCATGTCCTTGGACTCGCCGGAGAGCTCGAAGAAGAATTGTTGGGGGCTCACGCCCCCGTTTATACCGACCGACTAATGAATCTGGCGGTCTCAGGCGTCCTTGATGCCGTCCTCGGTCACCATGAACACCGCCTCGCCCTCCGGCAGGTTGGGCGAATCGATGAGCCTGGCGATCCTCTTGCCGGCCTTGCCCTTCCTCAGGTAGATCCTGAAGGTGGCGGTGTGTCCCACGATGTGTCCCCCGATGGGCCTGGTGGGGTCGCCGAAGAACGCGTCGGGCTTGGCCGCGACCTGGTTCGTCACGGCGATGACCGCGTTGTTGACGGTGGCGAAGTTCAGCAGGTCGTGCATATGGCGGTTGAGGATCTGCTGCCTCTCGGCCAGCGCGCCGCGGCCGACGTACTCCGCACGGAAGTGGGACGTGAGCGAGTCCACGATGAGGAGCCTGCACTTGATCTCCTGGGCGAGCTCCATGGCCTTGTCCACGAGCAGGACCTGGTGCTGTGAGTTGAAAGCGCGGGCGACATGGATCCTCTTGAGGGTCTCGTCAGGATCCACGCCCAGGTAGTTGGCCATCTGGATGATCCTCTCGGGACGGAAGGTGTTCTCCGAATCGATGATGATGACATCCGAATCGAAGCCTCCGCGCTCCTCGGGGAGCGTAGCGTTCACCGCGAGCTGGAAGCAGACCTGGGTCTTGCAGCTTCCGAACTCGCCGAAGAACTCCACGATGCTCTGGCTCTCCAGTCCGCCGGCGAGCAGCTCGTCGAAGGCCTGGGACCCGGTGGTCAGCTTGGTGACGGCCTTGCGCCTCTCCAGGATGTCCTCTCCGGTCTCGAATCCGCCGATGTCCGCGCAGAGCTTCGCGCCCTCGATGATATCGGCCGCCTTCTTCTCCCCGATCTCGCAGGTCTCCGCGAGCTCCTTGGGCGATGCGACGGCGATAGCCATGAGCTCCGTGTATCCTGCCTCGCGCAGCTTCTCGGCGATGGCGGGCCCCACGCCGGGGATGTCCTCCAGTGTCTTCGTGACCATTTCGATCCTCTCTGACACGACGACGGCGAACGCCTATATAAGCGGGACAGAGGGGGTACACCGAAAACCCCCTCATCGTGTTGATACTGCTCCCGCCCCCATGGCCCGTGGACGGCGGCCGGCGCGCACATCTGACGCACGAGGCAGGATTCATATAGGAGGCGCCGGCGCGGAGGCCTCCCAGCACATCATTAAGTATGCTCTGCGACGATTCGGCGCCCCATGAGATTCCTCCTCTTCACGGACCTGCATCAGAAGGCTTCCGTCATCGACAAGATCAACGACATGGCCGAGAGGCACGGCGCCGAGTTCATCGTGTGCCTCGGCGACGTCACGGACATGGGCACCGTGGAGGATGCGAGGGGCATCCTCTCCAAGCTGAACCGCAAGGTGTACGCCATCCCCGGCAACTGCGACCCCGTGGACTTCCCCCAGGGCATCTCCGATGTCGCTGTGGACATGCACGGAAGGGCCGAGGAGATCGGCGGGCTCAGGTTCGTCGGCCTCGGGGGATCCAACATCACCATCTTCGGCACCCCGTTCGAGCTCGATGAGGAGGACATAACCGACGCGCTGGAGGGCATCTCCGACGACGGCATGGTCCTCATGACCCACGCCCCATCCTACGGGATACTCGACCAGATCCCCTCAGGCCAGAGCGTCGGCAGTCCCGCGATCAGGGAGATCGTGGACCGCTACCACCCCGTACTCGCCATGTCCGGACACATCCACGAGGCGATCGGCGTCGTGGAGGCCGACGGCACCGTGTTCGTCAACCCCGGCCCGGCGAAGGACGGTCGCATGGCGATCGTGGACATCACCGACGGCAAGGTGTCCGTGGAGCTCATCGGACCCACCGACCACTGATCGGGGGCGGGGACGCGAGGCGCTCCTCCGTCCCTCCCCAATAATCTTTAAATACACATCCTGAATGGCGTGGCCTGATTACAATGGCACTTTGGCAGGGTAAATCCAACAGGAAGCCCACTGGCGGCAGGCTCGTCGCCAGCCACGGGAAGAGGAAGTTCGAGATCGGCAGGGAGAAGCAGTTCACCAGAATCGGTGAGCAGACCCTGAAGCAGTATCGCGGAGCCGGCGGAAGTGTCAAGGTGGGAATGCTGAGCGCTCAGTACGCCAACGTCGTCGACAAGAAGACCAACACCGTCAAGAAGGTCAAGATCCTGACTGTGAAGTCCAACCCGTCCGACCCCAACTACGTTCAGCGTAACATCATGAACAAGGGAGCCACCATCTCCACCGAGATCGGTGACGCCGTCATCACGTCCAGGCCTGGCCAGGACGGCGCCGTCAACGCAGTGCTGCTCGAGTGATTACATTGTTCGTCCGGCCTCCGAGCTTCTGGAGGCCGGACATCCCATCTTGACGCACGTTCATATAGCGGGCGCTCCATCGAGGCTGACATGGCATACGACCCGGATGTTGCGATAACGCTCTGGCCCGAATACTTCGACAAGGGACTCACTAGAGCCCAGGGCAGGAGGCTCCCCAAGGACCTCTGCGTCGCGAAGCCGGACCTGGACATGATCGCCAAGGGCGCGATGCTCCTGGACCTGGAGTACGAGGTCAGGGAGGACATGTCCTACCCGAAGGCGCCCCGTGAGAAGCACGGATGCGTCAAGGTCGAGAAGGGGAAGCTCTCCAAGACAGAGATCCTCCCGAGGATCGGACAGGTCCTCGTCGAGAACCAAGGAAGGCGATCCCCTTGCTGACCGCCCTGGACTCCAGGGTGTCCGATGCCAACGCCGAGGCCCTCGGCGTGAGCGTCAGGGACCTCATGGGCAACGCGGGCAGATCCGTCTCGGACCTCCTGGGATCGAGATATCCGGACTCCCGCATATTATTCGTCTGCGGCTCCGGCAACAACGGCGGGGACGGCTTCGCCGCCGCTCTCGACATGGACCCCTCCCGCGTCGAGGTGGCGCTGCTGTGCGAGCCCTCCAGGATACATTCGGACGAATCCAGATTCTACTACTCGCTGCTCGAATGCCCGATCTCCCGCTACACCGCGGGGATGCTCTCGGGATTCGACGTGGTCGTCGACTGCGCCCTGGGGACGGGCGTCTCCGGAAGGGCGAGAGGGGACTACGCCGCGTTCATCGATGAGACTGGGACATGCGGGAGACCGGTCGTCTCCGTCGATGTCCCTTCCGGCCTCGGAACGGACCTGGCGGTGCATCCCGACGTCACCGTCACCTTCATGGACCTGAAGGAGGGCATGGACCCATCCAACAGCGGGGAGATCGTCGTCTCGGACATCGGGATCCCATACGAGGCCTACCATCTCGTAGGCCCCGGCGACATGCTCAGATACCCCGTCCCCGGCGCATCCAGCCACAAGGGACAGAACGGGAGGCTCATGGTCATCGCGGGCGGCCCGTACTTCGGCGCGCCAGCCATGGCCTGCCTGTCGGCGCTCCGCACGGGGACGGACATCGTGAGGCTGTTCTCGCCGGAGTCGGTCCATCTGCAGGTGTCCCTGTCGACGCCGGTCCTGATGGTCACGGACCTGCCCGGGGACAGGCTCACGCCGGATTCCGTGGACATGCTCCTCGGAGAATCTCGGTCCTACGACACGGTGCTCATCGGCCCCGGCCTCGGGACCTCCGAGGATACGATGGGAGCGGTCCGCGCGTTCGTATCCCGCTGCGACAGGCCGATGGTCATCGACGCCGACGGGATAACCGCCGTCAGAGGGATGAGGCTGAGTCCCGAGACCGTCCTGACACCCCACCGCGGGGAGTTCCAGGGACTGGGAGGGGGCAACCCCGAGGACATCGCCCGCACGACGGGCTCCGTCATCCTGCTCAAGGGGGCCGACGACATCGTGACCGACGGATCCAGGACGAGGGTGAACCGCACCGGCACGCCTGCCATGACCGGCGCCGGAACCGGGGACGTGCTTGCGGGATGCGTCGCCGGGCTCATAGCCAAGGGCATGACGGCATTCGACGCCGCCTGCCTCGGAGCCTACATCTGCGGTAGGGCGGGGGAGATCGCATTCTCGGAGAGGTCCTATGGACTCATCGCCACGGACGTCATCGATTCCATCCCGACTGCCCTCAGGGAAGGCCTCAGATGACCGAGATCCAGCCGGTTCACGGCATCCCGGCCCTGATGGTGGACTACGCCCTGGTCATCGGAGACCTCCACATCGGCCTCGAATCCCACCTCCGCAGCAAGGGATTCCATCTGGTGTCCCACACCCGCGACATGCTCGATTCCATCATCGAGGCGGCGGGGGACGAGGCCAGGCGCCTCATCGTCATAGGCGACGTCAAGGACTCCGTCCCCGGTTCCACGAAGCAGGAGTACGCCGAGATCCCGGATTTCTTCGAGGAGCTCTCGGAGCGCTTCGACACGATAGACGTCGTCCGCGGGAATCACGACACGGGCATAGAGGAGTTCCTCCCGGGACGCGTCAACATCCGTCCGGCCACCGGGATGACCGTCGGCGATGTGGGATTCATCCACGGGCACACGTGGCCGTCCGAGGAGGTGATGTCCTCCAGGTTCCTCGTGATGGCGCACAACCATCCGGCCGTCATGTTCAGGGACGGGGTGGGGAGGCAGACGACCGAGCCGTGCTGGCTCAGGGGAAGGTTCAACGCCGGATCGAACGACAGATACCCCAAGCTCCCGGAGGGCTTCATCGTGGTGCCGGCGTTCAACCGCATGCTCGGGGGTTCCCCGGTGAACACGGTCGGCGACGAGCTCCTTGGACCCGTCCTCAACAGCGGCCTCCTGGACCTGGATGATGCGCATCTCTACCTTCTAGACGGGATCGACCTCGGCAGGAGGGCGGACCTGATGATCGAGGGGAGGCGCAACGGGCCCTGGAAGGACCGCGACAACGGACCGAAACGCCGCGCCAAATACTCGTGAACCGTTTTTGAGAATGTTCAAACACTCTAAATAACAGCGTTAACAGAATTGTATCGTTGCAATTTTCCACGCATTCGTATTTATTCTAAATCTGCGAATGCATACCGATGACGTCCGTCAAAGCCGTTGCAGCCATAGCCGTGGTCGTCCTCGTAGTCTGCGCCGCAGTGGGCGCATACATCGCGTTAAACGACAATGGCCCCGACTCTCCGACGAGGAGCGGAGCCATCGGCAACTCCGTTTCGATCGGAGACATGTACACCCTCGAGTCCTCCTCCTCGGACTCGACTGCACCCACCGTGACGACCTACGAGGTCGTCGACATCCAGGACGACACCGTCCTCGTCGATGTCACCACAGACGGTACCACCGAGAGGACCAGCGACTCCGTCACCGGATTCCTGGACGATGTCAGCACATCGACACCCACCGGCATGTACCAGAGGAGCGAGACGATCTCCACCGATATGGGTCAGGTCGTCTGCGACATCTACTTCAGCGAGGTCTCCGCAGGCAACGCCACCACCGTATCCACCTACGACTGGATCGGCCAGGGGACCAACATCATCTACAAGACCGAGATCACCATCAGATCCAACGCTTCGTCGGAGACCTACACCACGGTCCTGAAGAGCACCAACATGATCGACACCTCGACCAGCGTCGACGTCCCGTCCACGCCGTCGATCGACACCTCCACGGTGAGGGACGAGATCGTCCGGGGCGACTACATCGAGTACACCGAGTACAACGAGAGGGGCTGGAGGGAGGATGTCGAGAGGTTCACCGTCCTCGAAGTCCGCGACGGATGGGTCTTCTACACCGATGACGACGACTGGGAGTGGGACGACTCCGAGAGGATATCCCAGGAGGGATTCCGCAACCTGCTCATCTACTCCGGTACCGACTCCCCTGTGAGGACGGAGACCATCGAGACCGAGTTCGGAAACGTCTCATGCAACGTGTATCAGCCCAAGTACTACCCCGGATTCGACTGGGACGAGCAGATCACGTTCTACGTCGGGGCATCCGACGACGTGATCTACATGTTCACGATCACCGAGTGGGACGACTGGAGGGATGAGGTCGAGACATACAAGCTCACTGGGACCTCCCTGTTCCTCGATGTCCCGTCCAGCGGAGGCGGATCCACGCCCACCCCTTCGCCCTCCGAGAACAGATACGGCGTTGAGCTCGCCGTGGGCGATTACTACACCATCCACGACGATGACGACAGATACGCCGAGACCAGGACCATCATAGCGATCGAGAACGGCCGCCTCATCGTTGAGGAGAGGGAGGGCAACAAGGTCGAGATGGAGAGGATGTCCGCCAATGACTTCCTCGACGACATCATGGTCACCCAGACGCAGATCGACCGCATGACATCCGAGGGATCCGAGACCCTGAACGGGGTGCAGTGCCAGAAGTACTCGTACCGCGACGATGACGATCGCGTGACCATCTGGGTAGACTCCAGGAACGTCATCTGGAAGACCCTGGACGACGAGGGCTGGTTCGGAGAGACCGAGACCCTCGAAGCTCTCGGGATCACTTCCCTGATCTGAATCCACCCGCCCGCACCGATGCGGGCGGAAACCCCTTTCATCCTTCTTGCTTCGTTTACGTCCTACGTCTGTAGACGTGTGATCCAGACCATTCAGCCTATTGATGGTCCTTTGATGCTTTGGGTACGGCTGGTCGAGGCTTGGCTCGAGGCAAGAGACGATGGTCTGTTCGATTAGCCCAGGAACAATCAGGCCAAATCGGCATCTCGCATCCGGATGAGAACGCACCGAAGCCACATCTGCCTCTGCTTCACCCAGATTTGATGCACGCAAAAGGGATGATCGGACATGATGTCAAACAAAGCTGTGGCCATCATGACCGACTTCTGATTGAGATGACAGACGCCCCGATGGGGCTGATCGACAATCTACTGTATGGGATCGCGTGTCGAGTCCTGACAGAACAACATTACGGAAAACGGATGCAGAAGGGTTAGATGTGTAAGGAGGGGGCTTTCGCCCCCAGGGTTTTGATCAGTTCCTGGTGATCGTGTCGTACACGGATCCGTCGGAGTTCCTGATGACCGCGGTCAGCGGCATCTGCCCGGGCAGAGCGTGGGTCGCGCAGGAGTTGCAGGGGTCGTATGCCCTGAACGCCATCTCGACCATGTTCAGCAGTCCGGGGGAGACGTCGTAGTTGTGGATGAGGCCCTTGGCGACCTTCGCGACGTCCATGCAGATGGGACCGTTGTTGTTGGTGGTTCCGACGACCATGTTGCACGCGGTGACGATACCGTTCTCGTCGCAGGTGTAGTCGTGGGTCAAGGTTCCGCGGGGAGCCTCGACGCATCCGACACCCCTTCCGCCGGGAACGAGGTCGTGCTGCTTGATGTCGCCGTTGAGGATGTCGGGGTTGGAGACGTCCTCGAGGCACTTCTCGGCGCAGCAGATCATCTCGATGATCCTGGCCCAGTGGGTTGCCAGGGTGAACTGGCAGGGTCCCTCGACACCGGCGTCCTTGAGGATGCCGCGGTACTCGACCAGGGCGTCCTGGGCGAGCGGGGTGGGCATCTCCTTGCAGACGTTCAGCCTGGACAGGGGGCTGGCCCTGTACAGACCGGAGTCGGGTCCGTCGACGAGTCCCTTGTATCCGGGCTTCTTGAGGTACGGGAACTTCTCGTACGACCAGGGCTCGGAGGCCTCGGCGATGTTATCCAGGTAGTCGTAGGGGTCGTAGAGGTTGGTCTGCTCTCCCTTCTGGTTGACGACCTTGACCTTTCCGTCATGGATCTCGAACTGGTCCTTGTCGTTGACGAGTCCCATGTGGTAGGTCTCGTGGTAGTACAGGTCCTTGTTCAGCACGATGTCCATGTACTCCTTGTTCGACAGGACGACATCCTTGAACACCTGGAGGGAGGTCTTGGCGAACTCCACCATGTCCTGGGCGAACCCGATCATCTGCTGCTGCTCCTCCTTGGTGACTCCCTTGGAGACTCCTCCGGGGACACCGACGAGGGGGTGGGTGGGCTTTCCACCGATGATGGCCTGGATGTTCTGGGCCTCCCTGCGGGTCTTGATGACGGCTCCGCCCAGCTCGAGTCCGACGTGTCCGACGACACCGAGGACGTTCCTCTCCGCCGCGGGGGCGGCGGGTCCGCACACGAAGTCCGGGGCAGCCAGGGCGTAGAAGTGCGCGATGTGGCTGTGGACGAAGTGGGCGTTGTAGAACGCGTCCCTGATGAGGTAGGCGGTCTCGGTCGGCTTGGCGTTGTAGCAGCCGTCGATGGCCTTGGTCGCGGCCAGGTGGTGCGCGCCGGGGCACACACCGCAGAGCCTGGCGGTGATCTGGTTGAGCTCCGTGACCCTCCTGCCGATGCAGAACCTCTCGAATCCCCTGAGCTCGGGGACCTGCCAGTACGCGTTCTCGACGTCTCCCTTGTCATCCAGGAAGATCTCGATCTTCCCGTGTCCCTCGAGACGGGTGATGGGGTCGACGGTGACGCGCTTGGTGGTCACTTTCTGCTTCTCATCCCATATGACTGGTCCAGCCATTTCAGTTGCCTCCTGTCTTGTTCTCGATGACGGCCCTCTTGATCAGCGACTTGCCCAGAGTGTAGGCGTAGAAGTAGCCGAGGGGGTCCTTGATTCCGCCCATGATCTTGATGATCTCGTCCTCTCCGCAGATCGGGTCCTCGTCCAGGATCGGATAGAGGGAAGCGACGGCGGTGAAGATGGACGCACCCTGCTCCTGGACATCAGGGGAGGGTCCGTAGCATCCGCGGCAGGGCTGTCCCACACGGGTGCACCTGGCGCCGCATCCGCCGACGGTCGCGGGTCCGAGGCACAGGATTCCCTGCTCCATGAGGCACTTCTCCGGATCGACATCGATCTGGTAGGGCTCCTTGAGCTCGGTGATCCTGGCACCGGTCTTCTGCCTGGGGCACTCCTCGCACAGGGTCCTGGTGGTGACACCGATGGTGGTTCCCTTGGGCGGGAGGGGCACTCCGTTGTAGGCGAAGTCGGCGACGGCCTTCAGCATGTTGGAGATGGTCTCCGGGAGGGGCGGGCATCCGGGCACGTAGTAGTCGACATCGACGACCTGGTCGAGGGTCTTGACGGTGTCGTACAGCACGGGCAGGGTGAGCTCTCCCTCGGGGGCCTGGTAGGAGTTGACGGGCACCTGGGGTGCGTCGGCGTGGTACTCCTGCTGGAAGTTGGCCGAGGACGGGGTCTTGGTGTAGACGTAGTCCAGGATGTCCTTGGCTCCGCCGGGCACGAGGTTGGCCAGGGCGGGGCTTCCGCCGAAGACGGCGCAGGTTCCGTAGGAGACGACGATCTTGGACTTCTGCCTCAGCAGCTTGGCCATGTGCTCGTTCTCGGAGTTCCTGACGGCTCCGGAGATGATGGAGACGGTGATCTCGCCGTCGTCCATGGCGGCGATGTCCTTCTCCTTTCCGTCGGCGGCGACGGGCCACATGACGATGTCGGCCATGTCGCCGACGGTCAGCAGCCTCTCGTGGGTGTCCAGCAGGGACACGTCGCATCCGCCGCAGGCGGCGCACCAGTAGACGGCGAGCTTGATCTTGCCGCCGGCGGGGGCACCGGGGAGGAGAGGTCCGAGGTCAGCGGCCTCGAGCTGGACTCCCGCGGGGATCTTGGAGTCGCCGGGCATGGCGACCGGGGGCACGATGAAGTCGTAGGGGCCGGGGTTGCCGGCGGATCCTGCGGGCTTCGCGGGGGCCGCTGCGGGTGCGGCGGCCGCCTTCGGGGCCTCCTTGGGCTTCTCGGCCGCCTTGGGGGCGGCCTTGGGCGCCTCTTTCGCGTCCTTGTCCTTCTTGAACAGCTTGTCGAAGAATCCCATTTCAGTTCTCCTCCTTGACGAGGGGGGTCGGTCCGAGCTCCTTGATAGTGTCGACGAACTCGACGATGGTCTTCTGGAATTTCTCTCCCTCCGAAGCGGAGACCCACTCGAGCTTGAGCCTCTTGGGGTCGAATCCGTACTGCTCCAGGACCATCCTGAGGAGGGCGATCCTCCTCCTGGCCCTGTAGTTTCCACCGATGTAGTGGCAGTCGGCGGGGTGGCATCCGAGGACCATGACGCCGTCGGCGCCCTTGGCGAAGGCCCTGAGGACGAACTCGGGGTCCACACGGGCGGAGCACATGGTCCTGATGATGCGGAAGTTGGTCGGCATCTGCAGCCTGGCCACACCGGCGCCGTCGGCACCGGCGTAGGAGCACCAGTTGCAGCAGAACGTGACGATCCTAGGTTCGAAGTCTGCCATTGTGAATCACTCTCCTCCACCGACGGGGTAGTCGAGGCAAGCGTCGATCTCGGCGATGATCTGCTTGCTCCTGAAGCCCCTCTGCTCCATGGCACCGGCCGGGCACGAGGCGACGCAGCATCCGCATCCCTTGCACAGTCCGGCGTTGACGTTGCTCTTGACGAGTCCGTTGGGCTGCTCCACCAGGGTGATGGCGTTGTAGTCGCAGCATCCGACGCACACGCCGCATCCGTCGCACCTGTCGGGGTTGGAGACGGCGGTGATACCCTCGGAGATGAGCTTGTCCTTGGAGATGACGGTCAGCATCCTGGAGGCGGCTCCGGAGGCCTGGGCGATGCACTCGTCCATGAACTTGGGCCAGTGGGCGGCACCGGCGACGTAGACACCCTCGGTGGCGAAGTCGACCGGCCTCAGCTTCTGGTGGGCCTCGAAGTAGAATCCGTCCTTGGAGATGGGGACCTTGACCATCTTGGCGAGGTTCTCCTTGTTCTCTCTGTCGGGGGCGATACCGGCGGCGAGGATGACGGTGTCGACGGGGATCTCGACCTGCGCACCCAGGGTGGCGTCGAAGACCTTGACGCAGTTGCCGTCGTACTCGGGGAGCGGCTCGCTCTCGTTGTACCTCATGAACTTGACGCCCATCTGGCAGGCCCTGTAGTAGAGCTCCTCGCGGAAGGCGTAGGTCCTGATGTCCTTGTGGATGATGGTGACGTTGGCGGTGGGGTCGGCCATCTTGATCTTGATGGCCTCGCGGCAGGACGCGGCGCAGCAGACCCTGCTGCAGTAGGCGACCTTGTCGTTCCTGGAACCGACGCACTGGATGAACACGACGTTCTTTCCGTTGAAGGATCCGTCGTCCATGGCCTTCTCGGCCGCGGTCTGGGTCATGACCTTCGGGTCGCTGCCGAAGTTGTACTCGGTGGGCTGGTAGGCGGCGGCTCCGACGGCGAACAGGACGGCACCGATGGGGTACTCCTCTCCACCCTCGAGCTGCAGCTTGAAGTTACCGACGTATCCGGGGATGTCCTTCACGACCGCGTTCTTGTGGACGGTGATCAGGGGGTTGCTCTCGACCTTCTTGATGGTGTCGGCGAGGAACTCCTGGACATCGACTCCGTCCTCCCTGAAGCGGAAGTTGCGGGCGTATCCACCGAGCTCGGCCTCCCTCTCGACGAGGTGCACGGGGTATCCCTGCGCGGCGATGTCGAGGGCGGCGGTCATACCGGTGATTCCTCCTCCGATGACGGCGGCGGCGTTGGTGACCGGGATCTCGGCTCCGACGAGGGGCTCGAGGAGACGGGCCTTCGCGATGGCCATCCTCAGCAGGTCCTTGGCCTTGGCGGTGGCGGCCTCGTGCTCGTGCATGTGGATCCAGGAGCACTGGTCGCGGATGTTGGCCATGTTGTAGAGGTACTTGTTCAGACCGCCGTTCCTGCAGGCCTCCCTGAAGAGAGGCTCGTGGGTCCTGGGGGTGCAGGACGCGACGACGACCCTGTTGAGGTCGTGCTCCTGGATGGCGGCGGAGATGCTCTCGAGGCAGTCCTGTGCGCAGGCGTACTGGGACTCCTCGGCCAGGACGACGTTGGGGAGCGTCTTGGCGTAGGCGGTGACGGCGGGGACGTCGACCACGGATCCGATGTTGATTCCGCAGTGGCAGACCCAGACTCCGATCCTGGGCTCCTTGCCCTCCACGTCCTTCTCGGGCGGGTAGACCTTGGGGGCGCAGGGCTCGAAGTTCTCGTCGACGATGTAGGCCCCGGCCTTGGCGGAGGCACCGCATGCCTCGGCGACGGAGGTCGGGATGTCCTTGGGGGCCGCGAAGGCTCCGGTCACGAAGATACCGGGCTTGGTGGTCTCCAGGGGGTGGAAGACGGAGGTCTTGCAGAAGCCGTACTCGTTGAGCTCGATTCCCAGGGTCTGGGCGAACTCCTCGGCTCCCTCGGGGGGAACGAGTCCGACGGAGAGGACGACCATGTCGAAGACATCGGACACGGCGTCGCCGTTGGCGTCGGTATAGTTGACGGTCAGCTGCTTGGTGACGGGGTCCTCCTCGATGTTGGAGACGCGGGCGGCCCTGTGCATGTTGATGCCGTACTCGCGCTCTCCCCTGTGGATGTAGGCCTCGAACTCCTTTCCATAGGACCTGATGTCCATGAAGAAGATGTCCTCCTGGAGGTCTCCGTGCTCCTTGGTGATCATGGCCTGCTTCACCGCGTACATGCAGCACACGGAGGAGCAGTACTTCTTCCAGCCCTTCTTCTCGGACCTGGATCCGCAGCACTGGATGTACGCGATCTTCTTGGGGTCCTCCCCGCTGGAGGGGATGACGATGTGGCCCCTGTGGGGTCCGGACGCGCACATGAGCCTCTCGTACTCGATGGCGGTGACGACGTTCTGGTACCTGCCGTAGCCGTACTCGGTGGCGGTCTCGGCGTTCCAGACCTTGAATCCGGGAGCGGCGATGATGGATCCGACCTCGAGGGTGATGACCTCATCCTTGTCGTCGTAGTGGATGGCTCCCTTTCCGCAGTTCTTCGCGCAGAGCCCGCACTTGCCCTTCTGGATCATGTTGCAGCGCTCCCCGTCGATGATGGCGACACGGGGGACGGCCTGCGCGTGGGGGATGTAGATGGCTTTCCTGTTGACAAGTCCGTACTCGTACTTGTCGGGGATGTTCTTCACAGGGCACTTGGCGAGACAGTCGCCGCAGCCCGTACACTCCTTGGGATTGACGTACCTGGCCTTCTTCAGTACGGTGACTTTGAAGTCGCCGGCCTGTCCCTCGACCTTCTGGACCTCGTGGTAGGTCAGGACGTCGATGTTCGGGTGTCCGGCGCAGTCCGCCATCTTAGGGGAGAGGATACACGCGGAGCAGTCGTTCGTAGGGAACGTCTTGTCCAGACGGCACATGACGCCTCCGATGGTGGGGTCCTTCTCCACCAGGAAGACGTGTATGCCGCGGTCTGCCAGATCCAGGGATGCCTGGATTCCCGCGATTCCTCCACCGATAACCAATGCTGATTTGCTCAAGTCATTGCCTCCGTTACCAACATGGTGTTTGGAACGTGGCTTTGAACGGGATATCACTATATTAATGGCTACTACAAAATGAATATATATTGAATGAAGCATTACGTTTAGAGTTTTTGGATTTGGATTTTTTAAGGCTCCTAAAATATTTAGGGTAAGCTAAATCAATAATAGCCAGCAATCCTAAAACTGACAAAAATGTGTATTAGTATTTTTGATAATACGACTGGATTGTTTGTAGATGAAAAACGTTTTGGATAACTATGTGACAATATAAACTTCGGAATGCCTTGTTTTCGTGTGCTTATCAAATCTTTGGCACGATGGATGCATTCCGCGAAGATACTGGCACATGTATGATGGATGTAACTCATTCATCCATCGTCTCGGTAACACCTATTTTGAATTCGTAATACCCAAGCCCTTGGAACGCCTTCGGCCGAAACGTTCCGGCCGATGCTTGTAATGACCGGAAGTTCGACCTCCCTAAACCGTCTCGGAAACTCTATATCCGTCCGGCCAGTCGCCGTTTGCATGGTGGTCAAATCGGTGCGCGGCAGACGCCGCTACACGGCGTTCGAGGTACCCTCCAATGCGGACAGGCACAGGGCCGAGACGGCCGTCTCCTCGGTGCGTTCGGCGAAGGTCATCACCTGCGGCCGCGGATACGCCGTGATCCGCTCGCTGCCGTCCGACCGCGCCGCCCTGGAGGACGCGATGTGCTCCGCGATGCCCGGGAGCCGCCCGTTCGACTGCTCCGGGACCCTGAGGGCGCTGAGGACCAGGCACCCCCAGCTCGCCGCCCCGAGACGCAGAAGGAAGCGACGCGCACCCAGTGGCGCACTGCCCAAACGCTTTATACGGCCCCTTTAATCAGGTCGCGTAAAGTAAAGGAGCAGGTCTTTTCATGCAACCCGGACAGATGGCTTATGACAGGGGGAGCACAGTATTCTCCCCCGACGGAAGACTTTTCCAGGTGGAGTATGCCCGCGAGGCCGTGAAGAAGGGTTCCACGACCATCGGGATCAAGTACGACGACGGGGTGATGCTCATCGTCGACAGGAGGGTCTCGAGCAAGCTCCTGGAGCCCAAATCCACGGAGAAGATCCACGAGATCGACGACTACATCGGATGCGCGACCTCCGGACTCGTGGCGGACGCGAGGATCCTCGTGGACGAGGCCAGGAAGCAGGCCCAGATCCACAGGGTCAACTACGGCGAGAACATCGGGGTCGAGATGCTCGTCAAGAAGATCTGCGACTACGAGCAGAACTTCACCCAGTACGGCGGGGTCCGCCCCTTCGGAACGGCCCTGCTCGTCGCCGGCACCGACGACCTCGGCGCCCATCTCTTCGAGACCGACCCGTCCGGAGCCCTCGTCGCGTACAAGGCGACCGGCATCGGCAACGGGCGCCCGGCGGTCATGGACCTGTTCGAGAAGGAGTTCGAGGACGGCATGACCTTCGAGAAGGCCGCGCTGCTCGGCCTCAAGGCCCTCGCAGCCGCCGTTGAGGACAAGCCCAAGGCGGACTCCGTCGAGATCGGCGTCGCCGCGAACGGCCAGAAGTTCAGGAGGCTCTCCGAGGAGGAGGTCTCCGAGCTCATCGGCAAGATGTGAGAAGGCCGGTAGGATGGTAAACCTAGACGACGCCATAACCGCCCGCCTCGAGAGCCACGGGGAGACCTTCGAGATCCTCCTGGACCCGAAGGTGGTCGACCTCATCAAGGCCGGCAAGCAGTTCGACATAGTCGAGTACATGGCGGTCGAGGACGTCTTCAAGAACGCCTCCAAGGGCACCAGGCCCCCGGAGGACAAGGTGAAGGAGGCCTTCGGGACCACCGAGATCGCCGACATCGCGAGGAGGATCCTGGAGAAGGGCGAGGTGCAGATGACCGCCGAGCAGCGCAAGGAGATGCTCGAGGCCAAGAGGCACCAGGTCGTGGCGTACATCGCCGCGAACGCCATCAACCCCCAGACCCACACCCCCCATCCCCCGTCCAGGATCGAGATGGCGCTGGAGGAGGCCAAGTTCCACGTGGACCTCTTCAAGCCCCTGGACAAGGAGATCGAGGAGGCCATGAAGCTCCTGCGCCCCCTCATCCCGATCAGGTTCGAGAGGAGCAGGATCGCCATCAAGCTCAAGGGCACGGACTACGGACGCTGCTACGACGACCTGATATCGTACGGCATCGTCGACAGGGAGGTCTGGACGCCCGAGGGCGACTGGATCGGCAGCATGGAGATCCCCGCGGGAGTCATCACCGAGCTCACGGAGAAGCTGAAGCACAAGACCCGCGGAAGCGCCTCGGTGAAGCTCGTCAACGAATGATATTCAAAGAGTGATACGAATGGAGAGAAGAAACGCCAGACAGACGCGCGAGATCGTCGTGCCAGGCGACGTCCTCGACGGGACCGGGATGAAACCCGGCGACTACGCATACGTCCAGGGCGGCAAGGTGCGCGCCAGCGTCATGGGCGTCCGCAACGTGTTCCAGAACACTGTGGGCGTCATACCCCTGAGGGGCTGCTACATGCCCACCTCCGGGGACACGGTCATAGGAGTCATCGTGGACATAGGGCCCTCGAACTGGCTCGTCGACATCGGAGCGCCCTACCCCGCGCCCCTCCACGTCAACGAGGTCCCCTGGAAGGTGGAGTTCGGGGACACGTCCCGCTACCTCGGCATGGGCAACGTCGTCCTGCTGAAGGTGCTGTCGGTCGACGAGAGCAAGAAGATCCAGGTCACGATGAAGGACTCCGGCCTCAGGAGGCTGGAGGGAGGGAGGCTCGTCAAGGTCTCCCACTCCAAGGTCTCGAGGATCATCGGCAAGAGCGGATCGATGATCTCGATGCTGAAGAACATGACCGACTGCAGGATCACCGTCGGACAGAACGGAATGGTCTGGGTCGACGGCGACGAGGAGAACGCCGATGTCGCGGTGAGGGCCATCCGCATGATCGAGGAGAAGGCGCAGTGCGGCAACCTGACCGACCTGGTCAGGGAATTTATCGAGAGCAAGCTCCCCCAGAGCGAGAATGATGAGGGGGACGAGTGACAATGAGCGGACACACTGATATGGTATTGGTCGACGAGAACGGCATGCGCATCGACGGGAGGACCGCCGAGCAGCACAGGCCGATCAAAATCGAGGCCGGCGTCCTGCACAACGCGGACGGCTCGGCATATGTCGAGATCGGGAAGAACAAGGTCCTGGCGGCCGTCTACGGCCCCAGGGAATGCCACCCCAGGCACCTCCAGAACCCCGAGAAGGCCATCGTCCAGGTGAAGTACAACATGGAGGCCTACTCGGTCTCCGACAGGAAGAGGCCCGGGACCGACAGGAGGAGCATCGAGATCTCCAAGATCACCGCGGAGGCGCTGGAGAAGGTCGTCCTGACCGAGCTCTACCCCCGCGCGTCCATCGACGTCTACATCGAGATCCTCCAGGCCAACGCCGGGACCAGGTGCGCCGGTCTGACCGCCGCGTCCGTGGCCCTCGCAGACGCCGGGATCCCCATGAGGGACATCGTCCCCGCCATCGCGGCGGGCAAGGCCGACGGCAAGGTCCTCCTGGACCTGAACAAGGAGGAGGACAACTACGGGCAGGCGGACGTCCCCATAGCCATCGTCCCCAGCACCGACGAGATCGTCCTGCTCCAGATGGACGGCAACATGACCCGCGCCGAGCTGGATCACGCGATCGAGCTCGCAGTCAACGCCTGCCACGAGGTCCACGACCTGCAGGTCGACGCCCTCAAGAGGCGCTACTCCAAAGACAGGGAGGCATCCGAATGAGCAACGAGATGATGTCCGAGATCAAGCGCGACCACATCCTCCGCCTCCTCGAGAAGGGGACCAGGCAGGACGGCCGCGGCGTGAAGGACTTCAGGAACATCGAGGTCGAGACCGGCCTCATTGAGTCCGCCGACGGGTCCGCCCGCGTCAGACTCGGCAACACCACCGTCATCGCCGGCATCAAGATCATCCCCGGCACCCCCTTCGGCGACACGCCGAACCTCGGAGTGCTCACCACCGGGATGGAACTCATCCCCATGGCCCACCCCACCTTCGAGTCCGGGCCGCCTGGAGAGGACGCCATCGAGCTGGCACGTGTCGTCGACCGCGGAATCCGCGAGTCCGGCATGGTCGACGTCGAGGCCCTGTGCATCACCCCCGGAGAGGAGGTCTGGATGTGCTACATCGACATCTACGCCATCGACCACGACGGCAACCTGTTCGATGCCGCCAACCTGGCCGCCGTGTGCGCCCTGAAGAGCGCCATCATCCCGTGCGAGCAGTACGGCAAGGGCGAGAACAAGCCCCTCCCGGTCACCTGCACGCCGATATCGGTGACGGAGGCCAAAGTCGGAAACACTTTAATAGTGGACCCCGACTACGACGAAGAGCAGATTTCAACCGCACGTCTCACTGTGACAACGGACGACGACGGCAACTTCAGGGCGATGCAGAAGGGCGGATGCGGATCCATCACGCTCGACGAGCTGAGCCAGTGCCTCGACAGGGCCGTGGAGATCGGCGCGGAGATAAGAAAGATAATTGGGTGATCCCACATGGCAAAGAGGACAGTCAAAGCGGGCAGCTCCGGAAGGTTCGGAGCCAGGTACGGAGTCATCGTCCGCAACAGGATCAAGAACATCGAGGCGCAGCAGAAGAAGAAGCACGAGTGCCCGGTATGCCACCACGCTTCCGTCAAGAGGGAGAGCTCCGGCATCTGGTACTGCTCCCACTGCGGCACCAAGTTCGCGGCCGGCGCCTACAACCCGAAGACCAAGAGGGAGATCTCCCAGGTCAGCGAGCAGTGAGGCCACGATGTACAGATGCGCCAAGTGCAACGAGCCCGTCAGGAACGTCAACGCCCTGGGGCTCCAGTGCGAGAAGTGCGGATCCAAGATCTTCTTCAAGGAGAGACCCAACGTGAAGAAGGTCCTGAAGTCCGACTGAGCGATGCTCAGGGCCGTGCTGAGGGTGTCCGGGGCCGATACGGCCGCGGAGGCCCTGGGTCCGGAGTCCGGCAGGGAACTGCCGAGGACCCGCGCGTCCGTCTCCTCCGAAGGGGGCGAGACGGTCGTCAGGATAGAGGCGGACGACACGTCCGCCATGAGGGCGGCCCTCAACTCGTATCTCGAGTGCGTCATCGTAGTGCAGTCAGTGGAACACATCGCCAAGGTGAGAAGATGAACGGCATCAGCCCCCAGCTCCAGAACCAGATCGCCCAGTTCCAGCAGGTGCAGCAGCAGCTGCAGGCGGTCTCCACCCAGAAGGCGCAGTACGACGCCCAGAGGAGGGAGATGATGAGGACCCTGGAGGAGCTCAAGGCAGCCACCGGCGACGTCTACAAGTCCGCCGGTTCCCTGCTCGTGAAGGTCGAGGACAAGGCCGCCCTGGTGGCCGACCTCGAGGAGTCCGTCGAGACCATGGAGGTCAGGGTCAACAGCCTCGGCCGCCAGGAGACCTCGCTCCAGGAGAAGTACAAGACCCTCTCCGAGTCCATCAACGCCGCCATGGGCAACGCCCGTCCCGCGGCACCCTCCGACGAGGAGTGAAAATACCTTTCCACGGGGCTCCGGCCCCGATTTTCCTTCATTTTTCATCATTTGGAACCACATTCCCCCCCCCCGAACCGATAAAATAAGGGGTCCACATAGCCTCGGAGCATGGAAGCTCTCGAACTGCAGGACGTCAGGAAGTCCTACGGCAACAGGGAGGCGGTCCACGGCATCTCGCTCACCGTCCACGAAGGGGAGATCTTCGGCCTCATCGGACACAACGGCGCCGGGAAGACCACCACGCTCCGCATGATATCGACGCTCCTCCGCATAACGTCCGGGAGCATCAGCGTCTTCGGCCACGACGTGGCCGCAGAGCCCGACGAGGTCAGGAGGATCATCAGCTACCTCCCCGAGGACGCGGGCGCCTACAAGGACCTCACCGGGAGGCAGTACATGGAGTTCATGGCCAGCTTCTTCGCGTCCGGCGAGGAGAAGGCCGAGATGGTCCGCAAGGGCATAGAGCTGGCCGACCTGGGCGAGAGGATAGACTCCAAGGTCGACACCTACAGCAAGGGGATGATGAGGAGGCTCCTCATCGCGAGGGCCATCATGCCGTCCCCCAAGCTGGCGATCATGGATGAGGTCACCTCCGGGCTGGACGTCATCAACGCCTACGAGGTCAGGGAGGTCATCAGGTCCATCGCGAAGACCGGGGTCACCGTGATAATGTCGTCCCACAACATGTTCGAGGTCGACATGCTCTGCGACCGCGTCGGGATGATCGACCAGGGGAACCTCATCCTCCTCGGGACCCCCGCGGAGCTCAAGGAGAGGTTCGGGGTGGACACCCTCGAAGAGGTGTTCGTCAAGGCGGTGAAAGGATGAGCCACATGACATCCATCATCAGGAAGGAGGTCAGGGAGATGCTGACCCCGGGCTCCGTCATATCCGTGCTCGTCATGGTCGTGATCTTCGCGGGCATGGGAGGGCTCATCGGCACCGAGGTCGACAAGGCCGCGGAGCTGCCTTCCTTCGGCCTCGTGGCCGAGGAGGGCGACTACCTGGAAGGCTGGGACCTCATCGGCACCCTCCAGGGATACTACGGCGACGAGTCCGACAAGATCGTCATCATGGACGCCGCCTACGGCGATGACGAGGCGATCATGGCCGAGATGGAATCCC
Organism: uncultured Methanomassiliicoccales archaeon; assembly: GCA_949298875.1. GTDB lineage: Archaea > Thermoplasmatota > Thermoplasmata > Methanomassiliicoccales > Methanomethylophilaceae > Methanoprimaticola. The sequence continues at coordinate 1,670 of CASFYI010000008.1, read as the reverse complement.
GCGGCATCGCCAACGTCCTCGCGTTCCCTGACAGATCGACCTTCGAGGCATGCATAGCCGGTTCGGAGCAGATCACCGTCGAACAGTACTACCTCTACGAGCCCACCGGCATGTTCGGCACCATATCGTCCACGGTCATGTCCTCGATCGTCTCCCTCGTCGAGGGCAGCCTCACGCAGGAGCTAATATCCCTGTCCGGGGACGGCGGGGCGGACATCGGCTACATCATGGACCCGATGTACACCGGCGGGGACTCGGTCAGCACCGTCATCGACGGAGTGGCCCACTCCGGGGTCACCCCCTCGGACATCGACACCGAGATCTCCAGCCAGACCATGATGATCCCGCTGGTCATCATGATCATCATCATGATGGTCGGCAGCATCGTCATCAGCTCCATCGGCTCCGAGAAGGAGAACAAGACCCTGGAGACGCTCCTCACGATGCCCATCAAGAGGACGTCCATCGTCAGCGGCAAGATCGCGGCCGCCGCGATCGTGGGACTCGTCTACGGTCTCGCCTACATGATAGGCATGAGCATCTACATGGGAGCGATGACCGGCGTCGTCAGCTCCGGCCAGGGAACCGACCTTAAGAGCCTCGGGCTCGCGCTCGACATAGGGGACTGGGCCCTCGTGATGGTGTCCATGTTCCTGTCCATCGTCTGCGCCCTGGGCATCTGCATGATCCTCGGCGCGTTCGCCAAGAACTACAAGTCCGCCCAGACCATGACCCTGCCCATCAGCATCCTGGCCATGATCCCCATGTTCGTGATCATGTTCTCCGGATGGTACGGATGCGGCGGGTTCCTGCAGGCGATCCTGTTCGTCATCCCGTTCTCGCATCCGATGATGGCCATGCAGGCCCTCATGTACGGGGACATCACCCTGGTGCTCGGCGGGATCGGATACATGGCCGTGTTCGCCATCGTGACCATACTGATCACGGTGAGGATGTACAACTCGGACATCCTCATCACCGGTCTGGGCCAGAACAAATGGGTCCAGACACTCACTGGGAGGAAGCGAGTTGGGCATCGTCGAGGAAATCATCGAGGCCCTGTCCTCCGACAGGACGAAAGCCGTCCTCGTCCACGGGAACGCGGATATGGACGCCGTCGGCTCCGCCTACGCGATAGCCCGCTGCTTCCCCAACTGCGCCATATTCGCCCCTGACGGGGTGGACCGCGTGGCGCGCATGGTCGCCACCAAGATGGAGACGACCATCCGCGAGGGTGCGGGAGAGGGGTTCGAGATGCGCGTCGTCGTGGACACGTCCTCCCCCGAGCAGCTCGGCGAGGGCTTCGAGGGCGCAGACGTGGTGATCGACCACCACATGCCCACCGGGAGATGGGACGGGGTGCCGCTCTTCCTCTGCGACCCGGGCCGCACGTCCTGCTGCGAGATCGTGAAGGAGGTGCTGGACGCCGCCGGGATCGACATCCCTAGGGACGCCGCCCTCATGCTCCTGGGAGGGATGCTGACCGACAGCGGGCACTTCCAGTTCGCTAAGCCGGCCATGATGAGGACGTTCGCCGACCTCATGGAGAGCGCCGGGATCGACATGGACGAGGCCATGCTGCTCGTGCAGGCCGAGGCCAGCATTTCCGAGAGGATAGCCATGCTGAAGGCCGTCGGGCGCGTGAGGTTCGAGCGCGTCGGCCAGATGAT
>CASFYI010000007.1 GCA_949298875.1 uncultured Methanomassiliicoccales archaeon | reverse complement strand
GCGGCGGGAGCCATCGCCAGATATGCGTAAAGCCACTCGGTCAGCGGCCTGATGACGGACGCGGTCCCGGCGGCCGAGAACGTGAGACCGCGTATGCGGAGGGCGTTGTAGCGCATGCCGGTGAACCTGCGGCGGACCTCCCGCCTGCAGGCGTCGATCCTGGCGAGGGCCTTGGACGGGTCCCTGCCGGTCGCCTGCGCGACCGCCCTCACCCACGCCTCTGTCGCGTCGAACCCGACGGGCGCCCCCTTCGGGGAGCGGATGCTCGGGACCCCGCGGGATTCGTACCACTCGGTCAGCCCGGAGCACATCTCCGGGCAGACGATGACGTTGAACTCGGAGTCGACGGAGCGGACCATCTCATCCACCGAGGAGCCTGCTCCGGGGCAGCAGGCGACATCCAGACCCATGTCCTCCAATAAGGAGACGAGCTCGTCCCTGGCGGCCATCCAGTCCTTGTCCATCAAGGAGATCCCCAACAGGTTCACCGTCCCCTCGCGGACGTCCCTCCCCTCCGGATCCAGGAATTCCATCACATGTGCCAGCGTGCGCCCGCAGGCCCGCGTGGCCGGCACCGAGGCCATGGACTCGGGGATGTGCATGGCCACGTCCTCCAGCCCGTTCTCCCTGATGGCGCGCCAGTGGTCGTCGCCTATGAGACCGGCGCCGGGCGAGTCGATCACCACGGCGAGCGCCGACTCCCTGAGCGACACCTCGCCGAGGCCCTCTGCGGACTTGTAGTAGGCGCCGTTGATGAAGTCGTACTCGTCGAGATGGGACGACGGCACCCTCGGGTAGCCGTAGTAGTACGGCGCCGAGAACGCCTCCTCGCCGTCCCTCGGGAGCACCGCCGAGGACACCACGGTGTGGCGTATCCTGCAGCCTCCCGGCCCGTGCAGGAACACAGCCGCGTCGGATATCCCCTCCACGGCCATTATCGAACCGGTGAGCCCGTCGGGCAGCTGCCTCATCATGGGATCCTCCATCCCTCGACCGCCGGGAGGCGGGAGGTGTTCTCCAGATATTGGATGTAATCGAACACGGGGCGGTACCCCACGCCCATCCTGGTGAGCTTGGCGAACGTGGTGCCCTCCGGCACCGGTCTGGCTATGTCGCCGATGAGATAGTCCGGCCTCATGTCTTGAAGCTCCCTGGCGAGGTCCTCCTCCGTGTAGTCCTCGGTTATATTGTACTTCGAATCCGCCCTGCCTCCGGCCTTGCGGGGGCTCGGCGCGACCCCGACCCTGAGGATGTCGACGCCGAGATCGTCCAGAGCGTCTATGAGCCAGTCGGGGTTGGAGCCGATCTTCCAGGCCACGATGACGCGCTTCCCCTCCATCCTCGGACGGTGGGTCTCGAGGAACCTTCCGTACTCGTCCCTGGCGCGCTCGGCCTCTCTCATGGCCATCTCCTCCCTGCCGGTCCGGCGCCCCATCTCGGACACCCAGTCCAGGTACCCGCGCATGCCCATGGGCATCGGCGCCGGGAACGGCTCCCTGCCGGTCCTCTCCGTTATGAGCGACATCATGCGCCTCGCGGCCCGCGTGTCGCTCATAAGGATGTCGAACTCCGCGCGGCAGACCTCCTCCGGAGGGGCGGGCGAGCCGTCGTCGATGAACCTGCAGTTCACCCTCAGGCCGAAGGATGCCAGCATCCTGTCCAGCTCCCGGCGGTGGTCGGGGGACTGTATGTCGAAGAAAGAGTTGGACACCAGGTTCACCAGACCCCTCTCCGGCTCCAGCGAGGGGTCGATGCGGTCCGCGATAGCCTCGGCGGCCATCTCGAAGCCGTCGTTGTACTCGCCGGCGATGTCGCCGTCCGCCGATACGAGATCGATGCGCACATCGGGATGTGCCAGACATGCGGATTGCACGACGGACTGGCAGTCGTCGCCGATGATGCCGGACATGCACGTCGTGACCACGGCCACCTTGCGGTAGCCCTCGGATATCGCGCTCTCCAGGGACCATCTCAGGAACCCGTCGCCGCCGAATATGGCGGCGGAGTCGTCCATCATCGACGAGCGTATGTCGCAGGTCGGGGGATGTGGGTACAGACCCTGCTCGTACAGGCCGAGCACGGCCTTGGCGCGGGTCGTGGCCATGAGGTACGAGCAGGACATGGGGCCATGGACCACTACGGCGGTGTCGCCGAGCCTGGAGAACGCGGCCGCGGCGCCGTAGGCGGCGCAGGAGCTCATGACCCTGGCATCTTTGATCGAGGATCTGCGGCAGACGCCGCATCCGGTTCGTTGGGGTGCGTGACCAGATGAGGGACGTATCTCCCTGCCGGCCGCCAGGTCGGAGAGCTGGTCGTCGTCCAGCGGGTGCGGGAAGGACATCACGTCCTCGCCGTCGGAGGCGGCCGCGATGCGGTCCGCGATCCCGCGGACCTGGTCCGCTATCGCGCTGTCCGGATACAGCTCCATGACCGTGTGGCCCTTCGATTCGGCGTCGGCGAAGAG
>CASFYI010000006.1 GCA_949298875.1 uncultured Methanomassiliicoccales archaeon | reverse complement strand
CGCGGTCATCAGGAAGTGGTACAGGATGTACCCGTTGTCGGTCATCCAGTTGTCGGCCCCCTCGAACATGTACTCGAGCACGAAGCCGGGGACCTCCATGCCCATCCCTATGAAGGGGCTCAGGCCGCGGACGATCGCCCAGTTGAAGGACGCCCCGGACAGCGACGCGATGATGGGGTAGACGGAGAACGTCAGGGGGACCACCGGCACGCTGTGGACCAGCCCGATGAGCACGAACCAGGTCACGGTGGGGGTTCCCTCCGCGTCGGAGAAGTTCCCCTGCACGAGCACTGTGACGGAGAGGGCCGTGCACACGACCGAGGCCACCGATGCCAGCAGGATGAACTTGTTCGTGTTCAGGGTGCAGTTCTTGGAGGCCAGTACACCGAACACCAGCACGAAGAACGACACGATCGCCATTATGCCCTCGTAATGGATCCAGGCCACCACCAGGGAGGCTATCGCCAGCAGGGCACTTACCACGGCTACTGCTCTGCCGGTGTTCATACGCTTCCCGAGCCCCATCCCGTTTTTAATGATATTGGATGGGTCCCGCGGAAGCTCCGAACATACCCGCGATGACCGTCCACATCCAGGCGGGATCCCCGACCCCGCCCATGTCACAACGAACCCCTTATCTACTTTAGGAAGGTTGCCCGCCACCATGATAAGGTTCGGCCCCGCCGGCATCCCCCTTTCCTGCAAGGGGCGCACCCTGAAGGACGGCATAGAGGACGTTCACAACCTCAGCCTCAGCGCCCTGGAGATCCAGATGGTACGCGCAGGGGTCTACCCCCGCCCGCCTGAGGACGAGGAGGTCGGCCTGACGATCTCCGACATCGAGGAGGACTTCGTCGTGGAGATCCTGAGGGACGAGGAGCCCATCAGCGACCCCAACGAGCCGATCGAGGAGGATGACGACCTCCTGTTCATGCCCTCGCCCGTCGCCGACACCTTCGGCAGCCTGGCTGGCATCGGGCACATGGCCAAGAGGATGGACGTCAAGCTCTCCATCCACACCCCCTACTACATGGACCTGGGCGACGAGAACGATCTCGCCTTCAGCTGCATCGACAGCATCAGGCACGCCGGCATCATCCTGGACGCCCTGGACGGGGACATCGTGGTCACGAACCTGGGCATCTACGACGGCAAGCGCACCGAGGACTACGTGGACGAGCACATCTACGAGAACCTCGGGGCCCTCATGGACTGGTGGAACGGCGTCGGCCTCAAGTGCAGGCTCGGCATCGAGATCACCGGCCAGCAGGACGTCTTCGGCTCCCTCGAGCAGGTCCTCGACATCTGCGAGGCCGTCGGAGGACCCGTCCCGGTCATCAACTTCGCCCACTACCACTCCCGCACGGGCGGGACGCTCATCGAGCCCGACGACTTCATCAACCTCATCGAGACCGTCGAGCCCTACGCCAAGGGAGGCCTCCACACCGAGTTCTCCGGCGTGGAGTACGGCGACGCCGGGGAGAAGAGGCTCACGCCCATCAAGAAGGGCGACCTGAAGTTCGAACCCCTCGCCGAGGCCATGGCCGAGATGAGGCCGGACTGCACCGTCATATCCATGTCCCCGCTGCTGGAGCACGACGCGATGTACATGAGGATCATCCAGGAGAGGATCCTCACCAAGAGGGCCGCGAAGGAGCTCAAGGAGCGTCGCAAGTCCGAGGCGGCGGCCGCGGCCGCCGGTGAGTGATTTGGACGACCTGGACACCCTGCTGGACACCTGCAGGACCGCGGTCCGCTCGGTCGACGCCGACGCCAGAGAGGAGCTCGTCTCCGGGATCCTGAGCCATCGCAAGGTCTTCGTCTACGGATCCGGCCGCTCCGGGCTGGTGGGCCAGATGTTCGCGGTGCGCCTCGTCCAGCTGGGGCTGGACGTGCATTTCGTGGGCGAGATGACTACCCCTATAATCGGGAAGGAGGACCTCACCCTCCTCATTTCCTACACAGGCAGGACGTCGTCCGTCGTACAGACGGCGGAGATCGCCCGCCGCATAGGATCCGAGATATTCTGCATAACCGGCACCAGCGGGAGCCCGCTGACCCGCGTCTCCGACGTTTCCCTCGTGATGAGCGTTCCCGAGGGCGAGGGGCTGCACAGGGTGGCCCCTCTGGGAACTGTCTTCGAGGACTCGGCGCTGCTGTTGTTCGACGGCATCGTCAGCGAGATAATGTCCCGCGAGGGGATCTCCGAGGACGACATGCGCCGCCGCCACGCGATCTGGGTCCGATCTCACTCGGAGACCAGCGCCGAGGCCGTCCTGCACCCGTCATCGTCGACGATGTACACGGCCAGCTCCCCGGCGTACGGGTCGATGACGACCATCACCCCCTCGCCGATGGCCGAGCGCAGGATGTCGCACATGGCATCGCTGGGTTCGGTGCCCTCGGACGGGAAGTACATCCCCACCTCCGGCACGCCTGCGCCTTCGACCCTGGCGAAACTCCCGTTCGCATCTGTGTCCCATCCGCCCCTGAGCCCGCCGTGCGCCTGGGACCGCTCCGCGGCCTCGGCGATCGAGACTATGGCGTTGGCCCCGAACAGGACCTCCGCCTTCGTGCCCATCCTTCCTCTGCTGTTGGTCATCCGACGCCGGCCAGGCCACCCCGTTATTTCAAACCGTCTGCTGCTGGAACGGATCCGGGAGCACCTCCACGAGATCCCCCTCCGAGATGCAGCTGCCGGTGAGACGGTCTGGATCCAGGAGCGAATAGCCGTCCCTCAGGACGATGTCCCCGCAGCCCCATGCCTCCGAAACCGTCTCCACTATCTCCCCGACCCTGTCGGACGGGTCCATGTCCATCCTGATGGCCGTGTTGCTCTTCCTGTTCAGCAGTGTGAACCTCATTCGCATCTCCTGCCGCCGAGCGGCATCGACGGATGGTTCGCACCCGCTTATAACCCCACCAGTCACATTTTATCTAATAGTGAATGATAGGGCTCGGCATGGTAGGCGGCCTCAGACTTCCCGAGCACTCCCACTGCAAGTTCTGCGGGGACCCCATCCCGTTCGGTCAGGAGTTCTGCGACGAGGAGTGCAGAGCCGCCGAGATCGCCCGCGAGAAGGCGGAGAAGAGGAAGGAGTACCTGTTCTGGGGCTCCGCGGCCATCGTCTGCGTCATCGTGATGGCTGCCGCCACCGCCATGAAGTACCTCTGAGGCCTCGGCGGATCCCCAGGATCTCCGCGGTGCGGGCCACGTCGTGGACGCGGACCATCGCGGCACCGGAGCGGACTGCGGCCAGCGCGGCCTCCGCGGATGCCTCATCCCTGTCCATGCCCGGGTAGCGGACGGCCAGGAACCTCTTGCGGGACGATGCGGACAGAACCGGGTATCCTCCGCACGAGAAGTACGAGCTGTTCTCCAGTATCTCGGAGTTCTGGACGGGATCCTTGCCGAACCCTATCCCGGGATCCAGTATGATCGATTCCCTGCGTATGCCGGCATCCAGCGCCTCCGAGACGCGGGCCTCCAGGAACCCTCTGATCTCGTCCATGAAGCCGTCGCCCATGGCTGCCGGCATGGACTCGGGCATCCCGTTCATGTGCATGATGACCACGTCCACCCCTGTCGACGCGCAGACCTCCGTCATGCCGGGTCCGCGGAGACCCAGGACGTCGTTGACGATGGTCGCGCCTAGCGCGATGCAGCGCTCGGCAACCTCTGCCTTCATGGTGTCCACCGATATCGGGACATCCACGGACGGGGCCAGCTCCCTCAGGACCGGCTCCAGCCTGGCCAGCTCCTCCTCGGCGGACACGGGGGATGCGTTGGGGCGTGTGGACTCCGCGCCTATGTCGATCACGCCGGCCCCCCGGTCGACCATATCGAAAGCATGGCGGACGGCCGCACCGGGATCGGTCCAGAGGCCGCCGTCGGAGAACGAGTCGGGGGTCACGTTCAGGATCCCCATTATGGTGGGAGGGCCCCGAAGGGCCCTCCAGGGTTTGGATGACAAATCACATCAGCTCGTCGATGAGCTCCACGAGGTCGCGTACCTCGATCTTCCTGTCGCCCTTGGCGGCGGACAGGTTGTTGACGCAGAACGGGCAGCACGTGATCATGAGATCGGCCGACCCGGCCTCGTCGAGCCTGGTGGAGGCGATATCCATGGCCTCCTCCGGGTAGGCGGACCTGACGCCTCCGCCGCCTCCGCAGCAGTGGCTGGTCTTCCTGTTATACTTCATCTCCTTGAACTCGAGGCCGGGGATCTTCGCGATGACCTCACGCGGGGGCTCGTACACGCCGCAATGCCTGCCCAGGTGGCAGGGGTCGTGGTACGTGGCCTTCACGCCGTCCATCGGCTTCAGCTTCAGGTCCTGCCTGGCCAGGAACTCCGTGATGTGGAGGACCTCGAAGGGCACATCCACGTACTTGGGGTACTCCAGCTTGAACATCCTGTAGCATCCGGCGCAGGAGAGGACGAGGGTCTCGACGCCTAGGGCCTTGATCGCCTCGACGTTCTTCCTCATCAGCTCCGTGACGTCGTCCTGGGGCCATCCGACCCTCTGCATGACGGATCCGCAGCAGGTCTCGTCGAGGGTGGTGAAGTCGACGCCGAGCTTGTCGAGGATGGACATGGTCGCCCTGGCCGTCTCCTTGGAGCGGTACGTGGCGGTGCATCCGGCGAAGTATCCGACCTTGGCCGCGTGCGGCTTCCTGCCCAGCGCCTCCTCCCTGGTGGCCTTCTCGCCGAAGGGGTTGCCGGTGGACATGATGTTGTCGCACATCGACTTGTGCTTGGGCAGGATGCATCCCGCCTTCACGAGGTCCGCGCGGCAGAGCTCGATGATGTCCACGATCTCCACCTTGGACGGGCACCTGCGGACGCAGTCCGCGCAGGTGGTGCACGTGTACATGTTCCTGACGAGCGACTCGTCCGGCTGGAGGTCGCCGGTCAGCAGACCGTACGTCAGCACTATGCGCCCGCGGGACAGCGCAGAATCCCACCCGATCGATTTGAACGACGGGCAGACGCTCTTGCAGAATCCGCACATGGTGCAGACGTTGACCGCCTGCCTTACCTTCTCAAGGCTGTCCGCCTTGAACTCCTTGCTTTCCGACATGTGAACCTCACTCCAGCCTGGGGATGGTGACGCTTCCGTCCATGAGGACCATGATCCTCGCGGACGGGTTCTCCCTGAGCGCCTCGTCCACGGCCGCCTGGACCGTGGGGAAGGGCGTTATGTTCGCTCCCCTGAGGAGCTCGGGGTCCAGGTCGGTGACCGCCCAGATGCTCGCCCAGGTAGCTATCTCGGCCATCTTGGCCGCCTTGTGGTATCCGAGCTTGTACTCGGCCTTAAGGTTCTCCAGCACCTGGTGCGGGTCGCTGGAGGTGGAGAGCTGCTTCAGGAACGTGTCGCTCCCAGTGCCCTCCCTGCACTTAGAGACCATGACGATCTTCCCGCCGTCCTTGAGCGCCCACTTACCGTTGTCCAGGGCCTTCTGGGACTGGTACAGGTCGACGTCCATGGGGTACGGGGCGACGGAGATGACGACGTCCGCCTTCTCCGGGATCGGCACGGAGAAGACCTCGTTGGCCCATCCGATCGCCTTGTGGAAGGCCTCGTGGAGGTCTCCGGATGCCACTTTGTAGATGTTCTGGTGCCTGTCGAGGACCATCTGGATGGAGAAGATCCTCTTGCCCTTGACGACCTCGAGGGCGTCCATCATGTCCTCGTGCACGGGGTTGCCCTCCAGGGCGAGGGACTGGGCGGCCTTGCTCATAGCCAGCTTGTGGTTGGCTTCGATCGTGCGGTATGAGGCGACGCCGGGGAGGAAGGACTTCCTTCCGCCGGTGTAGCCGGCGAAGTAGTGGGGCTCCACGGAGGTGATGATGACCAGGCGGTCGGCGTCGACCGCGACCTTGTTGACCTCCATGGGGGTGCCGTTCTTCGAGGTGCCGAGGCTGACGCACTCGGATTTCTTCGCGTCGTGGCAGATGATCCTATCCTTAAGCTCCTCGTAGTGGGAGCCGAAGACCATGTCATACTCCTCGGGGGTCATGTCCCTGTGGGCGCCGGTGGCTATGAGGTACCTGGCGGACCTGAGGTCCATCCTCTTGGAGAGCGCGTCCAGGATCTTGGCCGTGGGAGTAGGGCGGGTGCCGTCGTTGACGATGAACACGATGTCCTCGCCGCCCTCCAGGAACTCGGCCATCGAGCCGATGCCCAGCGGGTTGTCGATGGAGTCTCCGATGACCTGGTCGGGGTCCCCGCACTCGACGTCCTTGGGATAGAACGTGCCTATGTAGGCGGAGTCGGGGATCTCCGTCTCCTGGACCCCGTCCTTGCCGTACTTAACGTCGACCTTCATTTGAATCGCGGTCTTGATGCCCCGTTCCTTATTTTATTATAGTGGAGAGCGGAAGGGCGCCGCCGGGAATCGATTCCCATAGCGCGACCGACGACGCGGAAGGATGCGCGAACTGGCTATGAGTACGCGGACGAAATCATTTATAATCGGCAATCGCTCATTTCCAGCATGATAACGGATTACCAGTCCCCGCTTTCCAGCAGGTACGCCGTCGATATCATTTCCCTCATCTACGAGAGCGACAAGATCATGGCGACCGACATGCTCCGCATCGCCAAGAATTACAAGACCGTCATCAAGACCGCCGACCAGCTCGTCGAGCTCGGACTCCTCGAGATGCACCTCGAGGCCGGAAGGCGCCTGATGAAGATCTACGAGCTGACCCCCAAGGGAAGGGCCATCGGGAAGCGCATGTTCGAGAGCCGCGAGATATTCTACGGCCGGATGGATTTCGAGGACGGAGAGGTCGTCGAGACCAAGGAAAAGAAGGCCAAGAAGCGCGCCAAGAACTGATTTTTCCACGGGCCGGCGTACAGCCGGCCCAATTCTATACAATTAACTATAAATACAAGCCCTTCATTCACGCAATCCTACAAGCCGCCGTAGCTCAGCAGGTAGAGCGTGTGACTGTTAATCACAAGGTCCTCGGTTCAAATCCGTGTGGCGGCGCCATTCTTCCTTTTTCATCATCCCTTATCGCTATGCGTCATGTCTCGTCCGACATGTTTTTAATGAAATCCCGATATGGGTGCCTCAACGGGCTCTTAGCTTAGCTAGGTAGAGCGTCTGGCTCATAACCAGATGGCCGTCGGTTCAAATCCGGCAGGGCCCACCACCCGTTCTCGAATCATTCGTAAATGGCCCTCCCCCGCGATCGGAGGAGGGTTTTTGGATCAGTCGCGGTAGTGCGACAGGGCCATCAGATTGGCGTCGGGGGTCAAAGGCGGCACGCCGCACTCCGGCGTTATGATGTCGAAGCCCAGCTCCGCACCCCTCCTGGCGCTCGCCGCGACATCCTCGGGCCGCTTCATCAGGAGCGTCCCGACGGGATCGATGGACCCGAACATCCTGCAGCGGCCGTTCACGATACGCATGTACTCCTCTGGACAATGGAATGTCTCGAGGCTGAGCGCGTCGGCGCCGTACCCGGCCAGGCGGTCCGCGAACGCCAGCGTGTCGCCGCAGGAGTGGATTGTGCTGAAGGAGGACCTGATGCTGGAGATCGCCCTGGGGGTGAACGGGGCGGAGAACTCCTCGAGCATCTCCGGGGAGTACATGTCGGTCGATCCTCCGGATATCATGAGGACGTTGTCCGCGGCCTCCGAGAGCCTCTCGGCGTAGGCGCAGGTCAGAGGGGTAACAGCATCGATCCACTTCGAGATCTTCCCGGGCTCCATGAAACCGGCCATGAGCATGTTCTCCGCCCCGAGGAGCTGGGACGTCAGAGCCATGGGGTCCTGCATGCCTGCGGTGATGAAGAGGTCCTCGTGCTCCCTGGACATCCTCTCCGCGACCTCGGCGACCATTGCGCAGCGGCCCCCGGATGCGAACTCGTCCGGATCCGTCAGCCCTCCCGACGGCGGTTCGGCCACATCGCCCGAGGAATAGGGGGTGCCGATGACGCTGGGCTGGGTGTCCCTGGTCCCCTCCTTGATCGTGGCCCCCAGGCGCTCTATCTCCACGGTGAGACAGTACGGCACCCTCGCCGTGGCGAACCCGAACATCTTCGAGAACTGAAGTGCCAGCGTGGCCATCTTCTCCGGATTGTAGTGCGCCTCCGGCCATCCGGCCCCGCAGGCGCACATCTGCCCCACGGTGCCGGTCTGCGTGAATACGGCCGGCGGGGGCAGCTCGCCCGTGCTCCGGCCGTCGAACGCGTCGACGATCTCCTGCTTCGTGTTCATGCGGATGTCATCGCGCGGATGTGGTTTTATTCTTGCGCGAACCCGGATGAGCGGACGTACCTGGCCGACCTGGTGCTGCCGTCCGCCTTCTCCACCAGGCCCCTGCGCCTCATGGACTGCAGGAGGTTCGTGGCCTTCACACGGACCTGGTCTGGCGTCAGCTCCTTCCTGTCGCGGGCCGCGAGGATGTCCGAGACGTCGGACCTCGTGACCGAGCCGTTCCTGTCGATTAGCGCCAGCACGGCCTCCTCCTCCGTGCCGGTGACGAACGCTGAGAGGACGTCCTGCCCGGCGCCGGAGGCGATGCACGGGACACCGTCGAGCACCTCGACGAGACCCCTCCTCGCCAGCGCCTTCACCCTGCGGTCCGGGAGATAGCGGAGCTTGGCGAGGCGGTCCAGGTCCATCATAGTCCTCAGGTCGAGGTCGTCGCGGAGGTCCAGGACCCTGGCGTACGCGCCGGCCCTGATGCCGGGGAAGCGCACGGAGACGCGGTCGTCCTGGATGTCGAAGTCGGGCATCGGGAACCTGCGGGAGGCCTGGCCCAGATACATGGAGCGGATTCCGGTCCCCGATGCCGGCACCGCGCCGATCCCCGCCATCGCCGAGATGAGGAACCTGTTGCGCGGAGGGGACTGCATGGGAGGCCCGGTGATGAACGACTCGGGGGACCTCTGCGGGAACGACCCCCTGCTCACGATCGTCACGGACTCGGACTCGCGCTCCACGACGTCCACCGTCCCGCCGTACGAGAAATCCTGATGTGCCAGCGCGTTGCGGACGGCCTCCAGCAGCGTGGAGTTGCGGTACGCACTGACCTTCCTCGCGGCGTCCGCCGGCCCGATCGTGCAGGTCCAGTTGCGGACCATCGACACCGCCTGTGACGAGGCGAGGAGCATCGGGCCCTGGAACGTCCTTGAGTCGACCGTCGCCCCGTCCGGGTCCAGGAGCCTCCAGCGTATGCAGACGGTGGACGGGAGGATGCCCGCATCCTGCTTCCCCAGGAGTATAAGCGACGCGACCGTGGGTCTGCCCCTCTTGAACACCCCGGCGCGGGTGAGGAAGGTCTCGTCGTCCCAGCCGTCGCTCTCCGCGGCGCGGTCGGGGAACCTCTCGCGGTAGGACGCCCTGGCGGCGCGGACGGCGCCGGGGTCCAGGGACCTCACGTCGGCGTCCTTCACGATGTTGCCGGTCCAGTCGTCGTACAGCCCGGGGGATTCCATGGCACCGCATCGGCCTTCGGATATAATCTCATTCCGTCTCATTTTCCAAGGCCCCAGACCACCGGTTCCGGGCGTCCGGGCCGTGAACCGTTAAATAGAGACTGGGTCTCGAAGTCCCAAAGCGGCGGCCGTCGGAGCCGCCCGAAACACGGAGGATTGTCTCGTGGAAGTATCAGTCAAAGTACCCGTCCCGGAGTTCCTTAAGCTCCCCCGCGTACAGAAGGTCCTGACCGCATGCCTGCAGTGCGGATACTGCATCGACGTGTGCGAGGCCCACAACCAGACCCCCTGGGAGTCCGTCACCCCGAGGGGAAAGATCTACTACGTCAACCAGCTGGACAAGGCCGGGACCGGCGCCCTGGACGGTCTCCTCGGAAGGGAGGCCACCCTCAGCCCCGAGTTCGTCGACGCCATGTACAAGTGCACCGGCTGCGGAAACTGCGAGGTCGTCTGCCACGCCCAGATCCACCTGGTGGATTTCTGGGAGGAGATGAGGGCCTGGATCGTCGCCAACGGCGCCGGACCCCTGTCCGCCCACAAGGGAATGGCCGCGAAGGTCCGCGAGTGCCACAACCCATACGGCGAGCCCCCGTCCAAGAGGGACGCCTGGTGGCCCGCCGAGGTCCCGCGCAGCACACCTCCGGACGCGATCTTCTTCGCCGGATGCACCGGATCCTACAGGATGCAGAACGTCGCGCAGGCCGGAGTCATCGTACTCTCCCGCGCCGGGGTCAAGCTGAACTGCCTCGGCGACAAGGAGTGGTGCTGCTCCTCGCCCCTGCTGAGGACCGGAACCACCACCGAGTCCCTCGGATGCTCCGAGACCGTCGTCGAGAAGGCGGACGGCATGGGAGCCAAGGACATGGTCATGACCTGCTCCGGATGCTACAAGACCGTCAGCACCGACTTCGGCAAGTACTACGCCAAGGTCGGACAGAACGTCTACCACTTCTCCCAGTACGTCGAGAGGCTCATCAACGACAGGAAGCTCCCGCTGAACAACGAGTTCAAGCACAAGGTCACCTACCACGACCCGTGCCACCTCGGAAGGCACTCCGGAGTCTACGACGCCCCCAGGAACGTCATCAAGAAGATCAAGGGCGTCGAGTTCGTCGAGATGGAGAGGTCCAGGGAGAACTCCAGGTGCTGCGGTGCCGGAGGAGGATACAAGTCCCAGTTCAACGACTTCGCCACCGCCGTCGCGGTGGAGAGGATCCACGACGCCGAGGCCACCGGCGCCGACGTCCTGATCACCTGCTGCCCCTTCTGCGTGCTCAACCTGACCCAGGGAGCCAAGAAGTGCGGATCCAGCATCAAGGTCATGGACCTGTCACAGGTCCTGCTCGAGGTCACCGCTCCCAAGAAGGAGGAGCCGGCTTCCGAGTGAAACCCCCAAGCCGGGGCGGACGCCCCGGCACCCTTACGTTTTCATGCCTTTCCCCGACATCTGCCCCGAACTCGCATCGGCCCTGGCGGAGAGGGGGATCACCGAACCCACGCCCCCGCAGGCGGACGTCATCCCGAGGATCCGCGCCGGAGGCCACATCCTCCTCGTGGCACCCACCGGGATCGGGAAGACCGAGGCGGCGATGATACCCATCCTCGACGCCATCCACGCCACCAAGGGGAAGCGCACCGGATTCAGATGCATCTACATCACGCCGCTCCGCGCCCTGAACAGGGACATGCTGAGGCGCATGGAGGATTATGGGAAGGCCCTCGGGGTCACCGTCGGCGTGAGGCACGGGGACACCTCCCAGGCCGAGAGGCAGGCCCAGTCGAGGTCGCCCCCGGAGATCCTGATCACCACGCCCGAGACCCTGCAGGTGCTGTTCACCGGCAAGAGGCTCATCCAGCATCTCAAGGCGGCGGAGTGGGTGGTCATCGACGAGATCCACGAGCTGGCGGACACCGAGCGCGGGGCGCAGCTCAGCGTCGCCCTGGAGAGACTGGCCCTGGTGGCGGGAGAGTTCCAGAGGATCGGACTCTCGGCCACGGTGGGGGACCCCCAGGCGGTGGCCGACTTCCTCGTCGGACCCCGCAGGAAGGTGGACATCCGCAAGCACGACACCCACCGCGACTTCGACATCCGCGTCGAGAGCCCGAAGCCCACGGAGGACGCGAAGCTCATAGACAGGCTGCAGGGGGACCCGGACATCATCGGGGTCATGGCCCGCGCCAGGGAGATCGTCGAATCCGGCAGGTCCACGCTGTTCTTCGTCAACACCAGGGAGACGGCCGAATGGCTCGCCGCCCGCTACCACCTGTGGGACGAGACGTTCCCCATCGAGGTCCATCACGGGTCCCTCTCCAAGGAGACCAGGATGGAGATGGAGGACCGCTTCAAATCGGGGGACATCAAGGCGCTCGTTTGCACATCGTCCCTGGAGCTGGGCATCGATGTCGGCACCACCGACATGGTCATCCAGTACAACTCCCCCAGACAGGTCTCCCGCATGATCCAGAGGGCAGGCAGGGCCGGGCACCGCGTCGGCGAGAAGATCCGCGCCAGGGTGCTCGCCACCGCCCCGGACGAGGTCGCGGAAGCTATGGTCATCGCCCGCAGGTGCGACTCCAAGGAGCTGGAGTCCTGGACCGGCAGACCCTGCCCGCTCTCGGTGGTGGCCAACCAGCTCATAGCCATGACCATGTCCGGACAGGCCGACATGGACACCGCGTTCAAGGTGTTCTCCGGCGCGTGGCCCTTCAGGGACATCGCCAGACAGGACATCCAGGACGTCCTGGACCAGCTGCTGTCGATCAAGATGGTCTTCGTCGACGACGACGGCTCCTTCCGCCGGTCCCGCAAGGGCATGGCATACTTCTACGACAATATCTCGATGATCCCCGACGAGCGCTCGTACCTCATCAGGGACATCGGCACCAGGGCGATCATCGGGACGCTGGACGAGAGCTTCGTGGCCTCCTTCGCCGAGGAGTACGCCATGTTCATCGCCAAGGGCAGGACCTGGCGCATAGTCGAGATGCGCGAGGACGAGATCCTCGTGGAGGAGGCCCGTGAGGTCGGATCCGTACCCAACTGGGTGGGCTCCGACATCCCCGTACCGTATGAGGTCGCCATGGAGGTGGGCCGCATGCGCCGCCTGAGGAACTTCGGGGACTACCCGGGGGACGACGGCTGCGTGGCCGTGGTGTCCAAGTACCTGGACGAGCAGGATGAGAGGTTCGCGATGCCCACCGACAGAACCGTGACGGTCGAGGTCGGCGACAGGCTGGCCATCGTCAACTGCTGCTTCGGGAGCCGCGTTAACGAGACCCTCGGGAAGATCTACTCCGCCCTCCTCTCCGCCAGGCTGGGGGAGAGCGTGGGCATGACCGCAGACCCTTATAGGATCATCCTGGAGCTCCCCCGCAACCTGAAGCGCGACGTCATCATGGAGACCGTCCAGTCCGTGAAGCCCGGGACCATCGAGGCCCTGTCCAGGATGACCATGGTCAACTCGTCGTTCCTCAGGTGGAGGTTCGTGTTCGTGGCGAAGAAGTTCGGCATCATCGAGAAGACCGCCGACCACCGCTTCATGAACTTCCAGAGGCTTTTCGACCTCCATCGGGACACGCCCGCCTACCGCGAGGCGGTGAACAAGGTCCTGTGGGAGGACCTGGACATCCCGAACACCGAGAGGGTCGTGTCGATGATGTCATCCGGGGAGATCGAGGTCGTGCCCGGAGGGATATCGACCATCGGACTCGAGGGCATCACCCGCTCCAAGGAGCTGATGCAGCCCGTCCGCGCGGACCACTCCATCCTCATGGCCCTGAAGAAGAGGCTGGAGGACGAGGTTCTGTTCGCGTCGTGCCTGAACTGCGGGTCCCAGTGGAGGTTCCGTGTCGGGGAGGCGCCGAAGAGGTTCAGATGCCCCCACTGCGGAGGCAACATGGTCGCCGTCCTCAAGGGATACGAGCGCGAGATGATCCAGATCGTGAAGCATCAGGAGCTCACCGAGCAGGAGAAGAAGGACAGGCTCCGCCTCCTGAGGAACGCGAACCTGGTGAACGAGCACGGCAGCCGCGCGGTCATCGTCATGGCCGGCAGGGGCGTCGGTCCGGACACCGCGTCCAGGATACTTCGCAGCATGCACGTGGACGAGGACGACTTCTACCGCGATATCATGAACGCCGAGATCCTCTACGCCAAGAACAAGAGATTCTGGGACTGAGGGCGATGACATTGGAACGGGATGTCGGAGCCGCGGTCGAGCGTCTGATGAGATCATACTCCGGGTATTACGACGTGAGCCCCTGCGACGAGGGGGATCTGGTCGCCAGAGCGGAGTTCCACTCCCGCGGCGAGAAGTACCTGCTCGTCAGGGGCGTCAACCTCTGGTCCGTGGAGGACCACGAGTACGTCTACGTGTTCGCGGGGGACAGGCTGGACGAGGAGACTTTGGAGCATGCTCTACAAATGTCCATCGATGAGGGTATGGAACGCATCAATCCTGGTCCTGATCACCACTGCTCACTCATTTCAACCATATTCATCTATGATTCGATAGACGAATGTATACCGAAACGTATTTCAAAGTACAGGAATCATAGGGACTTCCTCTTCATGCTCAGGGGCTGGATGGACCACCGCGTGGCGTCCTTGGAGACCTCCACGGGTACGGTGATGTCCAACCGCGCGGGAAGGGAAGTCGCGGTGAACCTCAGAGCCATCGTCGAGAACCGAAGGTGAGAATCTGAACGGAGCGGTGCTGCTGATCGCATCCATCATCATACTGGTGCTCGGCTACATGCTGTACGGCAGGTGGCTGGCAAGGAAATGGGGGATCGACCCGTCGAGGGAGACCCCGGCACACACGGAATACGACGGCGTTGACTTCGTGCCCGCGAAGCCCTCGGTGCTCCTCGGACACCACTTCTCTTCCATCGCGGGAGCGGGACCCATCACAGGACCCATCCAGGCCGCCTTGTTCGGTTGGCTCCCCGTGACGCTCTGGGTGCTCATCGGGGGCCTGTTCTTCGGGGCGGTCCACGACTTCGGATCCATGTTCGCATCCGTGAGGAACAAGGGTCGCTCCATCGGGG
>CASFYI010000005.1 GCA_949298875.1 uncultured Methanomassiliicoccales archaeon | reverse complement strand
CGCCGGAAACGACCTGCGTCCCTTCATCAGGGATGTGCTCGGGGGCAGGATGGATGCGGGCATGTTCAACAGCGACGGTTGGGGGTTCGCCAGATACTACTACAACTACTGCAGCGAATTGGATTCCCCTCACTACCCCTCAGACATTGATGACCACGCTCTGAGATACTTCGGTCCTGAACGCTACAACTCCGACGAGTTCAAGACCGAGGCATACCTGTTCATCCCGTTCGACGAGAGGTACTACAGCGACATGGCCGAAGTCATCGGCCGGTGCTACGCTAACTGGAAGAATCAGGAAATCGACCCTGAGACGAAGGAGCCGTCCGAACTCGCAAGGGCAATGATGGAGTATCTCGGATGCGAGTGCGAGTACTTCCCATCGATGAGGGACGACGACCCCATCATGTCGGCTTACGGCTACGCCAGGAGACTCGGGGTCAGAGAGGGATACATCCCAGTGCTGGTGAAGGTGGACGACATACTCTGGGAGTGTCTGATCCTGAACTCCGACCCGGACAGCGACGGAGAGGACGGCTACGCCTTCGACCCGGAGAGGGTGAGGGAGTACCGCGAGCGCACCCTCTCCGCTCCGGTGAAGGATGGCAGGGAGGTCCTGGACTCCATGGTCGGACAGCGCAGAGCCGAAGCGGAGGACGACGACCTGGACTGGGACGTGGACGTGATCGGAAGCGTCGAAGGCGGAGAGGGACGCGACCGGCTAGCGAGCTACTGGAACTACGAGACGCAGATGACGGACCCCATGATCCTGGCCAGGATCCCTGTGAAGAATCCATGGGAGATCTTCGCCTGGCTGCCGTTCGGGAACTGGAACGAGTGCCCCGACACACCCGAGATGATGTCCGTGGCGAAGCACTGGTTCGAGAGCTACGGCGCCGTCCCGGCGGCAATCACACATGACGAGCTGGAGTTCGTGCTGCCCGAACCGATCCCCGATGACGAGGCCATCGACGTCGCGATCGACCAGTACGGCATCTGCCCGGACATGGACCAGAACCACGGGACGATGGGGCATCTGGCCGACGAGCTGCGCCAGTCCACCGTCTGGTACTTCTGGTGGGACTGATACCATGGATGCGCGCAGGATCGTGAGGGTCGGCGAGAAGGCCGACCTGCTGATCGCCATGGGCGAGTACTCGAAGTGCATCCAGGAGATCGGATCCGTTCCGGAGGATGAGAGGGGATATAGGCTCACGCTCCTCCTGGGCTGGGCGTACAGCAACCTGGCGGTGCTCGGAGACCATAACGAGAACGAGAACACAGAGGATGCGGACCAGGAAATGCTGTCGAAGGCAGTAGACATACTCATGACGATCGAGGAAAGGGGCAGGGACGACCCCGTCTGGAACTCACGCATGTGCTATGCCCTGTGGATGATCAACGGCAGGGAGTCGGACGCCCTCCGGTACGCGGACAGGTGGATGGAGCTGGATCCGAAAAGCGATGATGCCAGGAATCAGAACCGTACCATCAGGGAGTTCCTGGAGGGGACGCCTGCGCCCGAGATGTACGATGAGGGGCAGTGGGATTCGGTGGAGGAGCACATCGCCAAGCACTTCGGGGACTTCCCGAACGTGTACCACGAGCTGGTCTCCCCGGACATACACGTGGACATATGCCTGATACCTCCCAGGAGGGACCACGACTACTTCACGCTGGTCACAATGGGGATGGGCGCCCACGAGATGGACATCCCAGAGGAGGCCGAAGACACGCGCAGACGTGCCGAGGTCATGATCAACCTGCCCAGGGACTGGAAGCTGGACGAGGAATCCCTGCAGGACAGCAGGTGGTACTGGCCGATCAGGATGCTGAAGGACGTGGCCCGCCTTCCGGTGAGCACCGGATGCTGGCTCGGATGGGGCCACACAGTGGGGATGGATGAGGGTGAGAGATACGACGAAAGCACCGACCTGTGCGGATGCATAATGCTGAACCCCGGCGTGTTCGGAGAGGACTCGTACGTATGCGACCTGCCCGACGGGGACGGCGTGGAGTTCTTCCAGATTGTGCCCCTCTATAGGGAGGAGCTCCAATACAAGATCGAGAACGGTGCAGAGGCTCTTCTGGACATCACGAATGACGACCTTCTGGAGGTCGTCGACCCGATGAGGCTCAACGCCGTGACGGACTACGACAGGATCGATCACGACGATGCCGCCATGGACGACGCCCGCAGGCATCAGCGCATCATAGACCGCCTCGGCCTCGAGACTGATGATCTGGCGGCGTACAGCCACATGGCGATCTACCTGAGGTGGTGCATCCTCAGGGACATGGTCAACGGGGCGTTCGCATCCAGGCACAGAGAGCTGGTGGATTCAGTGAGGTCTGGAAAGATCACGGATCTCCGCGGATTCATCCGCGACGACCCGGACATGGACGGGAAGCTGACCACCATGCATCTGAACCGCATGGGCGCCTGGTTCGCCCAGTGGTACAACTGGGGGGACAGGCGCAACCCGTACGAGTTCCTCAGAGACGTGAAGGACTATGCGGACAGGGTGTTCGTGGACAGGGAATGGAAGGACGAGGAGGAGATGTTCCACGCCTACCTCCGGATACCCTGGTCCGAGCGGTACCTCGATGACATGACCAAGGTCATAGACGGACGCTACGGACAATGGCTGGAGTCCCTTCCGCAGGTGTCATCGGACCCGGCCGACGACGGCTACCCCGATCCGGACGGGTGGGAGGGGGCCAGGGACTGCGCCGTCAGCGAGGCGGTGCTCTCGGGACGCACCCCGATGGGATTCTGCGTCCGGTGGACCCCCGAGAAGGAGGACCGGGGATGGGACTCCGGATGGCGCTTCTTCGCCGATGACGATGACGACTCGGACGAGGGCAGACTTATGTTCCGCAGCCTCGGGTTCGCCTGCGGCCTGTTCCCCGAGGTCAGGAGGATACTGGACCTGCCGTACGGCACGGCGTTCGTACGCGGAGAGGACGGGATGCTCCACCCTTATGAAGAGGATGATGAAGAGGAGCTACGACGTCGGATCCCTATGCTTGATTGAATATGAATCGACACAGACAGGAGGAATGAATATGCCGACAGAGGAATGGATGAGGAAATACGAGGAGATGAGGGACAGGCTGACAAGCTGGGCCGATCCGGACTCATACTTCACGGGAGACATGGTCGGGAACTCAGCCGTGGACACGATAGACATCGGAACCGTGAGCTTCCCCTCGGGCCGCATACTGGCATGCGACCCGCTGATCGAACTCGAGGACAGGCCGCCTTTCATGCAGACCGTACCACCTGGAACCTACCCGGTGACGATCTGCGTGATGCCGAGCGAGAAGTACGGTGACCGCTACGCCTGTGTGAAGGTGACGGTTTCGGATGCCAAGCCTGTGCGCTACGACCTGGCGATGATCGGGGACGAAGATCTGGACGAGGAACTAGAGGACGGAGACTACTTCGGATTCTGCGTCGACGCCGGGATGGGATGCATCGCGGATGTCGAGACTCAGAAGGCGTTCAGGGAGTACTGGGCGAAGCGTCTCGAGGAGGATGAGGACATCGACCCGTACAACGACCTGTTCTGCGACCTGCTCGAAGAGAGCTACAACGAGAACCCCCGCTATCAGAGGGATGGAGGGGACTGGGTGAACTGGACCGTCCCCGGAACAGACCTGAGCATCCCGATATTCGCGTCGGGATGGGGCGACGGAGTCTACCCCTGCTACTTCGGTTACGACTCTGACGGCAACGTCTGCGGAGTGTACATCCTGTTCATCGATCTGGAAGAGGGATCGGAAGGATGATTCCGAACCCGCGGAAGATGTTATCGGGAAGATACGAGAGTTCAGGACGCCATGTTTCAGATGGAAGGGGCAGAAAGGAAACAGCGGGACGTCACATCGGTTCCGGATGATGAGCTACGGTGTTCCCGATTGTCGAGAGGACCCCGTGTATCCTTCGCTATAGTGAAACCCCTGTCGAAATCTGCAGAACAGAATCTTGAACCCATTATATAGCGCAAAATCCATCTCTTGGACATGGGCGAGGTGAAGGAGTACACGTTCGAGGAGCTCTGCCGGATAGTCGGAGCCATAGCCGCAACCTACGGCATGAGGCGTGTATACCTCTTCGGTTCCAGGGCCCGCGGCGACAACACCGCGGACAGCGACTACGACTTCTTCGTCGTCCCCGATGACGAATGCGGGATGTTCAGGCTCGCCGGGTTCTTCGGCAAGCTGCAGGAGGCCCTCGGCGACGTGGACGTCGTGTGCGACGACCCCGCCGAAGGGGAGGACTTCACGAAGAGGATATCCAAGGATCTGAGGTTGGTCTATGAGGCCTGATTCCGAAACCCTGGAGATCATCATAGGGTACTGCGACGAGATAGCTGAGGATATGCAACGCTTCGGCACCGATGAGGAGGATTTCCTCGGAGACAAGGCGTATCAGAAGTGCATCGCATTCACCGTCCTACAGATCGGCGAGCAGGTAAAGCGCCTTTCCAAAGGACTGACATCTACGTACAGCGATGTCGAATGGAGCGATATCGCCAAGATGCGCGACTTCATGGCGCACAAATACGAGCGTCTGCTTCCTACGATCCTCTGGCGGACCATCAATGGAGACGTACCCCACCTCAGGGAGAGGTGCAGGCAGATAGTCTCCGAGATAGAATCGGGAAAGGTAGTGATCCCGGACGAAGAGGACGAAATCTGATCCGAATGCTCCGAGATTCTCCGGACGTCCAGACTTGACTCTTGACCGAACAGATATGGTTGTGCAGCAGGTTCACGTCGTCTTGTCGCGGATGATCCTTTGATCATCGGCATCATGGCAGTACCCCTCATGCATCCCGGAACCATCGGAATGAACATTGGCAGGGGATACAGGATACGGTTGTTGAAGGGTCTCATCGGTCGACACGATGAGCGCCACATCCTTCGAGATGTCCCCGAGGCCCTTCCCGGAGCTTCTCAGCTCTGGTCTGAGCTCGTCACAGGCGTCCCTCACCTCACGGTAATCCTTGGCGAACGTCCTGATCGTGTTGTCGAACAGGTACCTCGCCTCGGCGCGGGGGCCGCAGGCGCCACCGCAGACTTCCAGCGGGCGGCCGCACTCCCTGCATACCCTAGCCCTGTACTCCCTCTCGACGGCGACCGTCCTGATGTTCCTCTGGGAGGCGGATCCGAAGTAGGTCATGCGGAGGGGGTATGACAGAGGGGACATGGCGAAGTCCAGCCAGTCCGTGCCGGATATGTCCCCGACCATGCGGCCCCTCCCCTCCCCCTTCATGGAGACGTCGTCCTCGGTGTACCTGAACGCCCTCCCCGACCCCGCGCCGTACGTGCCGTCCGCTCCTTTCGTCGACCTGTACCCGTCGTCTGACAGCCCCGGGAGCATGTGCGACAGGAACCTCAGGTCGTAGTCCACGTCGAGCGGGTCCCTCTCCACCAGGCCGAGGCCCATGTGGGTGAAGAGGTACGCGGCGGTCTGCGAGATCGATTCCATGTCCTCGCCGGCATGGACCTTCTTGACCACCCAGCCCGGGTTGCGCTCCCTGAACCCGTCGGTGTCCAGGAAGCCGAACAGGATGCTGTGGAAATGCGGGGACAGCCTCCATTCATCCTCTCCCTGTCTCCAGGGATGGAAAACCAAGGCGCCGGCGAGGGCCCCTGACTGCTGAAGCTCTGCCGTGACCAGCTTCCTCATGGGATCGAAACCGTCGATCGTCTGCATCGAGACCTTGGCATACTCCTGATCGGGGGACACGACCCAGTGGCCGAGAGGCCCAGGGTCGTCGCCCCGCTTCTCGGTCAGGATCCTGTACGCGTTAAGATGCTCCTCCACCCTGGAACCCATCCTGAGCGCGGTGTCGTTGGCGCACTCTGGGCAGTGGAGGGACCAGCAGTGGCTCCTCCTCCCCCTGATGTAGTGGTCGGGATCCCCGGAGCAGGCGGTGTACACTATCCCCGATTCCCCTACCGACCCCCTCTCCCTGATGAACCCGCAGCCGTTCCTTTTGGGCCTAGGGACATCGTGAGCGGGAGGGGACCATGTGATCAGACCCGTGCGGGGAGTTTGAATGCCCTCGCCCCCGTCCGATAATCCATGGTACATATTGGCAGGATACACGGCGCTCTCGAAGGGCAGCTCCCTGACGTAGCGCATGACCGGGTGCTCATGGTCGGCGGTGATCCTGTAGAGGAGCTCGTCGTAATCTGTTTCCGGGACGCCTGCGGCGACCTCGTGAGAATGTTGCTCTGTCATGCTATCGAAAAAGGTTGGTGCTCGGCGCTAGCCCGCGTACGGCGGAGCCGTGGCACGCGGGCGTCGCCCCTCGCACCCCGTTAGTCTGAGATATGCGGGATGCAGATGATATGAAATCATGAGGGACTCGCGCCTGAGCTTGTTCTCACTGCGTAGCCGATACCTCCCTCATCCTCCTGAGGACCTTGTCCATATCGATCTCCTTCTTCGGGACCTCGACACCCTCCAGGGCCTCGGACATCCTGCACAGGAAGCTCCCGAAGCTTCCTATGAGGTCACCGTCCACCGGCATGCGGACGTACTTCCCGTCCACCATGAGGACAATCTTCGGAATCGGGTCCAGATAGGTCTGCGACCCCTTGTCAAAGGGGGTCACGAGCTTCAGGGCCATGAACAGGTGGCCCTCCCTGAAGGACATCAGGGTCTCCTTCCTCGGCTGCCTCGACACAGGCTCAGCCTGTCCGAGCAGCTCCGTCGCTCTCGCTACTATCTCATCTACCATCGTATGCTCCTTGTCTGTCAGCCTGACACAGGCAGGCATCGGCTTCCGGCTCTGACGCGGAGCTACCACGATCCGGTAGTCTTTCGTTCGATTGGGTTTTGAATCGGAACCACACCTGCGGAGCCACCGTTCCCGGACGGGTTCAGCTGAACCCCTATGCCGGGAAACGAGGCCCCGTATTCGATTCCCAAGGGCCTTACTGGCAAGATGGGGAGTGAAGTCGGGCGGGCCCACTCATCGCTTCAGTCAGCTTGTTTTTCTGAGTCCCTTGTTCAGCGTTTGTACGAGTCGTGATTCCCGT
This sequence comes from uncultured Methanomassiliicoccales archaeon, assembly GCA_949298875.1. Taxonomy (GTDB): domain Archaea; phylum Thermoplasmatota; class Thermoplasmata; order Methanomassiliicoccales; family Methanomethylophilaceae; genus Methanoprimaticola. The sequence goes on along the minus strand of CASFYI010000005.1, from coordinate 724 downwards.
CGGACCCACTGGATTGGTTCCGTTCTCCAACGGATTCACTATTCTGTCACACACTCGTACTAATCTTCTGGTCATCTTTCATCTGGAAAATCCTCCAGGATGCTTCTATCCCGATGGCCCATGTAGAACCTTTGGACGGTCTCTCGTCCGCGGGAGAATCATATCATCACCTTTTGCCACAATCAACAGTGACAATAGTCTGAAGGGGAAAACTTAATCCTGGAAAGGAAAGAGGTTGATGAGAGGGGCGGAGCCCCTCCCGGGAAGGTTCACTGAGCCATCCTGCGCAGGACGTACTGCAGGATCCCGCCGTTGGCGATGTAGTCGACCTCGGCCGGCACGTCGACCCTGCAGAGGGTGTCGAACTCCAGCTTCTGGCCGTCCCTGTAGGCGGTCACTCTGACGGTGCACTTGGGCTCCAGGTCCTCGAGGTCGATGTCGAAGGTCTCGGTGCCGTTCAGTCCGAGGGTCTCGGCGGTCTGTCCGGGCAGGAACTGCAGCGGGACGATGCCCATGCCCACGAGGTTGGACCTGTGGATCCTCTCGAAGGACTCGGCGATGACCGCCTTCACCCCGAGGAGGAGCGGGCCCTTGGCGGCCCAGTCCCTGCTGGATCCTGTGCCGTACTCCTTGCCGGCGAGGACTATCAGGGGGGTCATGTCCTCCTCGTATCTCCTCGACGTCTCGAAGATGGTGTCCACGGTGCCGTCGGGGTGGTAGACGG
>CASFYI010000004.1 GCA_949298875.1 uncultured Methanomassiliicoccales archaeon | reverse complement strand
TATCCCGGATGCGTGTACATGTCAATGCTCGTGCTGTAAGCGACCCCTCCGGCCACGACCTTGGCCTGGAAGAACAGATCGTTCGTGTGGAACCCGTCCCCGTAGGAGTCGTTGGCCACGGTCCAAGTGACGATGACATACTGATTGCCCGACGAGGGCGTCTCCACATAGCCGCTCGATGAGGTGAACGAATCAGCCACCTCGAGCTCGTAGTCATAGCGGACCTCTGGCGAATCGTCGCCGGACCCGGCTGCGACGATTATCGCGACAATCGCGACGACCACCACGATGACCACAGCCACCTTCCATCCTGTTTTCATATTATCATTCCCGGAGGCACATAACCTCCGGAACGGATGAGCCGGTGGATAATGATAAACTGCTGGCTGTTATCTCTGTAATTTGTGTTCTGAATGTTATTGAAAACGGGCGGGATGGCAGGCCCTTGTATCGATCGGAGCACCGGGATCAGAACTCGGCCCCTGTGCTCACTATGAATATCTCGTACTCGGAGGACCTTCCGCTCCCGGCGTCCTCGCTGTAGACGCCGAAGGCCTCGTAGCCTCCGAATGTACCCTCCTCGACGCTGGCGTCGAAGCGGTCTATGGAGCTCCTTCTGGGAGCGCTTCCGGGCATCCCTTATCCCTCTCATAATGCCACACGATGTCCGTATTAAAGAGGATGCAATGGCCCCCGCGCCCCTCCGACAGCCCCGGAAGTCCATAACCCCGATGTCTGGCACATATGCCCTCCGTACGTCGATCGGCGATTTCCCCATCAACGGCGTTAAACCCGGCCCCTGGCAATCTGATTTATCTGGAACGTCCATTCACCGCCCATGAAGTCCTCACAGAGGATAGACAGCATCCCGATGTCGGGCATCCGCAAGATGTTCGACCTGGCGGGACCGGACTCGATCAACCTCGGTCTCGGAGAGCCTGACCTCGACCCTCCCGCGGAGGCCATCGAGGCCATGTGCGAGGCCTCGAAGGCCGGCAAGAACAAATACGGCCCCACCGCCGGCATCCCCGAGCTCAGGGACGCCATCGCGGACTACTTCTCCAAGTACGGGAGGCTCGAGGGGAGCAACATCATGGTCACCCCCAGCGGCTCCACCGCCCTGCTCGAGGTCACCCAGGCGATGGTCGATCCGGGGGACGAGGTCCTCGTCCCCAGCCCCGGCTTCGTCATCTACGGACCGCACGCCAGCCTCGCCGGCGCCTCCCCGAGGGAGTACAGGCTCACCGACGACGGGCTCTTCCAGCCCGACATCGACGACATCCAGTCCAAGATCACCAAGAACACCAGCATGATCGTCGTCACCACCCCGTCCAACCCGACGGGCGGAGTCCTCACAAAGGAGTCGAAGAAGGCCCTCCTGGACATCGCCCGCGACAAGGACATAACGATACTCGCGGACGAGGTCTACTGCGAGTTCATCTACGAGGGAGAGCACACGTCCTTCATGGACTCCCTCGACTGCTCCGTCGTCGTCAACGGATTCTCCAAGATGATGGCCGTCACCGGCTGGAGGATGGGATTCGTTGCCGCCGAGGATGAGATGATGGACGCGCTGATCAAGATGCAGTACCACGTCTGCGCCAGCCCGGCCATGCCGCCCATGTACGGCATCCTCGCCGCGCTCCCCCACATGAAGCCGTACCTGGACAACGCCAGATCCGTCTTCAAGAGACGCAGGGACCTCATCTGCGAGAGGATCAACGGCATCCCCGGCATGTCCATCATCCCGCCGAAGGGCGCCTTCTACGCCTTCCCGTCCTACGATGCGGACATCCCCTCCGCGGACCTCGCGGCAGAGCTCGCCTCCGCCGGGCTCATCTGCACCCCGGGATCCGCCTTCGGCTCCTACGGCGAGAGGCACCTCAGATTCTCCTACGCCGCCGACGAGTCCAAGATCCAGAGGGGAATGGACATATTGGCGGACGTCATGTCCCACAGGAGTGATTGAACATGTCAGGAGAGCTCGACCCCAACGCGGCGCTTTTCGGCGGAGACGAACAGGAGGACCCCGAGAAGGAGCACCTCGAGATGACCTTCGGCAGGAACCCCAACAGGACCTCCGCCATGGCGGACCTGTTCCTGAAGGACATGATCGCCACCGTGGAGAACGACCCCGACATACCCGCCGAGGCCCGTCCCGCGATGATCTTCAAGATGACCGCCAACAGCGTCCTCGACATCGTCATGGAGTCCCTGGACCCCGACACCCGCGAGGATGTGGCCGCATCCGTCGACGGGTACCTGGGCGTCTGCCTGGTGAACACCAACTTCGAGGTGGACCTCTTCGGCGAGATGACCAAGGCCCTCACCGAGGTCAAGCAGGAGGACGGGGAGTCCGACGAGGACTTCCAGAGGAGGCTCGCGGACATGGAGGACGCCTGGTGGGGCATCCCCCAGCCCAGGCTCAACGGCCGCAACCCCAGCGACGCCGTCACCGAGCAGGTCAGAAGGTACGGTCTGGAATGAGGGACCACTGGTACACATCATCGGCCCCCGGGAAGTTCGTCATCCTGGGGGAGCACTCGGTCGTCTACGGGAGGCCGGCGATAGTCCTCGCCGCGGACCTGAGGATGACCGTCGCCGTCAGGCGCTCCAGATGGAACACCATGAACGGCGAGCGCCTCGACTTCAGGAGGCAGCCCCATCTCAGGTACCGTACCAGGGACCTGAGGCACGCCGTGGACGTGGAGACGCACAGCGACATCCCCGTCGGATCGGGGATGGGTTCCTCGGCGGCGCTCAGCGCGGCCATGGCCATGGCCCTCGCGGCCATGGACGGGAGGCACCTCACCGAGGAGGAGGTGATGCTCGAGGCCTACGGCGCGGAATTCTACGCCCAGGGCAACGGCAGCCCCATGGACGCCTCGGCCTGCGTGCACGGCGGAGGTATAACGGTCAACATGCCGGAGCCCCGCGGGAGGCACCTGTGGGACGTCACCCGCGGCGAGAGGCACTGGAGCTTCAGCGACCTGGAGGTCCCCGAGATGACCTTCGTCATCGGGAACACCGGGATCAGGGCCCCCACCGGCCCGCTGGTGGACAGGGTCCACCGCTACATGGAGCGCAGCCGCTTCGCCTGCGAGGTCATCGACGACATCGCCGAGCTCACCGTCCAGGGCGGCAGGGCGCTCATGCGCGGGGACAAGGAGGAGCTGGGAAGGCTCATGACCCGCGACCACAAGCTGCTGTCCATCCTCGGCGTATCTTGCGACGAGCTGAACCGCCTGGTCAACGCCTCGCTCCCCTATTCCTACGGGGCGAAGCTCACCGGCTCCGGAGGGGGAGGGTGCATGGTCGCCCTCACAGACCGCCCGGAGAAGGTCTGCCAGGCCATCGCGTCCCGCGGAGGGACGCCGTACATAGTCAGGACCGGCGGCGCGGGGGCCCGCATGGAGCTCCGCCCGCCCACCACCGCGGAGCTGAGGAGATGAGCCACGCCCTTACGCAGGAGATCGACAGGATCAGGCGCACGTGCATACTGTGCGGCAGGTGCACCGCCGCCTGTCCGTCCTGCGCCGTCGACGGGATCGACCCCATGGAGATCATGGCCGGCGGGGAGGAGGGCCTCGACCAGTGCATCGTCTGCGGCACCTGCTCGCAGATCTGCAGGAGGTCCGATCCGTTCACGGTCATCAGGATGCTCATCGCCATCGAGCGCGGCATCACCGTGTCGGACGCGTACAGGGAGACGGGCTTCGCCCGCGCCCCCGCGGCCGACCGCATGATCGAGCCCGAATGGACGGGGCAGGACGCCTGCCTCATGTCGGGATGCACGGTCAGGGCCCAGGCACCCTACCTGGAGCACGCCGGGGCGGCCGCCATGGACGCCATCGGGGTGCACCCGTGCCCGCTGCCGGACGAGGGATGCTGCCTGCACCCGGTTCAGTTCATCGGCATGACCGAGCACGAGAGACGCAACGCCAAGAAGGAGATGTGCGAGGGCGCAGACGATAGGGAGATCGTGTGCATCTGCCCCGGCTGCAGCGACGAGCTCTCCGCCGTCGACGAGGGAGCAGTGGACTTCATCCAGTTCCTGGACGCCAGGATCGGGGACCTCCCGAGATTCAATAGAACGATCGCCGTCGCGATGGAGCCCGGATGCTCCGCCGCCCCCAGGGCGAAGAGGATGAGGGCCGTCCTCGAGGCGATGAACTGCCGCGTGGTCAACCGCGAATGGGGCTGCTGCGGCAAGAGCGCCCCCGTCGCGGGGGAGCTGATGGCGATGCGCGAGAGGGAATGCGAAGGCGCCGAGGTCATCGTCGTGGACTGTCCGATGTGCCACGTCAAGTACGACGCCTACGACGGAGGTATCCCCGTGGTCCACATATCCGAGCTGGTGGCGGCCGCCGCCGGCAGGACCGAGACACTGGGATTCCACCGCATACCCGTCCCGGACCTCACGGGACGATCACGCTTCATCGAATGAAGGATCGGCCGGCGATGCGGCCCGAAGGGGACTGGTAATCCGCATCGCCCGGCCATAATTCCCATGCTTCCGTGATGTCTCACGCACCCCCTCGGGACCAATCTCCATTCGAATCCGTCCCGCCCAGAATGTCCCCGATTATCGTGCGCATCTCCTCGTTGGGTATGAGCAGGGTGTATCCGCTCCCGTCCGGCACGGCCGTGAGGATGCCCGCATGGGACAATATGTCCATTAGGGCGCCTCTGGGGTCGGCGAGATCCCTGAGCCCGATGCCCAGCCCCATCCATATGCCGCACCCTCTCCCGGATGTGAGACCCTCGACCCAGTAGGACATGTCCGGATCCGACAACGGATTCAGGAACCGGCGCTCCCAGGTCCCGCTCCAGCGAACCCCGAGCCTGAAGCCGTCCGCGATGCAGCCGATGACGCCACGCGGACTGCAGAGCTCACAGCTTGCGGTATGGTATCCCCCATACCACCCCACGGCCTCATCGACCATCTCCGGATGACCCAGCTCCGCAAACAATCCCCTCATCTCGTCGGGGGTGAATCCGAACTTGTCCCCCATGTTCACATCCCAGAGGTCGAGGACCCACGGGTTGTTGAATCCCGACGTTATGCTGTCCTCGACGATGTGGAGCGTGCCCGTCACGACCCCGAACCGGGCATGCTCGTTCCCCTTGAGCGAGATGGACAGGAGGTCCATGATCGTTGACATGACCTCCGCCTGGAACGGCTTTCCGCAGGAGTCGAGTATAGGACTGTCGTACCCGTCGACCAGTATGATTGCCTTCCTCCCATACTCCCAGTGGAGCATGCGGGATAGCATGGACATCGAGAATACCATCATCGTACGGCCTGCGTCCTTGGACCGGAGACTGCGCAGGATGTCTATGTCGTGGGAATCCTGCTTCTCGGACGTCTCCAGTCCGCGGAAGCGGTCGCATGCGTCCGCGATCCTCCCTGCCAGACCATCGCGGAACATTTCCGGGGAATCCATCGGGAGGCCCTCGAGATCGAGATAGATCACGGGCGATGCGTTCTTCTCGGTGTCGTTCGGACGGATGTCCGAGATCCTGAGGCCGTCGAACCACATGTTCCCCTTGTATCCGAGGCTTAGGTAGGCGTCCAGCATGCTCAGGTTGACCGACTTCCCGAATCCCCTCGGACGGAGGAACATGAACACTCCCGCCATCCGCTCGAGGATCTGATTTATCAGCTCGGTCTTGTCCACATAGCACGCTCCGCTGTCGCGGATCTCCATGAAACTGCGTATGCCAATCGATATGCTCTACATACATCCATTAATGCAATTGTATATGATAAGGGTTCGTTCGATAGGAATCGATGGATGATGCTCCTGTCGGAGATCACGTCGGATCACAAATGGCTTCGCAGGATCACGGCGACAACCGTGCGATGGGAATAGAATATCAGAATGATGTGATGGCGGGGTCGCCCCCGCCTGGAATTGGTTTCAGATGAGGTCCTCGAATCCCTCGACGACCTTGGGGAACCTCTCCTTGACGGCCTTGAGGAGGTTGTAGACGTTGACCTCGCCGATGTCGGCGGT
>CASFYI010000003.1 GCA_949298875.1 uncultured Methanomassiliicoccales archaeon | reverse complement strand
CTTCTGGAGGAACCCCTCGTCCTCCAGGTCGGCGAGCACCGCGCGCGTCTCCGGCATCCTGCACTCCAGGAACCCGGAGAGGATGTCCGCGGAGAACGATCCGAACCCGGCGAAGTGCCTGCGGGCCACCTCCATGAGTGCCTCGTGGCGGCCCATGCCGGAATCCGGTATCTCGACGTACATGGAATCGGCGCCCTGTCCGATGACGGTCCCGCGGACCAGCTCCGATATCGCGTCGGAGGTCACGTCGTCCGAGTAGGGGGAGTCCATGACGAGCCTCTTCTTCGACGCCGCCCCGGACTTGCGGATGATTCCGAGCACGGCCTTCGCCGGCTCGCTGAGCCTGATGGACTTGGCCGCGCGGTAGAGCGACGCCTCCGAAAGGCTGGCGTAGCCCATGTACGACGGGAGGAGCGCGGTCTTGACCGCCCCCGTGCCCTCGAGCTGCTTCTTCAGGCTGGACTGGTCCTTCACGCGGATCGGCAGCTCCTGGTCGCCGCGGATGTACCCGCGAGCCCCCAGGAGCGCGGCCGCATCGGGAAGGCGGTCCATGCGCGGGACGCCCTGCCTCCTGATGGCCAGCGCCGTGAGGAGCTCCCCGGGCACTGTCCACGGGGAGAACCTGCCCTTGGCGTAGAACCCGTTGACCTCGTGGTATCCGTGGGAGACGAGCACGGCGACGGTGCCCTCGTCGAGATCGGCGGCGTCCTTGCCGAGGATCTCGCGGATGCGCACGATCTCCATGCCCTTCTGCCTGTAGAATCCCATGATGACGTCCACGGCTTCGAGGACCTCCGGGAGCATCTCCGGCGAATCCATGTCCATGCCGCGGATGTCGATGACCCCCGCCATCTCCCACATCTCCAGGGCGCCGACGACGGTGTCGCCCCTGGCCAGGGGGTAGATCAGCCTGTCCCCGTAGCGGGACGTTATCTCGGCCCATTTGGACCCGATGTCGGGATCGGAGAGGGACAGCACCCTGATCGGGAACTCCTGTTCGGGCACGCGCTCCAGCAGCTGGACCTCGTCGTGCATCACGAGCATCGGGCTCTGGCCCTCGCCCACCAGGATGGTCTCCGCCCCTATCCTGGCGGCGGCCGCCTCGGTCTCCTCCGCGGACAGACCGGTGATGAACCTCATGGACCCGGACGGCACCGGACCGTAGGCGCGTATCGCCCTCTCGGTCAGGTCCAGCGCCGGATCGCCCTCCGGGGCACCGGGCTCGTACAGGGCGTAGGTGTTCTCCGTGCCCCAGTCCTCCCTGTCGTCGAAGTCGCGGATCACCTTGAGAGAGCGGTCCACCCTGAGCACCGCCTCCTTGAGGGCGTCCTTCTCCATGCCCGTGGCCGCGATGAGCTGCCTGAACGTCGCGCGTCCGAGCCTCTCTATCGCCTCGGTCACCCTCTCGTCCCCGGGCTGGGTCTCGTCGTGGCGGAACGCCGCGAACCTGTCCGCGTCCTCGCGGAGGACGAACCTCACCCTGCCCCTGACGAACCTGCCGAGGAGGATCTCCCCGGACCTGCGCATGTCCTGCCACTCCGCGAGACTGAATCCGTCCACCCTCTGATACACGTCCAGCTCGCTTCCGGCGGAGCCGTAGAACTCGAAGTACTCGCGGATGGACCCGAACCTCTCGCCCTTGGTCAGGCGGTGGCGCTCCACGGACTCGTAGTCGAAGACGTTGTCCTTGCCTGCCCTCAGGCGCATGTGGTCGATCTTCAGCATGTACTGGTCGCTCTCGGAGATCAGGAAGCGTCCCTTGACGACCTCCTCCTCGGCGCAGAGCGACTCCAGCGAGCTCCTGGCCTCCGAATCCTCCAGCGAGAGGGCGTAGGCCACCTCCTGCACGGTGGCGGGGGCGAAGCACTCCAGGTAGCGGAGCACGATGCGGTCGATCGCCGCGGAGCGGTCCGTCTCCGGATACTCGGCGCGGGAGTAGAGCCAGCGGTTGTTGCCGGTTATGCCGGTCCTGGCGACCAGGTACATGGACTCGAGCTTCCTGGACGAGCGGTAGGCCTTGTCGTCGCTGATCTCCAGCTCCGAAGCGACCTCGGAGAGCGGGGTGCGGTCCCCGATGCGGGACAGCACGTCCCTGTCCGTCTCGTTCAGGGTCCTGTCCTTCCTCGTGGCCGCCGCGTAGTACGGGATCTCCGACGCGATCATGACGTGGGTCTCGTCGAGATACACGGTCCCGAGGGTGCCGTCGTTGATGAGGTCGCGTATCCAGCCGTCCACCGTCGCCTTGTCGGCGTCCGTGTAGGCGTACACGTTCCTGCCCCTCTGCCTCAGCGCCTGCAGCGGACCGGTGACGGCCAGGAGCTTCGGGATGTCCTCCCTGCACGCGGCCCTCGGGGGCTTCTGCGCGAAATACGGGACTATCTGGTCCTCGGTGAACTCGAACTCGCCCACGGTGTCGCCCAGCGCGCGGTACAGGACCTTCCTGTGGAGCTCCCTGAGCAGCGCGGAGCGGTCCTCCATGAGTACGATGTCCGAGAACCCGGACAGGATCGCCGAGTGGGCGAACGGGGACGGGGTTCCGGTGTATCTGATCGTGGACACGGACATCTCCCCGGACTCGATCATCTCGAGGACGTGGCGGGCGCTCTTGATGTCCATGTCGTCCTCCAGGACCTCGCGGTAGGTCTCCTCGATGACGGGCACGTTCTCCATGTCGCCCATCGCCTCCAGCAGATAGGACGAGCGGACCTGCTGCCTGTTGACCGATATCGGACGGCCCATGTAGTTCCTCAGGACCATGAAGCTCCTGGAGGCGGTGTGCCTGAACCTGAGCTTGAAGAGCTCGGAGTCGCGGATCGCCTTCCTCAGCACGGGCTCCAGCTCCGCCGAGCGGATCATTCCGGGGACCGTGGCCGGGTCCACCTTCCTCGGGAGGCCCAGCATGAAGCTGTCGTCCGAAATCGTGACGGACACGTTCGCCCCGATGGCCGTGGTGAGCCTGTAGGCGTAGGCGCGGGACAGGGCGTCGTTGACCCTGCGCCCGAAGGGGAAGTGGAACACGAGCTTCTGGTTGCCCGAGGGGTCGATGTACTCCTCCACGGCGAGCCTGGAGGCGTCCGGGATGAAGCCGGCGACGGCCTGCTGCTCCCTGAAATACGACAGTATGCTCCTGGCGGAGCCCTCGTCGACGTCGAAGTCCCTGGAGATGCCGGCGACCGCCTCGCGGTCGCCCATGCCGATGACGGACTCCATCTCCCCGCGGAACCTGGCTATGTCCATGGACAGGTCGAAGCTGCGGGGCAGCATCTCGCCGGCCCAGGAGGGCACGGTGGGCTTCCTCCCGCTGGCCTCCTTGACGTAGGCGGTCATGCCCTTGGAGCGGACGAACTCGAACGAGCGCCCTCCGAGGACGAAGACATCCCTCGGCGAGAGCCTCTCCACGAACTTCTCGGAGAGCTCGCCGACGGTGGAGCCGTGGTTGGTCACCACCCTGTAGTTGGCCTCCTCGGGGATCGTGCCCAGGTTCATGAAGTAGATCATCCTGGAGCCCTTCTTCTTCCCGAACTGGCCGTCCTCCGGGTCGTACCATATCTTGGAGTAGACGCCCTCGAAGTCGTCCTTGCTGCCCAGATAGCGGAGCACCTCGGTGAAGCTCTGCTCGGTGAGCGTGCGGTAGCAGTATGACCCCCTCACGAGGTCGTACGCCTCGCGGACGTCCCATTTGCGGTCCAGGCTCATGCCCACGAGCGTCTGGGACAGGACGTCCAGGCAGTTCTCCGGGATCCCCACGCGGTCTATGTCCCCGCGGTGGGCGGCGCGGCACATGACCGCGCACTCCACGAGATCGTCCGGATCGAAGACGAGCAGGCGGCCCTTGGCCACCTTTCCGAAGCTGTGACCGCTCCTGCCTATCCTCTGGAGCCCCTTGGCGACCGACTTCGGGGAACCGATCTGGCACACCAGGTCCACGGACCCGATGTCTATGCCCAGCTCCAGCGATGTGGAGGACACCACGCACTTGATCTGCCCGTGCTTGAGCCTCTCCTCCACATCGAGCCTGATCTCCTTGCCGAGGGAGCTGTGGTGCACCTCGACGCTCTCCAGGCCGCGCTCCTTGAGCTTGTAGACGACGCTCTCCGCCCCCGAGCGGGTGTTGGTGAAGACCAGCGTCGTGTCGTGCTCGTCGATCAGCTCCTTCAGCATGTCGTACATCATCGAGTTGACGATGTCCGAGGGCAGCGCGGTCATGTCGGCGGCTGGGCAGATCACCTTCAGGTCGAGCTGCTTCTTCGAGCCCGACTCGATGAGGGCGACATCACGGGGCGTGCCGTCGGGGTTGCACCCGACCAGGTACGCCGCTATCGACTCTATGGGGGCCAGGGTCGCGGAGAGCCCGATCCTCACGAAGTCCCTGTCGCAGTGCTCCCTCAGCCTCTCCAGCGTGAGGGACAGGAAGGCCCCCCTCTTGGAGTCGCAGATGTCGTGGATCTCGTCGAGGATCACCCACTCGACGCTCTTGAACGCCTCGCTGAACTTGGGCGCGGAGAGGATGAGCGCCAAGCTCTCCGGGGTGGTGATGAGGATGTGCGGCGGATGGCGGACCATCTTCTGCCTCTCGTTCTGCGGGGTGTCCCCGGAACGGACGGCGACGCGGATGTCCGGCACGTTCATGCCGCGCTCGGCGGCGAGCTCGCGCATCTGGGCGAGGGGCTCGTTGAGGTTGCGGTTGACGTCGTTGGCCAGGGCCTTGAGCGGCGAGACGTAGATGCAGTAGACCCTCTCCTCGAGGGTGCCCTCCCTCGCGTAGCGGGTGAGCTCGTTGATGATGCTGGTGAACGCCGTGAGGGTCTTCCCCGATCCCGTCGGAGAGGACACCAGCACGCTGCGCCTCTGGTGGATGACGGGGATGGCCTTCGCCTGGGGGATGGTGAGGTCCCCGAACCTCTCATCGAACCACGTGGAGATGAGTGGCTCCATGAGCGACATTACCTCTTCCTTGGTGTATGTCCTGTCCACCCGCTCGATCATCTGAATCGGAAACCCCAACAGTCCCCTGGTAAAAAGTCTTTCCAAAACGGGGTTCCGGGCTTCGGCGGATGACGTTCGGACCACGGGATAGATTAAAAAGAAGGCCGACGGTTCAAGGTCCATGAGGCGCGATGTCATCCTGGTGATCGCCGCGATTCTGGCAATCGCCCTGCTGGTCCAGCCGGTGTCCGCCGCCGGACCGAACATAGGCGCCGACGAGGGCGGGGAGGACCCCGAACCGGAGCCCCCGGCCGAGTACACCGTCTACGGCTACGTCTCGAACATCTCGGACCAGGAGGAGAACGTGCCCCTGGCCGATGTGCTGGTCGAGCTCCTGGACGCCGACATGGAGGCCCTCTCCTCAACCCACACCGACGGATTCGGGAAGTTCGAGTTCACCTACGCCGCCGATTCGGGCGCGGCGTACCTCCGCTTCGAGCTCACGGGATACATGGTGAGGACGCTGCCCGGGACGATGGACATCGTGGAGGACAGCTCGGACAGGAACATCGTGTCCTTCGACATCTCCCGCGTCCATCCCGACGAGGACGGCAAGTACGCCCTCACCGGGGACGGGTCCTCGGCGAACGCCGTCGGGATGGCCCTCACCGAGGGCACCGTGTACGGCACGGTCAGGTCCTCGGAGACCGGGGAGGGGATCGAGGGTGCCACCGTCATCGCGCAGACCCCCGAGGGCAGGCAGTACACCGCCACGACCGACGCGGAGGGATACTTCGAGATGAAGCTCCCCTACGGCAGCTACATCCTCACCGCTTCGTGCAACGGGTTCTCGTCGTCGGAGGAGGTCGCAGCCAGCACGTCCGACGGGACGCCGGCGAGACTCGAGATCTCCCCCAACGACTTCGGCATAGACTTCCTCGGAGGACTGGACATGCCCCACGCCATGCTGGCGCTGGGCATGGTCCTCATCGGGGCCGTCCTGCTCGCCGTGCTGCTCCTGATCCGCAAGTCCAGGATGCCCGACTCGGGCATCGTGGTTGTGGACGATATCAGCCAGTACGAGGAAGAGGACGAGATCGAGCGTCCCTGACCAGGGATCCGCGGACCTGCTCGTAGAGGCTGTTGCCCTCGGCGTCCATCGCGACGATCAGCGGCCCGAGACGGTCCGCACGGAAGCTCCAGAGCGCCTCGGCCATCCCGAGATCCAGCCATTCCACGCCCGTGCAGGCGCCCAGACCCTCTGCGAGGGAGACCGCTGCACCGCCGGTGGCCGCCAGATAGACGCATCCGCACTCGCGCATGGCATCCGCGACCTCTGCCGACATGCCGCCCTTCCCGATGATCGCCCTGATGCCGAACTCGCGGATCATCCGCGGTTCGAGGCGGTTCATCCTGGCGGAGGTGGTGGGTCCGGCCGCAACGACCTGCCATCCATCATCGGTCTGCCTCATGATCGGTCCGCAGTGATAGAGGACGCATCCGTCCAGCTGCGGAGGGGTCTCCTTGCCCTCGGCCCTCAGTTCCAGCGCCCTGATGTGGGCCTCGTCCCTGCCGGTGACGATGGGGCCGTTCACGAAGACGGTGTCCCCGAGCCTGAGGGACCTGACGGTCTCCTCCGTGAGGGGCGTGACGAGGTTGGTCACAGGACCGCCCCCTGGGCGTACTCCACACCGTGATCCGTTATCCTGGCGGACGCGCGCCTGGTGGCCCAGCATCCGATGCTGACGGCCACAGGGAGGCTGGCCGTGTGGCAGGCCGCCTTCTTGATCCTCACGCCGAGGCAGGTGGTGGCGCCCCCGAGCCCCATGGGCCCGAGGCCTGACTTGTTGAGCCTCACGAATATGCGCTCCTCCATCTCGCGGAGGGCCTTGTCCGGGTTCTCCGCATCGAGCGGGCAGGCCAGCGCCATCTTCGCCATCTCGGCGCATGTATCCGACATGCCGCCGATGCCCACGCCGATGACGGTCGGTGGACAGGGGCGTCCGCCCGCATCCAGGACGGCGTCGACGATGAAGTCCTCCACTCCCTGGACGCCGTCGGAGGGGTTCAGCATGCCCAGACGGGTCATGTTCTCTGAGCCGGCGCCCTTCGGCAGGACGGTGATCTCCGTGAAGTCACCCTCCTCGGGGATGTAGTGGATGATCGGCATGCCGGGGCCCAGGTTGGAGCCGTGGTTCTCCCTCGTGAGGGGGTCGACGGTGTTCGGCCTGAGCGGGATCTCCGCGGTGGCGCGCTCGACACCCTTGGCGATCTGGGCCGCGATGGAGGAGTCGAACCTCCCGCGGACATAGAAGACGGGTATGCCGGTGTCCTGGCACATCGGCCTTCCCATGTGCTCGGCCTTCTTCAGGTTGTCCATGATGGCGCCGATCTGGGTGTAGGCGACGGGGTTGTTCTCCCACATGCCGGCCGCCTCCAGCGCCCAGCCGATGTCCTCAGGGATCTTGGTGTTGGCCAGACGGAGAAGGTTGACTACGACCTGGTCCACCGGCTCGGGAAGCTTTATCATGGCCGGGCTAACGGCCCGACCGTATTTGGAACAGTCGATTCAGGGGACCATGTAGAGCACGTCGTCGATGCTCACGACGCGGACGGAATCGCCTATCTCGGCGCCCTCGGGCACCCTGAGGTCCACGGTCGAGTAGTTCGACGGGTCGAGCACCTGGATCTCCGACCCGGACGTGCTCACCACGGTCGCCTCGCGGAGGTCCTCGGACCTCTCGTAGAGCCTGACGGACGTCATGTCCGACCTGCGGACCGAGCGCTCCCTGAAGTCGGCGAGGTTCACGATCTTCCCGCCGGTGCCGTTGAGCCTCGACAGCAGGTAGTATCCTCCCTGGAAGGTGACGACGTCGCCGACCTTGAAGTCGGGCAGGCGGACCAGGTACGTCAGACGGTACATGTCCTGGCCGTCGGTGGTCTGGCCGACCAGCTTGGGGGACTCCTTAGTCTCGGCGCAGAATGCGTCGCCGAGCTCCTTAGTTATGGCCTTCCCGAGGGATATCGATGAGAGGTACACATCCACACCGCCGGGGACCAGCTCCATCTTGGTGATGAACAGCTGCCTGTTGGTGGCCGCCTGGCGGGCGACGGAGTTCTCGGTCATGGCCAGCGCCTCCTCGCGCATAGCGTCCTCCAGCTTCCCGGAGGCGGAGCGGATCTGCAGGATGGCCTCGTAGTAGCTGCCGAGCTGCCTGGAGCAGCGCCTGCACACCGTGTTCTTGACCCTGACGATGGTGGACGCCTCCCCCTCGGCCAGATAGCCCATGACGTCGCAGCCGGCGTGGACGGTCACCACGAAGGTGCGCGGGTCCTGCTCCTCGACCGATGTGGAGATGGATGTGACGTCGGCGCCCCTGACGACCATTATCGCATCGGCGGCCGCGTCCTGGATGGCGACCATGGGGTCCCTCCTGACCCACCTGCCGCCGTAGTCGTACTCGCCGCAGTTGGCGCACACATGGAGGTCCACGTGGTGCGGCAGGTCGACCAGCCTCCTGCCGTCCAGCCAGCACGATATGCAGAGCCCGTCGATGGACTCCTCGCACTCCTCGCCGCACTTGACGCAGAAGTTCACATCAGCACCGCCTGCGCATGCTTGATCCCGCCGATCTCCATGACCGCCTCGGGGCTGACGAACCCCTCGCGGACGGCGATGTCGACGACGCCGTTGCCGGTGAGGTTGATGATCGTGGCTATCCTGAGCCTCTCGACGAAGGCCTCCTCCGGGAGCGACTCGCCCACGTAGAAGTCCTCGTGGACCGTGATCTTCGCTCCCCCGCCGGCGAACGTCATGCCGACGATGTCCTCGTCGCATGCGGCGACGATCCTCTCCTCCCCATGTGTGTGGACTCTAACGAACATGTTCACGCCAGCTTGTAAGTGCCGTTCGGGCTCTTGAAAATCTCCCCCGCATCGTGCAGCTGCTTGACTGCCCTGGATACGTCGGTCTCCTGCAGGCCCTTTGACAGGCCGTGCTGGATCGCCTCGTCCATGTTCAGGCCGTCCGCACCGAACTCCCTGAAGATGGAGCGGACCACATCGATCTTGCTGCGGTCCTTGGAGCTGATCCCGGATGCGATCTTGTCTATGTCGAAGCCGCCCTCGTCGTTGCCCGCGATCCTCCTGAGGTACTCCTCCACCAGGTCCACCGCGCGGTTGGCGTCCACGTCGGACACGACGCGGCTGAGCCTCATCTTGGCCGACGCCTCCGACAGGCGGACGAAGGCCTCCAACTGCCTGGCGGTGATCGGGACCGAGTTGCCGCCGCTGCCCATGCCCCTGATCCTGAGGAAGCTCGACTCGATGATGTTCTTGGCCTCCTCTGTCATGATGGGCGTGATCCTCTTGGAGTAGGCGACGTACTTCCTGAGCATCTCCTGCTCGTACACCGGGCGGATGGCGTCGGTCTCCTCCAGGACCTTCTTCGCGTTGATGCCGGGAACGGATTCGCCCTCGTGCATCATCCTGACCTGTCCGCGCTGATGGGCGTTCAGGATGTGCTCCGTGATGGCCGTGTCCTTCTTCTTGTCCGGCTTGTCCGTGAGGACGAATATCAGATCGAAACGGGACATCAGAGCCGGCGGCAGGTCGATCTGGTCGGCGATGGGGGTGTCCTCCTCGAACCTCCCGTACTTGGGGTTCGCCGCGGCCAGCATGGAGCACCTGCACTGCAGCGTGGCGGTGATCCCCGCCTTCGCCACCGAGATCCTCTGGGACTCCATGGCCTCGTGCAGCGAGGAGCGGTCCTGATCGGTCATCTTGTCCAGCTCGTCGATGCATGCCAGACCCTTGTCCGCCAGTACCAGCGCTCCGGCCTCGAGCGTCCACCTGCCGTCGCCGAAGTCGTCCCTCACCGCCGCGGCGGTCAGACCGGCCGCGGATGCGGACTTGCCCGACGCGTAGATTCCGCGCGGGGCGAGGGCGCTCATGTATCTGAGCAGCTGGGACTTCGCGACCCCGGGGTCTCCGATGAGCAGGATGTGCATGTCACCCCTCATCACGGTCCCGTCGTCCATCTCCTTGTGGCATCCTCCGAAGAGCTGCAGGGCGATGGCCCTCTTGACCGAGTCCAGACCGTAGATGGACGGGGAGATGGAGCGGACGATGTTGTCGTAGAGGTCGGGATCCCTGGACATCTCCAGGATCCTCCTCTCGTCCTCGTCTGTGATGACGATCTCGTCGTACTCGTGCTGCTCGAACTCCACCGAGATCACGTCGAGATAGATGTCGAACACCGTTGACTTGTCCCTCTCGGACTTCTCCGCGGAGCGCAGGATGCCGTTCAGGGTGACCCTGTTTCCGGCGGTGACTTCACCCGCGATGTCGTCCTCCACGTACCCGGTGATCCTCTCCGGCTGCGCTCCCCCGCGCAGGCCCTCCGGGCTCTCCTGAATCTCGATCTTCTGGGTGTCGATGTACACCGACTCCTTCTCGTCGATGATGAAGCGGGTGGACTGCTTGTTGCATCCGCCGTCCGGGTTGGTGCACATCATCGGCTCCCTCAGCATCATGCCGGGCTGCTCGACCCAGATCTCGGCGCCGCACCTGGCGCATCTGAACAGCGCATGGGTCATCCTCGGCCTGACGGTGGTGACCTTCCTCGCCAGACCCTCCACCGCGACCAGCCTGCGGAGGTGGTCGGCGCGGAGGTTGCGGATGTCGACCTTCGCGTCCCTGGGCAGGTTGTAGATCCTGACGTTGATCATGTCACCCGGACGGTTGATGTTCGGGACGAGGGACATCACCGTCTTGCGGGCGATCTCGATGCAGCGGTCGGGCTCGTCGAGCAGGAACATCGCGAAGTCCACGCTCACGGCGTTGATGTCCGCGTAATCCACCCTGACGCTCTTCTTCTGCGGGTAGTTGTCCGCGATGCAGGAGATCATGATGCGGTACTTGTCGCGGGAGAACACGTCACCCCACGCGGCCTGGATGTCCTCGTCCTGGTAGTTGGACGCCATCAGAGCGACCTCCTGGAGCGGCACTCGTCGTCGACCCACCAGACCCATCCTCCGCGGTCCATGGAGATCTGGCCCTTGATGAGACCCTCCTTCCGGAACTTCATGAACGTCTTCGCTAGGTCGTCCGGGCACCTGTAGCCGAACGCCTGCTCCAGCCTGTCGGTGGCCTCTTTCGTGGTCACCTGGTCGGCTCCGAGGGCGTCCCATATCATCCTCAGAAGGTCGTCTCCGCTCATAGCGCCGGACGATGGGCCCATCTGAAATAAAGGTATCCGGGAGCCGTCGGAGCGCTCCTCCGGGACCGCGCGGAGGGGCGCTTCCGAGAGCGTGTTTAGGATGTCCGCATCCTGAAGGCCCCTGTTGGCGCCCGATAGGGGCGGCAGAGGGCGTCCGAGACACATAGCCAGACATCCGGGACGTCCCGTCCGGCGGAGTTAATCCGTCCTAACAAAAATCGGCCTGTTTTAACCGCACCTAACTGGAAATCCATCGGCCTTTTATACCCCCTCGTCGGTTTTTCCTCCGAGGCCATAAAAATGGTAGCAGTAGTCAATGAGTCCGAGTGCGTTGCGTGTGGAGCCTGTGTCGATGTGTGCCCCGAGGGTGCCATCACCTGCGACGACATCGCCGTCATCGACGCCGGAAAGTGCGTCGACTGCGGAGCCTGCGTCGACGAGTGCCCCTCCAGCGCCATCTCCGACTGAGATTACAACGCCCGCCCGCGAGGGCGGGCACAAACCCCAACCTTCTGTCAGAAAATCAATCTTGAGATCGCTCCGGATTCTCCGGTTCGCCCACGATCGACTCCAGGTACTCGCCCTGGATCCTCACGACCTCGGTGCTGTCCTTCGCCTTGGAATAGTCCTCGAGCATGTTCCCGTTGAGCCTCATGAACTCAGGGGCCCAGTTGAACCTGCCCAGGAACTCCGCCGCCTGGTCCTTCTCACCGAGGATGTACAGCGCGGCCATCACGGCCTCGGCGCTGTTCAGCTCCATGGGGCGGCCCCAGTTGATCGGGTTGGAAGCAAGCAGATACGGCAGGGCCCTCTCCTCCGCATGCTTGAGCCGGGGGAACCCGTCGATGTTCGCCCATGTCAGGTCCATGACGACCAGGCCGCGCCTCGCATGCTGTATGTCCGCGGGCGAGAGCGCCCTGTCGGAGAACGGCGACAGGACGACGGAACCGCGGGGGATCGACCCGAGGGTCTTCGCCTCCTTGGCGAGTCCGAACTTGAGCATCCGCTTCGCGGTGCACTTCTTGGGGTCGCACTGACACTCGTCGTAGACGATGACCGGTATCATGCGGTGACCATCGACTTGAGCTTCTCGGGGTCGGCGAGGTTCTCCTCGACCCAGGCCTTCACCTCGTTCATGCAGGCGACGTACTCGTCGAAGAGCTCGGCGTCGTCGGTGGCGGTGAACTCGGAGCGCTGCTTCACGGCGGCGAGCATCTGCTTGCCCTTCCAGGGGGTGCGTCCGGACCACTCCTCGAAAGTGGGGCGGTCCATGTAGACCACGACATCGTACTCCTCATCCTCCCTGAGGAAGTCGCGGTCCTTGAAGTCCTTGGAGATCTGCCTCCTGATGTCCTCGCCGCTCTCGTACATGGCGGTGATCATGTCGCAGTCCACGATGTCCTTCTCGGGCCCGGCGCTGTACACATCGTACATACCATCGTAGAGCTGCCTCGTGAAGTACTCCGCCATCTGCGAGGCGAAGTCGTTCTTGGCCTCGACGAAGAGGATGCGGGTCTTGACCTTGGACTGCTTCCTGCCGAACATGGTATCGGAACGACGATTTCCCGCTCCCAGATATAACCATCGCGCGGAAGCGTTATGAGAAATGGGGGTTATCCGCCATCGCCACGGTGATGATCGTTACTTCGAGCCGAGCAATGACGAGAGACGGGCGAGCTGAGTGGCACTTCTCACGGGGACATCGGTATATAATCGGCGTCCGATGCTTCGCTTATGCCCCACCTACAGGTAGCACTCGACCTCATGCAGCTGAACAGAGCCGTAGCCATCGCCCGCGAGGCGGTGGAGGGCGGAGCTGACTGGATCGAGGCTGGCACCCCGCTCATCAAGAGCGAGGGGGCCGAGGCGGTCCGCGCGCTGAGGAGGGAGTTCCCCTCGCTCAAGATCATCGCGGACACCAAGACCATGGACACCGGCTCGTTCGAGGTGGAGATCATGGCCAAGGCTGGCGCGGACATCGTCACCGTCCTCGGTCTCGCCGACGACGCAACCATCGAGGAGGCCGTCATGGCGGGCAGGAAGTACGGAGCGGAGGTCATGGTGGACCTCATCAACGTGCCGGACCGCGTCGCCCGCGCGAAGCGCGTCCAGGAGCTGGGGGCGGCGTATGTGTGCATGCACATGGGCATCGACACCCAGATGAGGGGCGAGGAGCCCCCGGTGGACGTCCTCAGGAGGATCGTATCCGAGGTCTCCATCCCCGTGGCGGTCGCCGGCGGAATCACCGCCGAGAACGCCGGGGAGTACGTCGAGGCTGGCGCCTCGGACGTCATCGTCGGAGGGGCCATCATCAAGACATCCGACATCCCCGCCGCCGCCCGCGACATCAGGAACGCCATGGCAGGCGCGAAGGTGGACACCGACCTCGCCAGGAAGTACTCCGAAGAGGACCTGTTCGAGGCCTTCT
>CASFYI010000002.1 GCA_949298875.1 uncultured Methanomassiliicoccales archaeon | reverse complement strand
TACATCAGGCGCATGGGGGAGACCACCGGGGACAGGCCCCTGGTCACCCTCTGCGGCGGATGCAGCGAGATAATGAACCGCCACGGCACGGAGTGCCAGCACCTGATCCCGTTCCTCCATGCCAACATGGACCTTCTTCCGAGGATCGGAGGGGGGCTCAGGGTCTCCGTCGAACCGGGATGCGCGGCCATCGAGTACAGGGACATGATGACCGAGATCGTCGAGAGGATCGGCTGCGAGCCCGTCGGGAACGAACCGGGATGCTGCGGGAAGAACGTCAGGGGCATCTCGACCATCCTCATGCGCGAGAGGCAGGAGGCCGCCTCCGACGCCGATGTGATCGTCGTAGGCTGCCCCATGTGCCAGGCGAAGTACGACGCCTTCCCGGACGGGAAGCCGGTGATGTACCTGGCGGAGCTCGTGGCCGCCGCCTTCGGGGATAAGGCATCACTCGCATGCCACAGGATCCCCGTGCCGAACCTCTGACACCTTGGCCGAGCGTCCTTTGGAATCACTTATTAGCAGACATGATATCCCCGTCCTCTCCGAGGTGCGAAGATGGCATGGGAAGGCACGCTGAAGAGAATCGACGACAACAGATGGGAGATCCCCATGGACGAATCCACGGGGATGAGGACCAACGCGGTCATCTACGCCAGCGAGGCGATGATCTCGTCCATCCGCGCCGACAACGCGCCCCAGCAGGCCGCCAACGTCGCATGCCTCCCCGGGATCGTCGGAAGCTCCATGGCCATGCCGGACATCCACTGGGGATACGGGTTCCCGATCGGCGGCGTGGCCGCCGTGGACGCCGACTCCGGATCCATCTCGCCGGGAGGCATCGGGTTCGACATCAACTGCGGCGTGCGCCTCATAAGGACCGACCTCACCCTCGAGGACATCGGCGACAGGAGGGACGCCCTCGTGGACGAGCTCTACAGGAACGTCCCATCGGGACTAGGATCCAAGGGACTCACCAAGGTCGGGTACAAGGAGCTCGACGAGATCCTCATGAACGGCTCCGAATGGGCCGTCGAGAACGGCTACGGCTGGGAGGAGGACCTGGACGCCACCGAGGAGCACGGCCACATGGAGGATGCCGACCCCACCAAGGTCAGCGACAAGTCCCGCAAGCGCGGCCTCCCCCAGCTCGGGTCCCTCGGATCGGGCAACCACTTCCTCGAGCTCGACGTCGTCGAGAACGTCTTCGACGAGCAGACCGCCCGCACCTTCGGCCTGAAGGAGGGGCAGATCACAGTCACCGTCCACTGCGGTTCCCGCGGATGCGGCCACCAGATCGCCACGGACTACCTCCAGGAGATGGAGCGCTACATCAAGCAGAACTCCGTCGGCCTGCCGGACAGACAGCTCGCCTGCGCGCCCCTCGACTCGAAGCTCGGAATGGACTACTACCACGCCATGTGCTGCGGCGCCAACTACGCCTGGGCCAACAGGCAGATGATCACCCACTGGGTCAGGGAGTCCTTCGAGAAGATCCTCGGGGATTCCGCCGAGTCCATGGGCATGGGCGTGGTGTACGACGTGGCCCACAACATCGCCAAGATGGAGCGCCACGACATCGACCGCCACCACGCCGACGTGCTCGTGCACAGGAAGGGCGCCACCAGGGCGTTCGCCCCCGGAAGGGCCGAGGTGCCGCTGAAGTACCGCGACCACGGGCAGCCCGTCATCATCCCCGGCGACATGAGCGTCGGGACCTACGTCCTCGCCGGGAGGAGGGGCAGCATGGAGCAGACCTTCGGCTCCTCGTGCCACGGCGCGGGCAGGAAGATGTCCAGGAAGGCCGCCATCAGCTCCCTCACCGTCGACGGCGTGAAGAGGGAGATGTCCGAGAAGGGGGTCTACCTGAGGAACGGCACCGACGAGGGCGTCCTCGAGGAGGCCCCCGAGGCCTACAAGGATGTCGAAGAGGTTGTCAGCGTCGTCTGCGACGCGGGACTGACCGCCAAGGTCGCCAAGCTCACGCCGATCGGCGTGATCAAGGGCTGATCCCGAGCACCCTGCGGGATGCGCGGGACACGGCCTCGACCCTCTCGGGCGGGCACGCCACCAGCACGGCCCATCCGTATGGGTCGCGGGACTGCAGCGCGCGTGCTATCGGCGAATATCTGGCCAGCGAGCGCACCCTGCCGGACTCGTCGTAGATGGACACGTCGGTCTTCCCGACGTTCATCTTGCCCTGGAGGTTCGCCTTCGACGTGACCTCGCAGCAGACGTCCATGCCGTCGACGCCGGCGGCATCCGCTATCTCGGTCTCGAGCCTCCTGGTCCCGGCCCTGCCGGTGTAGACCATGAGCGTCTCAGCGGCGGCCTCGTCCAGCTCCTGGCTGTAGATCGCGAAGGCCTTCTTGTCCAGACGGCGGGCGCGCACCCTGCGGGCCTCCAGCGACGGCCTCCCGCCCGCATCGATGAGCAGCGACTGGAGCTCCGCGTCGCCCATCAGATGTATCCTGGAGAGGTCGACCTCCGACTCCTCGGCGGCCTTCGTTATCATCCTCTGCGCTATGCGCGTGGTCTCGTGGAAGTAGACCGAGGTGTACATCAGGGACCTGGACACCATCAGGCCCTCGGCCGCGGTTATTCCCCCGCGGCTGAGCGCGATGCGGTCGTTCACGACGGCCATCGTCTTGATGAGACGGTCGCAGTCGATCCTACCGTGGCACACGCCCGTGTGCAGCGAGTCCCTCATGAGGTAGTCCATCTGGTCCGCATCCACCGGACCGTGGATGATCTGGTGGGCGTAGTCCTTGGACGGGAAGTACTCGTGTTTGTTCCAGAACCTGTCCAGGACCTCCGTCCCCGTGGATTCGGGCGACGATATGAACCCGCAGACCGCCTCCGGCGATATGCCGGCGGCCTCCATCGTCTCGGCGATGGTGTCCAGGCCCCCGTAGATGTCGGAGTCGCACTCCCTGAAGAAGGGCACCTCCCCGAAGATCAGCGCCCTGGCCATGTCCATGTGCCCCATGCCCGTGGCGTCCTCCATCGCGCCCTCGAGGGCGTGGGAGAACGGCGGATGGCACACGTCGTGCAGGAGCCCCGCCATCCTCACGGCGGCGGTGTCTTCATCATCGAGGCCTATGGCCTCGGCCATCATTCCCGCGAGATGGTACGTCCCGAGGCAGTGCTCGAACCTCGTGTGGTTCGCGCCCGGGAAGACCAGGTCCCCGAGGCCGAGCTGCCTCACGGACCTGAGCCTCTGCATCTCCGGGCGATCCAGGACGCTCAGGAAGACCCCGTCCACCCCGATGGTGCCGTGCACCGGGTCCTGGATCACCTTGGATGCCATTCACTCACCGGACTTCCAGAGCCTGTCGCCCACGTAGTGGACGGTCTTCACGGCCTTGCCGGACTTCTTCTCGGCGAGCTCCGCGGCGGAGCGGAGGGCGATGCCCACGGCGAGCGGGGCGCCGTTCCTGGCGTCCCTGACCCAGACGAGGTCCCCCTCGGCTATGTCCGGATCCGTGTCGACGATGCCGGGCCCCATGACGTCGGCCCCGTTGGTGACGAACGGCACCGCGCCCATGTCGACCGTGACATAGCGCTTCTCGGGGCGGTACTTGAGGATGCCGCGGATGGTCAGGAAGGGCTTCCCGTCCATCACGATGGCGAGGATGTCGCCTTTGACGAACACCAGGTCGTAGTCGGTGCTCTCGGCCATGTCGACGCCGTCCGCGGGGACGAATGTCTGTATGCCGAAGACCTCCTCGATCTGCTGCGCGAGGGCCTTGACGTCCTTGTCCCTCATCCTCTTCCTCTTACGGATCATGATGTCTGCCATATCGTCCCTCCATGGCGCCGACCGATAATTATGTTTGGCCCGGTCTGGGTATGAGGATGGCGCCAGGGGATGGCACCATCAGGAGAGAATCTGGGCGGCCCGTCGCGGACAGGATGGATGGATGGTTGCAGAAAGCGACCGACCGCCCCAGAAGACCGAGCCATTGGGTTTCGGACTCGCAGTCTTCAGAATAACGATTCTCAGGACGGTATTTAAAGAAAACAAGGGGGGTACACCGAAAAGGGTACCCCCGGTTTTTGATGTCTGGCTATGTCGGAAAACCGAGCGAAAACCCCTCCGGATCACTTCGTCTTGTGGCGCACCTTCACGGCTATGCCCCTGGTGAGCTCGGTCATCTCGCGGCCGCACATCTCGGCGACCCCTACCCCGCGGACCTCCCCGTTGCACACGAAGATGGCCTCATCGCCCACGTGTATCGCGGGGTCCGCCCTGACGACCCCGACGGCGAACAGGTTGCCCCTGAGCTCGAAGTCCTGGATCTCCACCACGTTGTGGCCGAGGCCGGCCACGATGGCCGCCCCGTCGATGGTGAGGGAGACCATTCCCCTCTCGGGGGTCATCATGCCCAGCTGGGTCTTCTTCCCGTCGCGCTCGCGGATGATCTTCCAGTAGGGGAACTTCCCGATGGCGTAGGTGTCGGCGTCCATGATGGCGTCGGCCACATCCTGTCCGAACTGGAACCCCAGGACGCTGCGGACGTAGTCGTTGCGCTCCTCCAGGTACCCGACCTTGTCCATGCCCTTGGCGGCCTCGCGCAGGGCCCTGTCGAGGTTCTCCAGGGACTTGGGGGACGTCGGGTCCCCGACGACGGTGCACTCCATGTCGGCCAGCCCCTCGACGAGCTCGTAGTCCTCGCCCAGATGGCAGATGACCTTGTCGTACCCCTGAGCCAGTATCGCCGATACGGACTCGCGGATGAACGCCTTCTCCTCGCATTTCCACTCGCCGGTGACGGGGATGTCGTAGGAGTTGGCTGGGAAGAACATGTCGAGCTCCCTGGGGACCGCCCCGAGCGGGGAGGTGACGATTACCTCGTGCACCAGGGTGTCGTGCTGGGCAGTGTGGATCGCCGATGCGAACGCCCTGTGCGATTTGGAGATGTGGTAGGGCTTCTTGGCGGAGCAGGGCAGGAGCACCAGGATCCTCTTGCACGCGGGCTTCCTGTACTCCTTGATCGCCTGGCGCCAGCGGACGACCTCCGGACGGCGGAGGGACTGGGTGGTGTTGCAGCAGAACCTGCAGCCCACGGTGGAGCAGGCCTCCTCCGCGAAGGCGTATCCGACGCGGTCGTAGAGCCTGAGCGTCGCCACACCGGTGGGCGAGGACGACGAGCGCTGGTCGGCCAGCTCCCTGAGCCTGTCGGCTTTGATGAAGTCCCTGACGAGATCGATCTCCGCCTCCAGGGCCCTCACGTTCTCGGCCGAGCAGTCGCGGCCGACGGCCATCTCGGCCTCGGGGACCATCCTCGTCCCCGCGATGCCGGCGGCCCTGCAGAGCGTGTCGTCGATGACATCGACGCCCATGAGCGCCAGGATCGCGGCCATGGACGGCTCGCCTATGCCGAGCATGCAGAGGATGCGGTTGAATCCGGCGGCCTCCCTCAGGCGGATCACGGTGTCGACGAGGCGGCGCGGGTCGCGGCGCAGCTCGAAGGCGTTGGGGACCACGAGCACCTCGGCGGATGGGTCCACGGAGAAGTCCTCGGGAAGGGGGAGTCTGACCACCTCGATCCCGTCGCGGACGCACGGCTCCGACGGCATCCCGGAGGAGGCCGTCCTGAGGAGACCCGACTCCAGAGGGACCTCGGCCCCCAGGATGGAGAGCGTCCTGCCGCCCTCGGTTACCTTGATACAGGCATCGTCGCCCTCGGAGACGATGACGCAGGGTGTGGACAGCTTCGGACCGCCCTTCTCCCTGGAATACTCGCAGAGCCTCGCCCTCTGGGACCTGGCCAGCACATCCAACATGAGTCTGCGACACACGACGCCGTATTAACGGTTGCGCCGGGCGCTCTCACCGTATGGAATCATAGATAAGGGAGGTTTGGTGGCCGACACGGTGACGTCGACCACCGGGTTGCATTCATAGGTGCGGTCCATCCGCGTTTCAAGAGTCCCGGGCGGTCTCCCGCCGGGACTCTATCATGTATTGATTCAATCCTTCCAATCTTCTCGCGACTTCCGTACCCGTCTCGGTGAGACTCAGCGTCACCGAATGGGTGTGCGGGCTCTGTGTGAGGAGACCTGCCGATTCGAGGGCATCGAGCTTGTTAGGCATGTTGTTCGAGAACGCGACCGCTTGGTAGAGATCCGACTTCGTACAACCATCGTGCCCGCCGACGTACAGCAGAATTGAGATCATGTGCTTACCCTCGAGGATCTTTGTACCCTCGTGGATGTCGCCCTTCATCTCTACGTCCTGTCTTATTCAAGATCATCACCGTCCTCTCCATTTTGGAGATAACAATCCATTTCGGTGTAATGTATATAAAACAGTCACCACCGACCCGATAATTGGGTGGTTTAGCATTGCAAAGAAGGATTATTGATACGCAATGTTGACCGAAAACTGGTGAAATCAAAGATTTTTGATATGATTGTCAATCAACATTCTTAGAACTAAAAGTTTAATTTAAATAGTATACGGTATGCGGTCTATATTTCATATTAAGATAAGCAGAGTACTGAATGTAACGTCTAGGCACTTAATAAGCCCTTCGTCAACAGTCGGGTCCATGCCCCTGGCCATGCCTTCAGACCACCTCGTAGGTCCTCCAGACCACGTAGCCGTCCGGCACCTCTCCGACATGGAGATCCGCTCCGGACTCCGGCGACGACTCGCAGTACCAGAAGCGGAGCTCGTGAACCAGCACGTAGGATCCGGTGGCGTGCTCGACGTTGACCCCGACGGCCATGTGGGATCCGACGAGCCTCCCGTCCTCGAAGATGTTCACGTAGTGGAGCACCGTGTCATAGCCCATCGCCTCCAGGATCGACGACAGCAGTATCGCGTGGTCCTCGCAGTCCCCTGTGAGCTCCCACAGCGTCTCGACGGGGTATCTGAAGTAGTCGGACTGCCCGGTGGACTCCTCGTCCGTGGACGTGGGGATGCCGCGGACCATGTCCAGCACACACTCCACGCGCTCGAGGTCCGTGATCCCGGCGGTCGCCTCCATGACGCCCGCGGCGATCTCGCGTATCGTCTCATCCTCGGAGGTGACGAAGGATACGCAGTCCCCGCCCAGCGTGCGGTAGTCGCGTGCGACGTCGTCCTCGCTGTACCTGTGATAGGAGGACCCGGATATCGTGACATGGATGGAACCGGAGCTCGCGTCCATATCCCAGCTCAGCGTAAGGTCCTCGGAGCCGGGGGAGAAGCGCGCCTCCAGATGGGCGTTCTTCGTGACCTTGAACGTGTAGGACTCGTCCGTGGACACCAGGACGCCGTCGTCGTACCATCCCTCGAAGATGCTACCATCGTCGGCATCCGCTGTGACTGTGACTGTCTCACCGTCGCGATAGTACCCTCCTCCGTGCACATGACCCATCCCGTCGGTGCCGATGGTCACCTCGCTCGTGAACGAGGATGCGATCAGTATGGCCATCACTGAGAATATGGCGAGCGCGCACGGAATCGTGATGCGACGCGTGCGGCGGGGCTTGGATGCCTCGTCCCTGCGAGAACCCGGAGCCTTGCCGGGTCCCATGCCCGTGCTCCCCAGCCTGCGGTCGGGAGCACCATGTGAGTCCGACCTCGTTGTAAGACCTTCTCGGGGACGACGGCTCTCGGGAGACTGTACGGATCGCCGGGGGTCTCCGCCCACCGTTACTAATCTACAGAGGCGAACTCTAATAAACATTGTGTGGGAACCATGCTATAAGTAGATTATACCATCAAACATATTCCATGCATCGTTGAATCCCGGACCGTCCCCTGACATCGGGAAACCCTCTGCTGGCGGCGTCCCCGACACAGTTATTACGCCGACGGACCATCGCCCGGACATGGACCTGTACGACAAGGACGTTGTATCCATCAGGGACCTGACCAAGGCTCAGATCGAGGAGATCCTGGACTTCTCCGAGACGATGATCCCCTACGCGCTCGGGGAGAAGCGCAGCCGCGCCCTGGACGGGAAGATCCTGGGCAACCTCTTCTTCGAGCCCTCCACCCGCACGAAGCTCTCCTTCGAGAGCGCGGCGCTCAGGCTCGGATGCGACGTCATCGACGTGTCCGAGATGTCCATGACCTCCATAGCCAAGGGTGAGACCCTGGCCGACACCATCAAGATGGTCGACGCCTACTGCGACCTCATCGTCCTCAGGCACCCCTACGAGGGGGCCGCGAGGCTGGCCGCCAAGTTCTCCGAGAACCCCGTCATCAACGCCGGGGACGGGGCCGGGTCCCACCCCACCCAGACGCTTCTGGACCTGTTCACCATGCGCGAGGCCAAAGGCTCCCTCGAGGGGCTCAACGTGGCCCTCGTCGGCGACCTGAAGTACGGCAGGACGGTCCACTCCCTCGCCGACGCCCTGACTATGTTCGGTGCCAAGCTCACCCTCGTCGCGCCGGACTCCCTGCAGATGCCGGAGGACACCGTGTCCCATCTGAGGGAGAAGGGATGCAACCCCGTCAAGACCGACCGCCTCGAGGACATCATCTCCGACGCGGACGTGCTCTACGTCACCAGGATCCAGAGGGAGAGGTTCCCGGACCCGGCCGAGTACAACAAGGTGGCCGGCACGTACAGGATAGACAACGCCATCCTCAGGGAGGCCAGGAGCGACATGATCGTCATGCACCCCCTGCCCAGGGTCGGGGAGATCGCCCCCGAGGTGGACTCCACCACCCACGCCCGCTACTTCAAGCAGGCGTTCAACGGGGTGCCCGTGAGGATGGCTCTGCTCTGCTCGATACTCGGAGGTGAGCTGGAATGACCGAGACGCCGATCAAGGAGGTCAAGCTCCCGCCCATCAGGAACGGGACCGTCATCGACCACATCACATGCGGACAGGCCCTCAACGTCATGAAGATCCTGAAGGTGAACTACAGCAACATCGACTCGTCCATCAGCATCGGCATGCACGTCGTGTCGACGAAGGGCGACCGCTGGAAGGACATCATCAAGATCGAGGACAGGGAGCTCGATGCCAAGACCGTCGACAAGATCGCCCTCATCGCGCCCGATGCCACGATCTCCATCATTCGCGACTACTACGTGGCCGAGAAGTACCAGGTCTGCCTGGAGGACCACGTCGTTGGGCTGGCGAGGTGCAGCAACCCCAACTGCATCACCAACCGCGGCGAGCCCGTCGCGCCGGAGTTCACCGTCGTCGGCAGGCACCCCCCGCAGCACAGATGCTGCTACTGCGACAGGCTCCTGACGAACATCCCCGACAACCTGCTGTGATCCCCATGAGGATCATACTCGTGGCGGGCATGCCCGGTGCGGGCAAGGAGGAGCTCCTGACCGTGGCGCGCGGAATGGGGCTCCCGTTCCTGCGCATGGGGGACCTGGTCCGCGAGGCCTACGCCGCCTCCGGCAGGACCGACGTCACCGCCGGCGGGTTCGCCGACGAGGAGCGCAGGACCCACGGGAAGGACGTCTGGGCCCGCAGGGCCGTGGAGCGCATGTCCGGCGACGTGTTCCTCGTGGACGGATGCAGGAGCATGGACGAGGTGCGCGCGTACCGCTCCCTCGGCGAGGACATCGTCATCCTCGGCATATCCGCCCCTCCGTCGGCCAGATACGAGAGGCTCGTGAGGCGCGGGAGGGAGGATGCCCCGCGCAGCATCGATGAGTTCGATGCCCGCGACTCCCGCGAGATGGGGTGGGGCCTCGCCGAGGTCCTCGCCCTCGCGGACGTGATGATAGTCAACGACTCCGACCTGGAGACGTTCCGCATCGCCGCCGCGGAGAGGCTGGGGGCGATGTTATGAGGTTCACCACGGCGCGCCTCTGCGGGGGCAAGGCCCTCATGGCCATATCCGCGGACGAGCTGGACATCGACCCTGCGAAGGCCGCCGCCAAGTTCGAGGCCGATGGATGCAGGATCACCCAGGTCGACGACATGATGGTCGTCTTCCAGTGGAACGGGATGGAGGTCACTCTCTACCGCAACGGCAAGGTGATGTACTTCCCCCTCGAGGACAAGCCCCTCTGCATCAAATACGCGACCGAGATGCTCGAGTCGCTCCTCTGACAGGCCCCGGCCCGTACCAACCCTTTTTATCGGAGTCCCTTATCGACACTCATGGAAGAGGCCTATCTCGTGGCGGCCGCCGTGATCATCTCGGCGATAATGTCGCTCGAGGCGTACAAGCTCGGTTGCCTGACTAGGGACGGCGCCGTCGCCTCGTTCCTCGTAGGCGCCTTCGTGGGCGTTTTCGCATCGATCAACGCGTTCTTCCTCCTGACGGTCTTCACGATCGCGGGATTCTTCGCCACCATGAGGGACATCGGCCGCAAGAAGGCCGAGGGCGTGCAGGAGGGTAAATCGGGCGAACGCAACTGGAAGAACGTCGCCGGCGTGGGCATACCGCCCTGTCTGATAGTCGCCCTCGCGGCGCTTGGGATCATCGATCAGACGATGTTCGCGATCATGTTCGTGTCCACCATCACCGTGGCAGGAGCGGACACCATCGCCAGCGAGATCGGGGTCCGCGACGACAGGGTCTACATGATCACCACCGGCAAGAGGGTCGAACCGGGAATCAACGGAGGCGTGTCGCCCCTGGGCACCGCCACATCCACGATGGCCTCCCTGCTCATCGCCATCCTCGGATGGGGAGTCGTCACGGAGTCCCTCGGTTGGATGCTGCTGATCCCGTTCGCGATGGGAGTCCTCGGCAACCTCCTGGACAGTGTGTTCGGGGCGGTCCTGGAGAATCCCGGATACATCTCCAAGTACACCAACAACTGCTCCACGGCACTGATTGGAGCGGTCGTCGGCCTCGCCATATACCTGATTCTGCGATATCATTATATATTAGTGCGATATCCAGAGTCTTGGTAAGACGGCCATAGCGGCGGGGTAACACCCGGTCCCATTCCGAACCCGGAAGTAAAGTCCGCCCGCGTATCTGCCTGTACTGTAGTGCGCAAGCCTACGGGAACTCAGACACGCTGTCTGCCACTTTTCTCCTATCATCTTGTGGCCGAGAGGCTTCTTCGATTCCCGAACAGGTCCTTCACGGATCCGGGCAGGTTCACGAGGTAATTCTCCACGTTCAGGTAGCGCACGCCACGGCGCGCCTCCGCATCCTCGCCCCTGTACAGGACATACCTTCCGACGATGCGTCCGAAGGATCCCTCCACACAATCTCTCGTCGATTCGCTGACCAGATGACGGAACTGAGCGTCGTTCCTCCTGACGGAATGCTTGACCTCCACCAGGACGCAGTCCCCAGACTCAGTATCCTGCACCACCATGTCCACCTCGCCGGACGGCATGAACAGCTTGAAGACTCTGAACCCACGGCCCAGCGACCTCATGGTATCGTAGATCACCGCCTCCTCCAGGATCTGCCCGGAGATCATATCGCGAATCATGGCGAACATCCTGGACCTCTTGGCATCATCCAGCCTTGATATCATCCCGTCCGTCGCCAGCGAATCTATCAGCGCGGTAGCCTGGAAGTACCTGAGACCGGGCTGGATGCATACCGTGAGGTCCGACACGTCCAGGGAATCGTCCGTAGAGACCGCAGGGAGCCTGGCGAAGACATCCATCGCGAAGAGGTAGTCCCTGAGCTGCGAGGCATGCTTCTCTGAGGGCTCGACCTCGCGTTCGCTGGCATCCTTGATCCCCAGCATCCCCTTGAGACGCTCGACGACCAGATCATAGTCCACCTGCTCCAGCTCGAACCCCTCGTCCATCCCGGACTGCCTAATGTTCTTGAGGGCGTTCCAGAGGTCCCCGGACGC
>CASFYI010000001.1 GCA_949298875.1 uncultured Methanomassiliicoccales archaeon | reverse complement strand
GCCTCGTCCAGGACCTCGGCGAAGTCCCTGAGGCGCTCCTCCCCGAAGCGCTCCCTCAGATCCTCGACCATCCTCTCGAAGATGCCCCACTCCATCCTGTACACGTCGGCGATGCGCGGGGTGAGCTCCACCACCTGGACCCTCCCGTCCTCGTCGCTCCTCGCCCTGCGTATGAACCCCTTGTCCTCCAGGCCGTTGAGCCTCGAGGTTATGGTGGGCTTGGTGACGCACGCGGCCTCGGCCAGCTTGGACGGGGTGCAGTCCTCCATCGTGGCGATCAGGTTCAGGAACATGACGTCCTTGAAGGACAGGCGCGTGTCCGCCGACGGATCCGCGTTGATGATGCGCAGCTCCATCACCGAACCGGCGGCGAGATACCCTATCATGCTCCGGGTGACCTCATCCATCTACCTTCCCTCCGCGACCGAGCGCCCAGGCGGTGATCACGGAGACCACGGACAGCACTATGGCGATCGCCATGCAGAACCACAGGCCGTCCATGAACGCGTCGGTGGAGACCTCCGATATGGATCCGGTCTCGCCGGACCCGAACCCGAACAGCCCCGCGAACAGCGCGGTGCCGAGAGCTGAGCTGAAGTACATCACGAACGTGACCATGGAGGATCCGGATCCCCTGTCCTTGTCGTCGAGGACGTTGACCATCCTGGTGCCGATGGGTCCTCCCCCGACGCCCCAGATGGTCCCCTCGACCAGGAGGCAGATGCCGATGTACCACACCGCGGAGTCGGACTGCACCAGCAGCATCATGACCGCGTAGACCGTCATGAGCACGCAGGAGAGCACGGCGAACATCCTGTCCCTCGAACGGTTGGTGCACCTTCCGACTATGACGCAGCATATGATCATGGAGATGGACTTGAGCGACAGGAGCAGACCGCTCTCCAGGGTGGTCAGCCCGAGGGGCCCCCTCAGTAGGAACGGCACGAGATACACGACGCCCATGATCGTCACGTTGACCAGGACGTAGGTGAGGGTGGCTATGTCGAAGCGCCCGTTGCGGAAGAGCGAGAGGTCCAGGACGGGGCTCTCCTTCCTCCGGCTGTACACCACGTAGACGGCGAAGAGGATGATGCATCCCGCCAGGGCCACGAGGCTGAACGAGGTGATCCCAGTGGACGGCATCCTCTCCACGACGAAAAGGCCGAGGACGATGGCGGCGAACAGCAGGATGGAACCGGGGATGTCCAGATCCCCCTTCTCCATCCCCTCGTCGGCGGGTATGGCGTGATGCGCGATCAGGATCGCCGCGATGCCCACCGGCACGTTGATGAAGAAGATCCAGTGCCAGGACACCATGTCGGTGAGGATCGCCCCCAGCGAGGGGCCCAGGGCGACCCCTATCGAAGTGCCCATGACGACCAGCGCCATCCCGATGCCGAGCTTCGCCCTCGGGAGGAACTTCACGCCGAGCATGACCGCCGAGGCCGCCAGCATGGCGGCGCCGACGCCCTGGAAGGCGCGGCTGGCCAGCAGGACGGCGAACGACGGCGACAGTCCGCAGAACAGGGATCCGAGGGTGAACATCGCCATGCCGGTGATGAGCACCTTCCTTATCGCCCCGCGGTCGCTGATCCTCCCGAAAACCAGGATCAGCCCCGCCATCACCAGATAGTACACGGTGATGACCCAGGAGGTGTCCCCCGTGCCTATGCCGTAGTAGTCCGCGATCTCCGGGAGCGCCACGTTGACGATCGTCCCGTCGAGTCCATCCAGGAACATGCTGATCGCGATCGTCGCGAGCAGCAGCCCATGCCCCGCCTGCTTCATCGGGGCCGCATCATAATGAGCGCGTATAATTCGATTGTTCGAATTGTTTATGTAACGCCGTCCCGGCCGGACGGACCCGCGGACATAGCCTATTAATCACCGCGCGCATTGTCACGTGTTTCCCATGAACGAGATCTGGACCGAGAAGTACAGGCCGAGGACGCTGGACGACGTCGCCGGCCAGAGCCAGGTTACCGACAAGCTGAAGGCGTACGTCAGGTCGGGCAACATCCCGCACATGCTCTTCACCGGGCCCGCCGGGACCGGCAAGACCACATGCGCCCTCGCCCTGAGCAGGGAGCTCTACGGCGAGAACTGGCTGGGGAACTACATCGAGATGAACGCCTCCGACGAGAGGGGCATAGACGTGGTCCGCGGCAAGATCAAGGACTTCGCCAGGACCTCCCCCATCGGCGGCGCCCAGTTCAAGATCATCTTCATGGACGAGGCCGACGCCCTGACCAGGGACGCCCAGGCCGCCCTCAGGCGCACCATGGAGAAGTACTCCGGGATCTGCAGGTTCATCCTCTCGTGCAACTACTCGTCCAAGATCATCGACCCGATCCAGTCCAGATGCGCCGTTTTCAAGTTCAAGCACCTCTCCGACGGGGAGATCTCCGGTTTCCTCCAGAAAATCGTGGAGTCCGAGGGCATCCAGATCGACGACGACGCCATGGAGGCCCTCGTGGGCATCGCCAGGGGGGACATGCGCCGCGCCGTCAACTCTCTGCAGGTGGCCGCCTCCCTCGGCAGGAGGATCGACGCCGACCTGATCTACCAGACCGCCGGCCATGCGAACCCCGAGAGCATCAGGGAGATCATCATGACCGCCATGGGCGGGGACTTCGTGGGCGCCAAGGACCGCCTCGCAAGCACCATGGAGGAGTACGGCCTCGCCGGACAGGACGTCATCGGGCAGATCCACTCCCAGATCTTCTACCTCGACATATCCGACTACGAGAAGGTCCGCCTGCTGGACAAGGTGGGCGAGTGCGAGTTCAGGATCGTCGAGGGCAGCAACGAGCGCATCCAGCTGGAGTGGCTGATCGCATCGATGGCGCTCATCGGCGGGAACCTGAAGTGAATCTCCGAAATTGTCCAACGGTTCCTGACTGGTTCGCGAATGGTTCCGAACTAGTTCGGAACTAGTTACGAACCATTTAATATCGTCTCTCCGTTGCCATCACCAGGTGTTCCTGATGAATATCGGCCGCGAGAGCGAGACTGTTGAGTTCAAGGAGAGCATTGCTCAGCTCGACAAGGGCATCAGAAGCCTCACGGCGATGCTGAATAGACATCAGTACGGCTCCTTGTTTATCGGAGTCGATGATGATGGGGAAGTCATCGGCATGGATATAGGTCCGAGAACCAAGGAGACCATCAGGAACAGGATACGCGACATGGTCAAGGTCCAGGTGATTCCAGAAATCATCGAGCATGTGACCGATGACGGCAAGACGTACATCGAAGTCCGTGTGATCGGATACAACACCCCCTATTCATGCGACGGCAGATACTACATCAGGAACGTCTCATCGGACGAATCAGCCGGACCAGAAATCCTAGAACAGATAATCATGTCGAAGAAAACTGATCCGTTGATGGGGTATCCCTCAAAGGTTCAGGAATTGACGTTCAACAGCTTGTTCAACGCTCTGAGGTCGAGCGGACTCCATCCTAGAGACGATGCGAACTTCTTCAGGGCCCAGGGCATGCTGAACGAGCATGGACAGTACAATCTCACAGCCTATCTCGTGTCGGATCAGAATAACGAGATCATACAGGTGGTCCGTTTCAAAGGTACTGACAGGTCCTCCATCTCGAAACGCACAAACTTCGGAGGACAGAGCCTTATAGACTCAGCCAAAGCCGTCCTAAATCATGTCTCATCGTACATGATGACTGAGATAGACCTTTCCAAAGGAGAGAG
This sequence comes from uncultured Methanomassiliicoccales archaeon, assembly GCA_949298875.1. GTDB lineage: Archaea > Thermoplasmatota > Thermoplasmata > Methanomassiliicoccales > Methanomethylophilaceae > Methanoprimaticola. Next base: position 8,512 of record CASFYI010000001.1, on the reverse strand, counting down.
GATCGAGACTGATCTGTTCGATTTCGAATCCTTCAGGGAAGCTTGGATCAACGCGTGTGTCCATAATGATTGGCGTACGATGAATCCCCCAGCCGTAATGATATTCGACGATAGAATAGAGGTCGTATCGAACGGGCGTATCCCGTTCCCCATGTCACAGGATGATTTCTACGAAGGATCCAGTCATCCCGTAAACCCCTCTCTGTTCCAGCTTTTCATGCTGACCAGATTGGTGGAACACAGCGGACATGGTGTGCCGATCATCGTAAGGCATTATGGAAGAGAAGCCTTCAAAATGACCGACATGGAGATTGTGGTGACGATTCCATTCACTTTCGTCCCTGATTATGTGAAGGCCAGGAGGGAGAGCGACATCAAACTATCGGGCTTGGATCCAGCCCACTCACGCCTGCTCGTATATCTGGAATCTCATCCCGAGGCGAAGCTGACTGATGCCGCCGAGGAGCTTGGGATGTCATATTCCTCGGTCAAGAAGGCCGTGGCCCTGCTCAAATCGGAGGGGCGTCTGAGGAACGACGGGACCAACAGGAACAGCAGATGGACCGTGCTTTGATCCGGATCACGATCTGAACCCTGGATGGGTGAACCGCGAGAATGGTTCGCGAATGGTTCCGAACTAGTTCGGAACTAGTTCCCGACGTTCCAGTGTCGGATCCCTGCTACAATCACCCATCACCGGGCCTGAAAATGCCGTACCCGAACATCGGAGACTGTAATCCAGATTACTGTAATCCAGATTACAGTAACCTGGATTACGGAAACCGGGCCGATCGGGCCCCGCCCATCTCGCCGGACAGGTGCTCCCTCAGCTCGTCCAGGCTCCGGAACACCTCGGCCTTCGACCTTATCTCGTCGTCGGCGTCGGTGAGATCGGGAACGAATGCGACCCTGCATCCGGCATCGTAAGCGGACCTCACGCCGTTGGGCGCGTCCTCCACCGCGATGCAGTCGCACGGCCTCTCGCCCACCCTCTCGCACGCGTACAGGTAGACGTCCGGGCTGGGCTTGCCGTTGGGCACCGACGATGTGCAGACGATCTCGTCGAACATCCCGCGTATCCCGAGCATGTTCAGGTACTCGTCCACATGGTCGGGGCGGGAGGCGGTGGCGACCGCCGTCTTGATGCCTGAGGACCTCAGGAACCCCAGGATCTCCACGACGCCGGGCTTCATCTCTATGCCCTCGGAGCGCACATGCTCGGCCATCAGCCGGCGGCGCTCCTCCCTCACGGCTCCGAAGTCCATGCCGGGATGGTTGGATTCCATGTACCGCCTGGCGAGCCTCCCGTCCAGGCTGCGGATGTGGAGCACCTCGTCCCTGGTTATCCCGAAGCCGAGGTTCCTCCCGGCCTCCATCCAGAACCTCACGTTGAGCTTCTCGGTGTCGATGAGGGTGCCGTCCATGTCGAAGATGACCGCTCCGATCATGGGATCAGTACCTGTTGTCGAAGATCCTGTTGGTCTTCTTCTCGCTCCTCGGCAGGTACCCGACGGGCACCGCGCGGGGGATGACGGTGATGTTCATCTTGGACTTGATCTTGGAGACCAGCTCCCTCTCGAGCTCGATGCGCCCCTCCTCCGGGACGGTGGTCTCGAAGTAGACGGTCACCTCGTCCCTCCCCATGAGGTGGTCGATCATCACCTGGTACTCGCTCGATGCCCCCTCGATGGTCGCCAGGACCTCGTCGAACTGGGCGGGGAACATGTTGCATCCCTTCACCTTGATCATGTCGTCGGTGCGTCCGACGATGATGTCGATCCTGGGGAACCTGGAGCCGCAGGGGCACTCCCCCGGGACGATCCTGGTGAGGTCGTGGGTGCGGTAGCGGATGAGCGGGGCGCCCTCCTTCCTCAGGGTGGTGATGACCAGTTCACCCACGGTGCCGTCCGGCACGGTCTCCCCGGTCTGCGGGTCGATGATCTCGAAATAGATGTAGTCGTCCCACATGTGGATCCCGTTGCGGTAGTCGCAGCTGATCCCGATGCCGGGGCCGTAGATCTCCGTCAGGCCGTAGATGTCGTAGAACTCCACGCCCAGGTCGGATGCGATCTCGTTGCGCATCTTCTCCCCCCAGCGCTCGGACCCTATCACGCCCTTGCGGAGGCGGAGCCTGTCCTTGATGCCGCGGCTCTTTATCTCCTCGGCCAGCAGGAGCGCGTAGGAGGATGTGGCGCATAGCACCGTGGTCCCCATGTCCTCCATCATCCTGAGCTGCTTGTCGGTGTTGCCCGGACCCATCGGCAGGGCCATGGCGCCGAGCCTCTCGCAGCCGGCCTGGAACCCTATCCCGGCGGTCCAGAGACCGTATCCGGGGGTGATCTGGACCACGTCGTCCTCGGTCACGCCTGCCATGCGGTAGCAGCGCTCGAACATGACGGCCCAGTCCTCCACGTCCCTCGCGGTGTACGGAATCACGACGGGAGTCCCGGTGGTGCCGGAGGAGCTGTGTATCCTCACGATGTCCTTGCGGGGGACGGCCGCGAGACCCAGCGGGTACGCCTCGCGGAGGTCCGCCTTGTCGGTGAACGGGAGCCTCTCGAAATCCTCCTGCGTCTTTATCTGGGAGAGGTCGATGCCCTCGAACTTCCTGGCGTAGAACGGGCTGCGTTCCTTGATGTCCATCAGGAGACGCGTGATGATCTCCCTCTGGTACTCGTTCATCCTCATCGAATGTCACCTCTTGAGCTGGGCCAGCAGCTCGGCGGCCTCCTGTGAGCCCCTCGCCGCGGCCTTGGAAAGCCATTTGCGGGCGTTGTTCTCGCTCTTCACCATGCCCTCGCCGGACAGGGACATCCTGCCGAGCTCGAGCATCGCCTCCTCGGAGCCCATGTCTGCCGCCTTGATCAGATACTTGGCGGCCTTGTCGGGGTTCCTCGGGAACCCGGTGCCGGTCATGTGCATGGACGCCAGCCTGACCCCGGCCTTGGGATATCCGTTGGCGAGCGCCTTCTCGAACCATCCGGCGGCGGCCTTCAGATCGGGATCGCAACCCCTGCCCTCGAGCAGGATGACGCCGATCCTGTACTGCGCGACGGTGCTTCCGGCCTCGGCCGCCTTTCCGTACCAGTACCTGGCCCTCTCCCAGTCCTGGGGGACGCCCTCCACGTCGCTGTACATGAAGCCGAGGTTGAACATCGCCTGGGGGTAACCGAGCTCCGCGGACCTCTCGTAGAGGGCCATGGCTCCCTCGAGGTCGCAGCGGACCCCGAATCCGTGGGCCTTGATGTACGCGAGGTTGCACATCGCCTCCGCGTTCCCCTGGTCTGACGCGAGGCCGAACCATCTGGCTGCCTCCCTGCGGTCCTGCATCACGCCCTCGCCCTTGAAGAACAGGTACCCCATCGCCGTCTGGGCGTCTGGATCCCCGTCCTGGGCGGCCTTGAGAACTGTCTCGAACGACATGTCAGCGCCTCATGTGGGTCCTGCGGACGTACCTCTCCGGGTGGTCCTCGTATTTCGAAAGATAGTAGTAGGCGGCGAGGAAGCCGTTGCTCGCCGCGTCCGCGTACAGCTTGACGATCTGCGACTCGTCCGTGGGGTAGCTGCTCGACTCGTACGTGCGGGCAAGGTAGAACTGCGCATCCTCCGACCCGGCGTCGGCCGCCCTGGAGAGGAGGGATATCGCCTTGATGTCGTCCCTCCTGACCCCCATCCCCTGGTGGTGCATCATGGCCACGTAGAACATCGCCGGAGGGCTGCCGAGGTCGGCCGCATGGTGGTACGCCGCGTAGGCACCCTCCATGTCCCCCGATTCGAGCAGCGCGTCCGCCCTCGCGAGCGCGGCGTCCATCTCGTCCGCCTCGACCTGGGACGGGGTGGCCGCCAGCCTCTCCAGGCGCTCCTCCAGGGGCTCGCGCTCGCCGCAGTCCAGCTCGGAGAGCACGGCGTTCCAGCAGAGTATGCACTTGTCGTATCCCATGTCCACGCCGTACTTGTACCACCTGGCCGCCTCGACGTCGTTGCTCCTGACCCCGTCGAGACCGTACTCGCAGTACATCCCGATCTTCAGGAACATGTCGGCGCTCCCGGTTATGCCGGCCGAGGAGAACCACACCTCCGCGTCGGAGGGGGACCTCTCGACGCCGATCCCGTATGAATACATGTACCCGACCACGAACTTCGAGAGGGAGTGCCCCTGCTCGGCCGCCTTGCGGTACCATACGAAGGCCTGGGCGGTATCCTGCGGGAGGATGTCGCCGTGGGCGTAGGCGCCCCCGAGCTCCGCCTGGGCCAGGACGCTGCCGAACTCCGCGGCGGTGATGAGGTGCCTGACCATCTCCTCGTGGCTGCCGTCCACGACGCCCTCGGAGATCATCCTGTAGAGCTCCCAGTGGGCGCGGGCGCAGCCGAGGCTGGCGGCCCTCTCGTACCACCGGACGGCGCGTCCGATGTCGGGATCCAGCTCCTTGCCGGTCTGATAGTAGTACGCGAGGGCGAGGCACGCGTACGGGTCGCCGCCCTCTGCGTCGCGGAAGAGGTTGTCCGTCATCTCGACCTCTCTGACCTGATCCGCTCGAGCAGCTCGGCGGCGTCGGGGTCGCCCTGGCGGGCGGCCAGGCCGAGCAGCTTCTTCGCACGGGGGATGTTTCTCTTGACGATCTCCCCCTCGTAGTAGATCTTGCCCAGGTAGTACTGGGCCTCGTAGTATCCGGCGTCGGCGACCTCGTTGAGGATCTCCAGTCCGCCCTCGACGTCCTTCTCGACGCCGGATCCGGTGATCTTCATCATGGCGAACATGGACTTGGCGCCGGGATGGCCCTGGTCGGCCGCCTGGTCCAGCCACATCGCCGCCTTCTCCGGGTCGCGCTCGCATCCGCGTCCCTCGTAGTACATGCATCCGAGGCAGTACTGGGAGTTGGGCTCGCTGCCCTCCGCCGCGTTCTGGAACCATTTGAAGGACTCCTCGTCGTCCCTCTCGAAGTAGTATCCGGAGCCGTACATGCACCCGAGGGCGTACTGCGCGTATCCGTTGCACATGTTCGCCGCCTCGGTGAACCATTTCGCGGCCTTGGCGAAATCCTTGGGCAGGACCTGCCCCTCGAAGGACATGTTGGCGAGGTCCACCATGGCCTGCTGGTACCCGTTCTCGCAGGACTTCTCGAGCCAGTAGAGCGCCCTGGACGGGTCCCTCTGGACCCCCTGCCCGTAGGCGAGCATCATGCCCAGCTGGTACTGGGCCTCGTCGTGGCCCTGCTCCGCGGCCTTCTCGAACATCTCGGCCGCCTTCTGGTCGCTGGTCCACCTGGTCTTGGGCATCGAGTGGATGCAGCCCATGGCGAACTGGGCGTCCCTGTCGCCGGCCGCGGCGGCCCTCTCGTACCACTGGACCGCTGTCTTCAGGTCGGGCTCGGCGTCGCCGGTGCCCTCGTCGTACATCTGGCCGAGGCGGTACATGGCGTTGGCGTCGCCGTTGTCGGCGGCTGCCTTCAGCCATCTCACGGCCAGCTGGGGGTTCTTCGGGATCCCCTTCCCCTTGAGATGCATGAATCCGATGACGCGCTGCGCCACCGGGTCGTCGTTCTCGGCGCAGACGGTGTAGAACCTTACGGCCTCCGCATGGCTCTTCCTGACGCATTCGGAGCCGTTGTCGTACAGCTCGAAGAGCCTCGCGCAGGCGGCGGTGTCCCTCTCCTCGCCCCTGAGCCTGAGCGCCATCACCTTCCTCTGGACCTCGGGCTCGTTGCGCTTCAGCTCGGCGGAGACGATCGACGCGGGCATGTGGCCCTCGGCCTCCGCCAGGGAGAACATCTCGGCCGCCGTGGCGGGGTCCGCGATGGCTCCGCCCTCGCCGAGATAGAGGAATAGGCCGTGGAGGTAGCGGGCGTCCGGGTTGCCCTCCGACGCACCCTGCTCCGCCAGGGCCTCGGCCCTCTTGGGATCGAAATCCGGGGATGCGCAGTCCATGTACCTGCGGGAGGGTTCGTACAGCCACTCGCTTCCATTCTGCTCCATATCCGCCCCCATGCGCGCGCCCCTTATAAAGGCAGTCAGGCCTCGGACCAGGTCCAGGAAGTACCCATGGACCGTGGCGTCGCCGGTGAGCTCCGGGTGGAACGCCGTGGCAATCTGCCTGCCGTTGCGCACCGCGACGGGGACCCCGTCGAGGGAGCACAGCGCCTCGGTGCCCTCCCCGAGGGAGACAACCGACGGGGCGCGGATGAACCTGAGAGGCACCTCCCCGAGTCCGGCGAAGTCCGCCCCGGAGCTGAAACTCCCGAGCTGCCGCCCGTAGGCGTTGCGCCTCACCGTCATGGGCAGGGTGCCGAGACAGGGCGCCCCTCCCTCGACCCCGGAGGCCAGCAGAATCATCCCCGCGCAGGTCCCCAGCACGGGCATGCCGCCGGAGACCATCCCTCTCATACGATCCGTCATCCCCATGTCCCCCAGGAGCTTGGCCATTACCGTGCTCTCGCCCCCCGGGATCACGAGGGCGTCCGGGTTCCTGTCGAGGTCGGAGGGCTTGCGGATCTCGAAGCATTCGGCCCCCAGGTCCGTGAGAACCCTCTCGTGCTCGGCGAATGCGCCCTGGACGGCGAGCACCCCGATGCGGCTCATATGCCGCGCTCCGCCATGCGGATGCCCTCGAGCCTCTCGATCTCGTCCCTGTTGATGCCCACCATGGCCTCGCCAAGACCCGCGGAAACTTCTGCCAGGATCTTCGGATCGTCGTAGTTGGTGACCGCCTTCACGATGGCCGCGGCCCTCCTCTCCGGGTTCCCGGACTTGAAGATGCCCGAGCCGACGAACACTCCCTCGGCGCCGAGCTGCATCATGAGCGCCGCGTCCGCGGGCGTGGCGATGCCGCCGGCGGCGAAGTTGACGACGGGGAGCCTGCCCGTCTCGTGTACCTGGAACGCCAGGTCCAGCGGGACCTGCAGGGACTTGGCGTACTCGTACACCTCGTCGTCCGCCAGCGCCCTCAGCTCCCTGATCTGCCTGTTCATGGTGCGCATGTGCGAGACCGCCTGGATCACATCGCCGGTGCCGGGCTCGCCCTTGGTCCTGATCATGGATGCGCCCTCGCCAATGCGCCTGAGGGCCTCTCCGAGATCCCTGGCCCCGCATACGAAGGGCACGTCGAACCTGCGCTTGTCGATGTGGTGGACGTCGTCCGCCGGGGATAGCACCTCGCTCTCGTCGATATAGTCGATCTCGATCGCCTGGAGGATCTGGGCCTCCGCGAAGTGACCTATCCTGCACTTGGCCATCACTGGGATGGACACCGCGTCCTGGATCCCCTTTATCATCTGCGGGTCGGACATCCTCGACACGCCGCCTGCGGCGCGTATGTCCGCCGGGATCCTCTCCAATGCCATGACCGCGCACGCCCCCGCCTCCTCGGCTATGCGGGCCTGCTCCGGGGTGGTGACATCCATGATGACCCCTCCCTTGAGCATCTGCGCGAGTTCCTTGTTCAGCTGATAGCGGTCCTTCCCTTCCTCAGACATCGTTGCGTCTCCTGTCCGGATAGACCCCGATGCCTATAATGGTGAACTATTTACATTTTTGTCTATTACCCATCAATCATATACATCAATGATCGCCCTCACCCCTCCGACGGATCAACCTCTCCCCCCGCCGATTCTATATCGGCGGAACGCATCCGGACCCGCACGGGAACGGCATCCGCCGGCCCCGACGGGAGTGTTCTGAATGGCGGACGACGGCATCGACGACAGGGCGTACGGAGCGCTGAGAGAGACCTTCGGATCGAAGGGATGGGGATACAAGGCGGTCCCGGAGAACCGCGGGATCGTGTCCTCCTTCCAGGGGAACGACCTGGCGATAGGCTTCCACGCGTTCGTGAGCGACGGGATGATCCGCATGGCGGCGATCCTGTCCTTCAGGGTGCCCGCCGAGAGGATGCGCGACTTCGTCTGGAGCCTGAACGCCATCAACTCCGACCTCCCCTTCGGGAGCTTCGCCATAAACCCCGCCGACGGATACGTGACGTTCGACTACGCCCTCGTGTACAAGGGCGCCGTCCCCTCGGCCGATCTCATCGCCGACGTTGTGGTCACGATGGTCAACACGGCCGACAGGTTCGACGGCAGCCTCAAGGGGCTGGCCGAAGGACAGAGCGAGAGATCGTCAGCGCGATGACCCCGCCTCCCTCACGGCCTCCACCCCGAACAGGGCGTCCCTGGGACTCCTCTCCCTGGACACCAGCAGGAGGACCACCGCGAGGACCGCAGTGACGGTCATCAGACCCCAGACGAGGGAGAAGTTCTCCAGCGTGTACGAGGTCCCGACTATCCACCCGGACACCGTGGTGAACACGCTGGCGCCGAGGAACAGGAACACGTTCGCCGCGGACACGGAGGTCCCTGCAACCGCAATGGGGTACCACTCCTTTATCTGCGAGAACGAGAGGGTCATGAACCCGCCGAAGAACCCGAACAGGAAGCTCGTCAGGAACCAGAACCAGTAGCTGTCGATGCTCCCGGCGAACACGAATATCACAGCCCACACGACGGCGAACGCGGAGGTC